>CAZWZG010000005.1:10883-44536 GCA_964638245.1 uncultured Rhodobacterales bacterium
TTGACGAGGTTGAACTCGAAAAACTCGAGGTAGCGCAAGCCACCGTGAAACAACTTGGTCGAGGCTGAGGATGTTGCGCTTGCAAGGTCGTCCATCTCGACCAGCGTCACCGAGTACCCCCGCCCCGCCGCATCGCGTGCGATACCGGTCCCGTTGATGCCGCCGCCCACAACAAAGATGTCCTGCATGTCGTCCATTGCGCCCTCCTTCATATCGACGGAATGCGCGTTTCAGGCGCGTTCGTCAATGCGCCATGTTCGTTTTTGTTCGCTTTAGCGGCGATGGGGTCCGAAAACCGCGCATAGGCCAAGGATGCCCCCCGAAACGGTCGCGATCATTCCAGCCGCACTGACCGCATTCTGCCCCCCCAGCCAAAGCGGCCCGTAGCCGGCCAGAACATAGCCCAGAATGGCCGCAAGTGCCGCGAACGCGATGGACCAGATCATTTGATGTTCCAGCCGGTTGGTCATCAATCGCGCCGCCGCCGGGGGACAAATGAACATCGCAATCACGATGATTGAGCCCACGGCATCAAAGGCCGCAACCGCAGCCACAGCCGCGGCAACGACCAGTCCAAGACCAATTATGCGGACCGGGAGCCCCATGGTGGCAGCAAAACCCTCATCGAACGTGGCCGCCTTCAATGGACGCCAGAAAAGCACTGTCAGGCCAGCGATAACCACCGCGGCACCCGCCATGCGAAACAGTTCTGGCGGCAAGCCCGCCAGCGCTGCGGGATCAAGCAATGAGGCCCAATTCGTCGCCTCAAGCCAGATCAGGCTTTCAAGATTGCCAAAAAGCGCGTGCTCAACATCAAGATGGACGTTGGAAGTGTCCGATTGCTCCAGCAACAAAACGCCTGCCGCGAAAAGGGTCGTAAAGACAACTCCCATCGCGGCCCCGGCTTCGATGCGACCAAGCCTACGGATCGCCTCGATCATCAGGACGGCGATGATGGCCGCCACCGCTGCCCCCAGAAGCATCGGCCAGGTTTTGACGCTCCCCGTCACCAGAAAACCGACGACGATGCCGGGCAGAACCACGTGGCTGATCGCGTCCCCGATCAATGCCTGTCGGCGCAAGATCAGGAAATTGCCGGGTATGGCACAGGTGACCGCCGCAAGAATGCCGATTAGCAGCGGCGTCAGGGAAAGGACGACAAACTCGTTCATTGGACCGCTTTCGGGGCAGGCAATCGCGCATCGAGGGCGGCAATCTGATCAACGGTAAGGACGTCATCAATCGGGGTAAGACCGTCATAAGCCGTGCGCGCACCAGCCAGCTCTGGTGTTTCGCGCAGGATCGTCCAACGGCTTTCGTCCAGAAGAGCGCGCGCGGCCGCTTCGGCCC
Source organism: uncultured Rhodobacterales bacterium (assembly GCA_964638245.1). Taxonomy (GTDB): domain Bacteria; phylum Pseudomonadota; class Alphaproteobacteria; order Rhodobacterales; family Rhodobacteraceae; genus CAZWZG01. Next base: position 12,234 of record CAZWZG010000005.1, read on the forward strand.
CAGCTTGGGTGGCCACACCGTCCCCGTGGGCGTATCCGGCGCGCTGGAGCAAACGGAGCGTGAGCTTTTCGTAAATGGGTTGTCCCGTCGCCAGTGCCAGCAGGCCTTGCCGCAAATGGACCCGGGAATGATAGCGCGACCGCCGTAGCAGAGACGCCAAGACACCCCGGGTGGGCGCCAGCAGGATAGAAACCGTAAAGGCCGCGAAGGCGATCAGAACGATGATCGGCCCGGTCGGCAGGTCAGGCGCCGTCGCGGACATCGCCGCACCCGCATAGCCCGATCCGGCCCCAATCACGCCCGCAACGCCAACAACTGTTGGCAAGTGCTCCGACCAGAACCGTGCAGCGACGGCTGGGATAATCAAAAGCGCCACGATCAGGATCAGCCCAACGATCTTTAGCCCCACGACCGTCACGGCAAGCACCAAGCCCATCAGTGCCAGATCAACAGCGCGGGTGTTGATCCCTTGTGTCTCTGCGTAGCCGGGATCGAACGCGACCAGTGACAACGCACGGCGCAGGATTATCAGAACCACCACCGTCAGCGCCCCGCCCCATGCGATCAGCACAGCATCCGATCTCAACATCCCGGCGGTTGATCCAAGGAGAAAGTCCTCCAACCCGGCTTGGCGCCCGGTCGGCAAGGTCTGAATAACCGTCAAAAGCACCACGCCCGCGCCAAAGAAAACGGACAGAACCGCGCCGATTGCTGCATCTTCGCCGATACGCGTGCGCCAGGTCAGCCATTCGACACACAAAAGGCCGACCGCGGCGCTGAGCGCAGATCCCGCGAGCAAACCACCCAATGCGCGCCCGTCCATGCCGAGCGCCACCATGGCCAGAAACGCAAGCGCGACGCCGGGAAGCGTCGCATGGCTGATTGCATCGGACAGAAGCGCGCGTTTTCGCAGGAACAGAAAGCTCCCCGTAACACCAGCCGCAGCCCCCAAAAGGGCCGCGCCAATGGTGACGAGAGTGGCATTGTAGCCAAGCCCCAGCGTCAAGGCATCCCAGAGCATCAGACCGCGGCGGCCTCAAGGCCAGGGAGGCGGCCACCATAGGCCGCTTGTAGGGCTTGCGTGGTGAACGCCTCAGCGACCGGACCGTCTGCAAAGCGGTGGACGTTCAGGATCAAGACCCTGTCGAAATACTCTTCAACGGTGGACAGGTCATGGTGCACGACAACAACCGTCTTGCCAGCGCTGCGCAACGCGTGCAGCACTTCGATGATCGCGGCTTCAGTTGCTGCGTCGACACCCGCAAACGGCTCATCGAGAAGATAAAGATCCGCTTCTTGCGCCAGTGCACGTGCAAGGAAAACGCGTTGCTGTTGACCGCCCGAAAGCTGTCCAATCTGACGCGTTTCAAAGTCGGCCATGCCAACTCGCGCCAGCGCGGCGCGCGCGCGGCGTTTGTGATCGCCTTTGATGCGGCCCAAAAGTCCAAGCTCGCCATAGAGCCCCATCAAGACCACATCGATGGCCCGCGTCGGGAAATCCCAGTCGATCGATGCGCGCTGCGGGACATAGGCAACGCGGGCCCGATTGTGCGACAGCGGGCCGCCAAAAAACTGCACCGATCCTGCGACGGTTGGCAAAAGGCCGAGAGCAGCCTTTAGCAATGTCGATTTGCCAGCGCCATTGGGCCCAATGATCGCAGTCATCGAGCCCGTCGGGAAGGCGGTTTCCATGGAAAAGACCGCAGGCGTTGCACCATATGCAACCGTCAGACCCTTTATCGACAGCGCAGCGGTTGCGCCCGCCGCCTCAGCAGGGCGCCGCCCTTCACTCGTTGCAATTTTCAGGTCAGTTGCCATCAATTCACCTGCATAAGGCGACCGTTCTTGCCACCAGCCGGCGTAGGTGCGCCAAGAGCGGCAGAAATCGTCGTCACGTTGTGATCGATCATGCCAATGTAGGTGCCTTCATAGGTGCCCTCGGGCCCCATCGCGTCCGAAAACAGCGCGCCGCCAATGGTCACCTCGTGTCCTTTGGCTGCAGCCCCTTCAATCAGCGCGCGCATGTTGCGATCCGACACCGACGTTTCAACGAAGACCGCTTTGATGTCCCGTTCGACCAGGACGTCGACCAGCTCGGCGATCCGGTTCAGTCCGGCCTCGGACGCCGTCGATATGCCCTGCACACCGATCACCTCGAAACCGTACGCCTGTCCGAAATAGCCAAACGCGTCGTGGGCCGTCACAAGAGCACGGGTGCTTTCTGGAACGGCACCAGTCATGTCAGCGGCATAGATCTGCAGTGCTTCAAGCTCGGCAATGTGTGCATCTGCATTTGCGGCAAACTCGGCTTCCAGATCCGGGCGCAGGTCGATCAGAGTTGATTCGATCACTTCGACAACGTCGGTCCATAGCGTAGGATCCATCCAGACATGGGGATCAAAACGGCCGTCATAGTCTTCGCTCGCCAGAAGTTTGCTTTCATCGATGCCTTCGGCCACAGCGACAACCGGCTTTTGTTCGCCAAGATCGAGCAAGAAGTCCTCCATCTGCGCTTCGAGATAGAGGCCATGCCAAAGCACGAGGTCGGCGCGCGTCAGTTCGACGATATCCGTCCGCGTTTGACGATAGCTATGGGGATCGACCCCTGCCCCCATGAGCGCATCTACGGTGACATGCTCGCCACCGACGGCGCGCAGCATCGGCGATCATGGCAGTGGTGCTGACAATAGAAAGTCTGTCCTCTGCCATTGCGGTCTGGCCAGCAAACAAAGCAGCGAACAGGGCGGTTGCGGGTTTGTAAATGCGAAGCGTTCTCATGTAGATGAAATTGAGAATGATTTGCATAAACGTCAAGGGCGAAGGCGATCATTTTTGATCTTTGATTGACGAATCCCGTCGTTTCGCTCAAATCTGAGGCGCTTTGGTTCCCGAATTTCGGTTCGGGATGAAAAGGGAATGCGGTGATCATGCCGCAGCTGCCCCCGCAACTGTAAGCGGCGAGCAGGGCCGAGTACGCCACTGGGACATCCCCGGGAAGGCCGGACGCCTGCGTCGACCCGCAAGCCAGGAGACCTGCCAAGGCGATCACCCAGTCGGGATGCGGGGCGCATCCGGGGCTACGGTTTTCCGTTGCGGTGACATCCAAGCAGTCGGGCCTGTGCTCGGCGGATCAGGGGGTGCCAGCGCATGGATGCGTCGGGCAAGGCAATGGAGGAACGCCGCTGGCTTTTGCCGGCGCTGGCATGTTGTGTGCTGATCCTTTTTGCGATCTCGCTCGTGACTGGTCCTGCCTCGATCAAAGCGAGCGACGCGCTGCGCGGCCTTTTTGTCCAGAGCGACGGCCCCGTCACGATCATCATGCGCGAAATCCGCCTGCCCCGTGCGATTTTGGCGGCGATGATCGGTGCGTCCCTGGGCCTCGCCGGGGCGGCGATGCAGGGCTATCTGCGCAATCCACTGGCTGAACCCGGCCTGATCGGTGTCTCGGCCGCCGCAGCGCTGGGGGCGATCATCGCGATTCAGACCGGGTTGGCCGCTGCCGTCGTGTTGGGCCTTCCGATTGCTGCCTTGATCGGTGCGGGTCTGTCCGTCCTCCTTTTGATGGCCTTGGCGGGACCACGCGGCTCGTCATTGACACTTATTCTTGCCGGCATTGCGATTTCGTCGCTGGCAGGCGCTTTGTCGTCCTTGGTGCTCAACCTGTCGCCAAACCCGTTCGCCGCCTCCGAGATCGTATTCTGGATGTTGGGCTCTCTCGCGGATCGCTCGTTTTTCCACGTCTGGATCGCGGCGCCGTTTATGATCGTTGGATGGATCCTTCTGGCCACAACAGCCCGCGCGCTCGACGCCCTCACCTTGGGCGAAGACGCCGCCGCAGCTTTGGGCATCAACCTGGACCGCGTGCGCATCACCCTTGTTGCAGGCGTCGCCCTGGCCGTTGGTGCGGGCACCGCAGTTGCCGGGGCGATTGGGTTTGTCGGACTTGTCGTCCCCCATCTTTTGCGCCCGATCACCGGCGCGTCCCCTGCCCGCCTTTTGCCCGCATCGGCCCTTGGTGGCGCAGCGATGGTCCTTTTGGCCGATATCGCCGTTCGGGTCGTGGTCCCTGAGAAGGACCTCAAACTTGGCGTGTTGACCGCGCTTGTTGGGGCGCCCTTGTTCCTGCACCTGATCTACAAGACGCGAAGGGAAATCGCATGAGCGGTCTGAGCGTCAAAGGCTTGCGCGTGCGCCGTGGGCGACGCATCGTCCTCGATGGCGTTTCGCTAGCGGTGACGCCGGGCGAATGCGTCGGGCTGATCGGGCCAAATGGTGCGGGAAAGACGACGTTGATGCGCGCTGCCCTAGGCCTGTTGCCGCACGAGGGAACAACTTCGCTTTCCACCCTGCCAGCGCATGTTCGTGCCAAAAGTGCTGCGTGGCTACCCCAGGCGCGTCATATCGCGTGGCCCGTTAGCATCGAACGCCTCGTGGCACTGGGTCGATTGCCGCATTTGCCGACCGGAGCGCGCTTATCCCCCTCCGATCAACAGGCCGTTGATCGAGCGCTGAAGCAAATGGGCCTCACAGACGCCCGCAAGCGCCCGGCGACCGAGCTTTCTGGAGGGGAACAAGCGCGCGTGCTGATTGCGCGTGTGCTTGCGCAAGAAACCCCCTTGGTCCTTGCCGACGAACCAACCGCTGGGCTGGACCCGGCCTACCAAATTTCGACCATGAAGCTGTTTCGCAACATGGCAGAGGCTGGAAAAGCGGTCGTGACATCGCTCCACGACCTGGGGTTGGCGGCGCGGTTCTGTACACGCCTCATCTTGCTGGAGAACGGTAAGGTCACGTCGGACGGACCTCCCGAGGCGGTTCTTTCTTCTGACAATATCGCTCGTGCCTTCGGAATCCGTGCGCATCTGTCCCAAGGGGCGGATGGCACGATTTTCCAACCCTTGGAGTTGGTGTGATGGCATTTCCCCCTGAGCGCATCGTCTGCCTGACCGAGGAAACGGTCGAAACGCTTTATCTGCTCGGGCAATCCAAGCGGATCGTGGGTGTCACCGGCTATGCCGTGCGCCCACCCGAGGTACGTCGCGAAAAGCCGCGTGTCGGCGCGTTCACCAGCGCGGATATTCCCAGCATTCTGGCGCTGAAACCCGACCTTGTGCTGACGTTTTCGGACCTTCAGGCCGACATCGCCGCAGAGCTGATCAAGAACGGAATTGTCGTTCATGCTTTCAACCAGCGCAGCGTGGCGGGCATTTTGGACATGATCCGCACTTTGGGCGCGCTAGTGGGCGAAGCCAGCCGTGCCAAAGAACTTGCGCTCCATTACTCCGAGCGGCTGGACCGCGTGGCTGAGCGTTTTGCGAACACCCCCAAACCGCGCGTCTACTTTGAAGAGTGGGACAGCCCGCGCATTGCGGGCATTCGTTGGGTCTCGGACCTGATTGGTATAGCGGGCGGCGCGGACGTCTTTCGCGAACGCGCCCACGCGCCGGGCGCAACCTCCCGCATCGTCGAGGACGCCGATATTCTGTCGGCCAATCCAGACGTCATAGTCGCATCTTGGTGCGGCAAGAAAGTGCGCGCTGAGCGCATTGCATCGCGTGATGGCTGGGACCAAATCGCGGCCGTTCAAGCGGGCCGCATTCATGAGATCAAGTCGCCTTTGATCCTGCAACCGGGGCCCGCGGCCTTGTCAGATGGGCTGGACGCGCTTTGCCAAGCGCTCCATGGTCGGGTCGCAGCATGATTCAAACCGTCACTAAACTCGCTTTTCTTCTTGTTTCCATCGGCATTCACATCGCAGCCTTTGGTTTGCTTCCGCAGAACTCTCAAGGAGCAAGCGGCGATGATGGCGAAATGGGTGCAACCATTACTTTCGCGGGAGCATCCGCCGCAGCGATGGTCACCGAGTGGAACGGTGAGCCAAGGGTTTCTCAACAGACGGCCGTATTTACACCGCCGACCCCTAGCGACCAAACCGGCGGCGCATCGTCTACGACCGATATCCGACCTCTGGTACGCCGACCGTCGCTTCAAGATGTGACGCTCGCTGACACGTTGCCTTTTGAGCCCCTTTTTGTCGACAAGAAGCCTATTGCGGTCATGGCACGGGTAGACCCTTTCGGATCGGTTGCGAACTTGGACGTGACCCCCAAGCTCGAGCCGCAATCTCGCAATTCGCTCAAGCAATCCCAGGGGGCTTTGCCTGAACTACCAATAATGGATAAGCAACCGCGCTTACAAACACCCCAAACGTCAGTTCTAGCTTCAATCCGCCCAGTCGCTCGGCAGGAACAAGAGTCCGTGACATTGCGTGCAAGAGGTGCAGGGGGATCAAGCGTTCAAGGACCATCGAGCTCACGCGTTACATCAAACGGATTCAGTGCCGATCAGCTCCGTACTCTCGAAGCACAATGGGCTTCAGCCATCACAAGACGCATACAACAAGCACAACGAAGGCCGAACGCGCGAACACAGGACGGTCGTGTGCTTGTTACCATGATCATTTCGCGCAACGGCCAATTGGAGCAGGTTCGGGTCGGCCGGTCGTCTGGAATCCCTGCTCTGGATCAGGCTGCAATTGCCGCCGTACGCAGAGCGGCTCCATTTCCGGCTGCGCCGAACGGTCTTGACAAGCCTCGCTATCCGGCGAGCCAATGGATCGCATTTCGACGTCGCTGATTAGTTTCCCATGGCGTTCAACAACGCCGTTGTTCGCGCAAGTCTGCTTGCCATGACGCACGCAAGAAGCGCGTGAAGACGCGTCGCAAGTTCAGCTTCTTCTCGCTCTAGAAGCTCTATTGTGTCGCGAGGGATGACCCTGACCACTGAAGCATTCTCAGCGATCACGTTTGCCGTCCGGGGCATTTCTCCGTAGTAACCGAGCTCGCCCACAACGGCACCTTCAAGAAAGCTCGCAACTTTCGTCGCTCCATTTGGTCCCGCCGAAATGATGGCAGAGAGACGTCCGCTTTCCAGAACTGCAAGACAATCCGCAGGTGTGCCCGACGAGAACAGCGTCTCGCCTTCTTTCAGCGATCTCTGCGGCAACAAATCGTCATAACCTGCTTTTTTTATCTCTTCGATAATGGCGGCAAGATCGGAGGTCTCTGCACCTCCTCCCGTCAGGTCAGAAACACGTAAGATTTCGTCCTCAGTCCAGGAAAGGCACGCTTCGAGCGTTGGAAAGGTCCGTACGTCGGGCTCTTGCTCGCACCAAACCATGCCTTTGCGTACACTGTCTCGCATTCCAGTAAGGTGTAGATCCATGTTCTGCTGCCGCGCCAAAAGATGCAGTTTTTGCATCGAAGACACCGCGGACGCATCAATTGCCTGTACGCGCTGAAAATCCAGAACGAGGGTCCGGACACGCGTTCCATTTCCAATGACCGACCCCTTGATGCGTTCAACGATCGTGTTGGCGGTACCGAAAAACAAGAACCCCTGCAGTTCAATGACTGACGTTTGTCGTCCAAAACGCGTCAGGAGCTTGTCTTCCCGTGCCGAGCGTTCAGTTGCAGAGCGTGCCAGGCTGCCCGAATACTCAGCCCAAACCACGTTCAGGCGCGAATAAGACACTGCGAAAAGCATGGAAGCGACGACGATCCCAACGCCCAACGCTACGACGAGTCCAAAGAGCGCCGACACGGCGACAATCACCAAAACAACCGCGTTTTCTTCTGCAGATAACCTTTTTCGTTCCACCCACAGCCAATCATACAGCATGCCGGCACCAATATAGGCCAAAACCAAAGACATCGCTGCAACCGGTACTACTGACAAGAACAGCGGCGCCAAAAGCGCGGCCAAGATAAATGTCAACGTCGCAGCGACCGATAGTACCGACCCCACGCTTCCGCCCGCACTCTGCGAGATCCGGATCAACGACAAGGACTGAAATCCGGTCAAGCCACCCCCTAAAGACCCAAGCAGATTTGCACTGCCCGCGCGTATCATTTCGTGATTCAGGTCGAGTGAGTGCTGACCACTAAGTTCCCACGCTGAAACGTTGACCAAAGCAGCGACAAGTGCGAGCCCAGCCAAAGCAAGCGCTAGTGGAAACTGCGCAAAAACGGTTTCAAAGTCCGCTGTTGCCAACTGATCCCAGACGAATGGGTCGGGCACTGCGGCCCCTAAGACGACAGCATCCAAAAACCTGAGACCCTCTAAAAGTTCTCCCTCAAGAAAAAACGCGCCAAGATGTGCAAAAAGCGCGACTGCTCCAACGCCCCAGAGAATGAGGTAGCGCAATTGTGTCAGTCGCTCTACGAGAACAAGAAACATCCCAAGTGCTATCGGAGGACCCCAGCTCTCGAGTGTTGCAAATGAAGATGATAGATCACTTGCGCTTGGAGCCATGATAAGAAAGGCGCGGGCGATCAAGAAAAGACCGGTTGCAGCAACGAAACCTCCGAGGACAGGATAGGGAATAAATCGTGCGGCGTGACCCAGTCTGGCCGTTCCAGCCAATACTAAGACGATTCCGGAAAGTGCGGTCGAAAGAACTATGAATGCAATTGCGGACCAAAGAAGAACGTCGACCGATGCATCGGGCAACGCGTCTGCAATACGCCCAACGGCAATGGCCGCGATAACCCCGGTAGCACTTTGAGTTTGATACTGCGCGCCAAAGCTTCTGCCGAATACAACCCCTGCGATCGCAAACACGATACCGCCAAAAAGGATCATGCTCAGTCCGTCCGAAAAAGCTGGTTTCAACGGGCCAGAAAAGACCGCTGCAGCCAAGGCAACTGTAATCGCAAAACAGATCGACCCAGAAACTGCGCCTGCAAGCAGACTTCTAACGAGCTCCTTGCCTCCAGAACGTATTTTTGCCTGATCCATGCCGGCTTCTGCCATCGTGTCAGGCCGCCACCTGCAGCACAGAAAAATCTTCCCGACGAGAAGGCAGCCGTTGAAGATAGCTGGTCAAAGGACGCGACAGCATTGGATCCAACCTTTCGACAATGCGCAGGCAATCGGCCAAAGGCTCCTCAAGCGACGCACTCGCATCCGAGAGGGACGAAACCAACGCGTCGTACGCCGTGCTCAAATCGTGAAAATCCTTAGATGCAGCGAAGCTTGTGTCGCCTAGAATAATCTGAACAGGCATGCGCGCGCTCACGCCTTTGAGAGATAAACGACCCGCCTCCAAAAACGCCAAATCCGACGCGGCTTGCGCGACTTCTTCACTCACGAGGATATCAAACTCCACGTGTCTGCAACTGCTTTCGATCCGCGCCGCAACATTCACCGTGTCGCCAACGACAGAGTAATTGAACCGATCGTCGCTCCCCATGTTGCCGACGCAGGCCGGTCCGGCCGCAAGCCCGATTACGGTTTTGACCGGCAAAAGACCCCTCGCCTCGCGATCCGAGTTGAATTTGGTGAGATCTTCGCGCATGGCAAGTGTTGCGAGACAAGCAAGTCGCTCGTGCCCTTCAGTTTCCAGCGGTGCATTCCAGAAAGCCATGACAGCATCGCCGATAAATTTGTCAATTGTGCCTTGCGTATGAAGTATGTGCGTGGTCATGCGCGAGAAACAGGTATTCAATAGCGCCACCAGATCCTGAGGAGAAAGCGTTTCAGATAGTGGCGTAAAGTCGCGAATATCTGAGAACATGACCGTCACGGGTCGGATCTGACCGCCAAGTTCCAATGCGTGCCCTCTTTTCTCGATTTCGCTAAGCACGCGCGGACTTACGTATTTGGCGAAAGAACGTCGTATCAGTCGTTTCTCACGATCAGCCACCACAAACTGGAAACTTGCAAGTGCCGTGAAGGTGATCAGTCCTGCGACAAGCGGAAAAGTAACGTCAAACAGAATGCCAAAACTGTCGAAGGCAATCCAGGACCCGGCAAGTGTCGCGATGGCACTAAGGGCTCCTACTCCGACCGCGGCTATGGGGCCCGACAAAGCCAGCAAGCCGGTGAGAACTGCGCCAATACCGACAAAGACGAGAAGCTCTAATCCCGAGATGATGTCGTTTCGCTGCAAGTAGTCTTCAAGAAGGATTTGCTCTAGGATTTGCGCATGTATGGACACCCCTGGAACCGTCTCGCCAAGCGGAGTTGCTCGGATATCGAGAAGCCCTGCCGCAGATGTTCCGACAAAAACAATGTGGCCCGCTACTAAGGGTGCTAAATCGTCAAAGGCATCTGGGCTTAGGACATCTGCTGCCGAGACATAAAACTCTGGAGCGTCATGCCGGTACCTTACCCGCAACGCGCCCTCTGAGTTCGTCGGAATGTCATACCCGCCGACGCGCACCGCCCGAATAGCGGCTTCAATCGAATCCGTTCCAAGCAACAAAATAGTAGACTCGCTCAAAGCAAGTCGAAGAGCCTCAAGGGCCAGGCTTGGCATCATACCGCTCTCGGAGCGCCAAACCAATGGAACTTCGCGGACCCGACCTTCGTCTTCGAAAGGACTCACGTTGATTGAGCCGATACCTTCCCCTGCTGCCAAAAGTAGTGGAACGATCGGGGTGACTCCCCTCATTTCAAGGAGTGCTTCAGATGGTCGCGAAAGGCCAACTTCTACGAACCCTGCGGTAGAGGATACCTCAACGGACCCGTCGCCTCCTGCGTCGGCGACCCCAAGTACAACGGGAAACTCTTCAATCGCTGCCGCAAAGCGCCTATCGTTGTCCAGCTCAGCCAGACTATCAGGCGAAGGAACACGTCCCAGGACGGCCCCAACCCTTGGGTCTTCAAAAACCTGGGCAGCTGACAGCCGATCCGGTTCAGGAAAAAGCACGTCGAAAGCAACGACCGCTGCGCCCATTTCGGCGAGCGTCTCAACCATCTCGGCGAGGCGATGGCGCGGCCACGGCCACTGTCCTTCAATTGATAGAGAACCTTCATCGATGTCGACGATCCTGATTGGGAGGGGCACCGGGTCGCGTGGAGAAAGCCGTTGCAGATAGTCGAAATACGCCTCACGGGCTTCAGAAACAGGTGCTGGATCGAGGCCACGAACCGCACCCAGCCCAACGATCAAGGCAAGCGACATAAGAAAGAATAATCTACGCAAATTGCCCCCACGACGCTGACCAGTTACGCCCGATAGGCAAAACAATGACCCAACACCAATGCACGAGGCAAGTCAGGAAACCCGCCAACCGTGGGCCGAGACCCTTCGCCTAAACCTTAGGGATTACCGTCTCCATCGCTCTCACTTTCACCTGCAGCGCGGGAAGGAGCCGAAGGTGCAGACCCTTGGGGAAGATCTGCTGTTTCAACGCGGTCTTCGCATTGATTGTTTGACATGCGTGTCCGGAAATCGGCACGAAGCCTGATTTGGCCATCACGATAGGGAAAACGTTCTTGCAAAAGCTGCAAATGCTCGCGGTCGGTTCCCGGCTGTGAAAACAGCTCTTCTACATCAATGATGACGCTGGAACATGTCTCGCTGAGCCGCGCGCAGTGACTATCGCGCGCGCAAAGGTTGACGATACCTTCATACATCAGAACCGTGGTCTCCGTGTCCGTCACGGTAAAGTCAAAAGCTGTTCCGCGGATCCCCATTGTCGCCGTAGGCGTCTTGATCTTGTAACGAGATTTTCGACTTTCACCGCTGATAAACCGATAAGTGCCACCCACCGCGTTTACGACGAAGCGTTGCGCTTTGTTGTTTGAATTGAAGAGCGTTCTTTCGAGAACAAGCGTGGAACCTGGCCCCACAACGATACGAGTTTTGTCGGGAAAGAGCAGCTGGGCCTCTCCCCGTCTGTTCGTCTGGATAATGTCGCCGGATAGAACAGGTGCGCCCATCTCAAGGACTTTACGGGTTCCGTCAGATTGAATCTGCGCCTGCTGGATCACCGCGATGACCTCGCCTGTCGCGGCAAAGCCCACCGCCGGTGAGACTAGTGTCAAGGATATCGCAAAAGCGCAAAGACGAAAGATCTTGTTCATAGGTTCTTTCACTCAATCAAGAGCGCCTTTCCGTTCTCCAACCGACAGGACACACGTTCCTTCGGCCGATTATCGCCGATTTCTAACCCAAGGTAAACTACACGCGTCTGTCGGTCACAAGGCTGGCTTTCCGGACCTCAAACGTCCCGTGGAAGCAGGATAACGGCGACCCAAGGCGTAGCGACGACGAAAGTTTGCCCACATGATGACGCTTTCTAATCCGCTATTGCATGCGAATCCGGGCGAATATCGTCGACATTTTTATATTAGTTTCATATACTTGTGTGCATTTTCGACCAGACGAGAAGGCTCGCAATGCCTATAGTTCACTCTGTCAGCTGTTTTGTTTCCCGAAACAGTGTAACGCAGAGAAGGCCATAGTGCAGGTTTGCTGAAAAACGGCTGCCCTTGAAGACTATCCACTCACTAGCTGATTCGATGCCATTGACGGATTGAACATCGTGGCCTGTCCCCGCCCAGCATTCTTTGACAGATACGTTGCGGCGTCGGCGTCCAGCAGCATCCGATCACTATCAGGCTGTTCGTAGTCGGATGAGACTGAAATTCCGAGGCTGGCAGAGATGCGACATTCTACGGCTCCAAACGGGATTGGCTCTTCGATTTTTGCGATGATGCGCCTGGAAATCGAAGCAAGGTTTTCGGGATCTGTTTCACTTTGGAAAACCAGGACAAACTCATCACCCCCAACCCGCGCGACAAGATCATCAGCGCGCACCGACTCCATGAGAATTTTTGACACGCGCCGGAGGACTACGTCACCCGCCGCGTGCCCATAAGTGTCGTTCACCTTTTTGAAGTGGTCCAAGTCAATATGGATGATGGCAAATGGCTTCAGTCTCGAGGCCGCCCGACTAAGAACCTGCTCAAGCGCCCGTCTGTTTGATACGCCGGTCAACTCGTCTGTCCGTGAACGCTCTTCCGCGTTCGCGCGGGCCGCCTGAAGTCTCTGGTTCAGACGGCGCGTATCTTCCATGGCCACAGATTTGGCTTCCACAAGGTACAACATCTCTATCGCCAAGTCGGTGGGTGCAAAATCGGGCCCACTCAATTCGAAGCGGCGCACCGCTTCCATTATTGAGATTCCAAAAGACAAATTCAGCACCATGCCTTGGCCATCGTTCTCGGGGTAGGCAATGCCCTTCATCTGAACGGCGCGTTCACCTTGCAATTGGAGGTGAAGAGGCAATCCAGCCTTACCCATGAGCGCGTCCATTGTCTGAATGCCTCGCGGACGTCGCAGCGCGAAAAGTTCAAAGAACGAATGTAAATTGCCGTCACATGTTCCGATCAGTTTTTCGATCGTTGGCGCCGCATGCATGATGCGTCCTTGGCTGTCCAGCCTCAAATGCATTGGCATCAAACCGTCAAGGGCAGCAGAGGGGATTTCAACAGAACTATGGGTCATGCGGAACTCACCAATTCGAAAGGTTTCGCCTCAGCAAACTCGGTTTGGTGGACCGCTATCTTCAGTTTGCCAGGCTCCGTAAGGTCGATCATCGCAAGGCTTCCGTAGTCGTCGGCCATGGCTCTAATGACCCCTACCAAGATATGCCCGAAGTCAAATTCATTTCGGGCAACAAGAAGGTCGTACTCAAGCGGTCCTGTCTCAAGCAGCTCTAGTGATGGCAATCTTAAGTCAGAAACTGCAAGACGTGCGCGATCCGGAAGATCGTCCAGGGAATGCAAAAAATCAGGAAACGTTACGCCGCTGAATCGAAGCAACCGGCGGAGCGCATCCATGTTTGGATGCGAAACGAGATAGGTTCCAAGATCTTCGAGCACATCCGAACGCGCCTTGCCAAGGAGTTCCACCGCAGCGGCCAGAATGCTTCCGAAGTCGAAGCCGGTAACTGGATCGGCCTCGCCTGCGTCAAAATCGAAAAACTCGACCTCGGAGTCAGCAATCGACTCAATCGCCTCCCAAGCCTCGGCACCGTAGGTGTCGCGGAGAAAGCCCTCTAGCGCGCGGTTGATCAGCACGTTCATGCGCAAAACCCCTTAGTCCGCGCTCTTGTACGGCCCAGTCTTTAAGAAATCCCAAATGCCTAGAAATCAGTTGGCGCGCCCCCTTCTTTTTTTCGACGCGCGACAAATTCCTCGAGTGCGCCGCGCGCTGAATCGTCCATAGGCGGGGCTTCGAACTCGGCAATGATCGCCTTGAACAACCGATGCGCCCGTTCTGCCGTCCAGACCGCCCCATCAATGTCCCAGGCTTCAAAGTTGCGCCAATCGCTCAGGAAGGGCTGGTAGAACGCCGTTTCGTAGCGGTCTTGCGTGTGTTGGATCCCGAAGAAATGGCCTGAACTTCCGACTTCCTCAATCGCATCAAGCGCGATGCTTGGCGCGTCTGTCGCAGTGATCATCGGATCCATATAGCGCTGAATTTGCTGAAGGATTTCGCAGTCCATAATCAGCTTTTCCGGGCTCGCGATCAGCCCGCCTTCAAGCCATCCCGCAGCATGATAAACCAGATTGGTGCCCGACTGGACCGCCGCCCAAAGCGAAGCCGAAGTTTCCCACATCGCCTGACCATCTGGCACATTGGATGCGCATGCCCCCGACGACCGCAGCGGCAGGCCGTAAAACCGCGCCATTTGACCTGTCATTTGCGTGGCGCGAATGTACTCCGGCGTCCCAAAGGCAGGCGCTCCTGACTTCATATCGACGTTGGATGTAAACGTTCCGATTGCACAAGGCGATCCCGGCGCGACGTATTGGAAAAGTGCAATCGCGGCCAGTCCTTCAGCAATTGATTGGGCCACGGCCCCCGCCATCGTCACAGGCGCCATCGCCCCGGCAAGCGTGAATGGCGTCACGATGACCCCCTGCCCGCGCCGCACGCAACGCAAACACCCGTCGATCATCGGCTCGTCATGCTTGAGCGGCGATGTCGAATTGATGTTGGTGTACATGCGCGGCGTGGCCTGAAATTCGTCCTCGCTCAGACCGGCAGCGATCTTCACCATTTCCATGACGTCTTCGACGCGTTCTTGGCCTAGCGAGTAAGCATGCAAGGCCTTGTCCGTAAGCGTCAGCTTGTCAAAAAGCACGTCCAGATGGCGTGTGCTGGCGTGAATATCCACGGGCTCGACCGGGTATCCCGCGGTGAGGTGGATACAATTGAACGCTTGTGCCAATTTCAGAAGGTTCGCGCATTGCTCACGGGTGCCAGGCACTTTTCCTGTTTCAAGATCCCAGTAGTTCGGAGGCGAGGCAACCACGCAGAAATTGATATGGTTGTCCCCAAGCGTGATTTTGCGGTCCGGATTGCGCGGCGTGATCGTGAACGAGTCCGGTGCTTTTGCGACCATCTCCATGACGAAGTCCTCGTCCATGAAGACAGTTTGCCCTTCAATGCGAACGCCTGCCTGTTTGAAGATCGCAAGAGCCTCGGCGTTGAGAAACTCGATCCCGATCTTTGACAGGATGTGCATCGCCCCTTTGTGGATGGCTTGCACACCGTCGGGCCCCAGCGGCTCGACAGGTGGGTCTGTCATGATGGGCGGCGCCCATGGCATCTGGCTGATCTGGCCTGCACTCGCGCGGCGGGTGTTTGCGGAGCGTCCACCGGAGCGGCGGCGTGTCGAGGCGTCTCTGGGCATGGGCAACCATCCTTTGTCGCATGCCAGTAAGCCCAAGCGCCCCGTGGTTGAGTTGCAGAAAACCGACAGAAAATGTCGCGTTCGCCTCTGGTTGACTTGTCTTCAGAGAGGTGGGACGAAACCCCATGACAGCCCCACCATACCGACTTCACGCCTCTTTGGGATACAAGCTTTCGCTGGCCGCTCGCCTGCAGGAACGGCGGTTGGAGGCGGACCTGAAAGAGCTTGGCATGACACGGACGACTTGGTGCGTTCTTCTTGCCGTGGCGGTTGAAGGGCTTTCCAAACCCTCCGAGATCGCAACGTTTATCGGGATTGATCGCACGGCGACCTCGCGCGCTTTGCGCCATATGGAAGAAGAAGAACTCATCGCGCGCTCCGGGCGATCGGATGACAAACGCTTTCGCACGGTAAAGATCACCGAAAAAGGTCAGGCGCTGCTGGATCAGGGGTCACCCAAAGCGCGCGCCAATAACGCAGCCATGTCAGCCAAGCTGAGCGAGGCAGAAGAAGTGCAACTGATGAAGGCGCTGAATGCGCTCATTCGCGGGGAACCGGCGGGCTTGTCGCGGTTCTAGCAAGCAGTGAATTTGGAGTGCGCTGCTTTTGCCTAGAAGAGGATCAACTTCAGCGCAATCGCCCACATCACCAGGCCGATCCCTGCATCAATGACGCGCCATGCCCCCGGACGGGCCACGAGCGGGGCAAGAAAGCGCGCTCCAAAACCGAGCGAGAAGAAAAAGACAAAGGAAGCGACAATCGCGCCCGTACCGAACACCCACTCAAACCCCGGGTAGTTTGTTGAAATCGATCCGATCAGCGCGAACGTGTCGAGATATACATGCGGATTGAGCCAAGTGAAGGCGAGTGCTGTCAGGATCGCGCGTTTCAGGCTGCCCTTTTCGTTGCGTGCCGCTTTGAGTTCCGATCCACCCCGCCACGCTGACAGTAGGCTCAGCGCCCCATAAGCAAACAGAAAGAGCGCGCCGCCCCATTTGAAAACGTCAATCGCTGAAGGATAGGCGTCGACCACCCAGCCGAAACCGGCAACGCCCGCTGCGATCAACAGCGAATCCGAGATTGCGAAAATCAGGACCAGCGGCAGCACATGTGCCCGCATCAGCCCTTGCCGCAGCAGAAAGGCGTTCTGTGCCCCGATCGCAATGATCAGGCTGAGGCCAAGGCCGAAACCGGCCAGGGCCGCTTGGAGTCCTGTCATCGTCGGTTAGGCCGAAAGAGCTTCCATGACCTCGTCCGAGATTTCGAAGTTGGCCGTGACCCGTTGGATGTCGTCGTCATCCTCAAGGACTTCGATCAAACGCATCAGCTTTTGCGCCGTCTCGAGGTCCAGTTCCGTCGTGATGTTCGGCTTCCAAATCAGCTGCGTGTTCTCCGCCTCTCCAAGTTCGGCCTCAAGTGCAGAAGAAACGTCGTTCAAATCTGAGTCGGCACAGTAGATCACGTGACCGTCCTCGGAACTTTCGACATCTTCGGCTCCAGCTTCGATTGCTGCCAGCATGACCGTATCCGCGTCGGCCGTTTCCGAGAGATACGTCACCTCACCTTTTCGATCGAACATGAAACCGACCGAGCCAGTTTCGCCAAGGTTGCCGCCGTTCTTGCCGAAGGTCGAGCGTACGGTGGAGGCGGTCCGGTTGCGGTTGTCGGTCATCGCCTCGACGATGACGGCCACGCCGCCCGGCCCGTAGCCTTCATATCGGATTTCCTCGTACTCTTCGGCATCGCCCCCCATCGCCTTCTTGATCGCGCGATCAATGTTGTCGTTGGGCATGGATTGAGACTTGGCCTGTTTCACGGCCAGACGCAGGCGCGGGTTCTTATCCGGGTCAGGGTCGCCCATTTTGGCCGCGACGGTGATCTCCTTGGACAGCTTTGAAAACAGCTTGGAGCGGGCCGCGTCCTGACGTCCCTTGCGGTGCTGGATATTTGCCCATTTGGAATGGCCTGCCATGGGTCTCTCCCTGCTTCAGTTGCGGATCAGAGGCTCTATAGGACAAGGCAACGCCAAAGGGCAATGGTCGGGGTCAGCAGGGCCTGACTTGCGCCCGGGGCGCAACTGGCTAGGAGTGGCTACGTGAAACTCAGCGGACCATTTCTCTTCATCCTCGCGACCCTGATGATTGACGCCATCGGGATCGGCATCGTGTTTCCGATCATGCCCGACCTGATGGAGCGCGTGGGCGCTGGCAGCACGGCCGAAGGGGCGCTTTGGGGCGGGATCATGATGTCGGCATACGCTGCGGCGATGTTCCTATTTGGTCCTGTCGTGGGAAGCCTGTCGGACGCCTTCGGGCGCCGCCTCGTTCTAATCGCAGCACTCGTGACGCTGACGATTGATTACGTGATCATGGCGCTGGCACAGGACTATTGGCTGTTGCTCGTAGGACGGATCCTGGCAGGAGTTGCTGGGGCCACCTACATCACCGCGACCGCCTACATATCGGACATCGCCAAACCCGAAGAGCGTGGGGCGGCCTTTGGTATGATAGGCGCGGCGTTCGGCTTGGGCTTTGTCATTGGACCCGCCTTGGGAGGCATCGCGGCAGGCTGGCATATAACGGCACCGTTCTGGATCGCGGCTGGACTATCCGCCATCAATGTCGCGTTCGGGATCTTTATCCTTCCAGAGTCGCTGAAACCCGAGAATCGCCGCCCTTTTGGACGTCGCGACCTGAACCCGTTTGGCATCATCGCACGCGCCTTCAAAATCCCCGGCCTCGCCGTTCCGTTGATCTGCATCTTTGTCTTCGAGTTCGCAAATATGGTCTACGTCACGCTCTGGGCGTTTTGGGGCCGGGAAGTCTTCGACTGGGACGCCTTCGTGATCGGCGTGTCGCTTGCAGGATACGGCGTCCTGATCGCTATCGTTCAGGCCGGTGTCTTGCCCCAGCTCACTCGGCGGTTCGGAGACTACCGAACGCTGATCTTCGCGACGACTGCGTCAATCATTGCCTTCATCGGCTTTGGATTCGCCGAGGCGCTTTGGGCGGTATTCGTCTTTTTGCCGATTGCCGCACTCGCAGACATGGCCCCGCCCTTGATGACGGCGTTCGCGGCAAACCGGGTTGGAGATGATCAGCAAGGCCTCGTTCAGGGCGTCATCGCGTCGCTGTCCTCGGTCGCCGCCGTCGCTGCGCCACTGGTCATGACAGCCACGTTCGAGCAGTTCGTCGGAACACAAGGGCTCTACTTCCCCGGAGCGCCGTACCTGCTCGCCGCGCTCTTGGTTTTGGGCATAGTCCCCGTCCTTCGACGTTTAAGGTGACTGGCGCAGCCGCACCTCAGCGCTCGTCGTGACGTTCGCCCCTTAGGATTGACTTCCGCTCGGCTTCCGCTCGAACCCGCTGCGCATAGCGCTGATCCATGCGCGCCATGCATACGACCACCAGAAGAATCGCCAAAAGGATGTCCCCAGCCAAAAGAAGATTGATCAATGCGTCCATATCGCTCGCTCCTTAGCCTCCTTACAAAAAACCTAGCATCCAGCGATTGGATGTCGATCTCGTGAAGAAAGCCCTACTGATCCGCGCTGATCCAATCGGTGTCAGGCGCGATCATCTTTTGGACTGCCCACTACGACATGGGTCGTGATCTGGCGCACATGCTGGATCGTGCCCAAGCGTTCGGTATGGAAATCCTTGTACGTCTCAAGATCAGCGCATTCGATCCGCAGAAGATACTCGAAGTTTCCAGTGATGTTGTGACACTCACGCACCTCGGGATTGCGCGAAACGGCGCGCTCGAACCCCTCCTGACTTTCCTTGGAGTGATCCGAAAGGCCAACCGTGACATAGGCGACGAACCCCTGCCCCATCGCCGTTGGGTTCAACACGGCCCGATAGCCTGAGATCACACCGCGTCGCTCAAGTTCTTGCACGCGGCGCAAACAGGCCGACGCCGACAAACCAACCCGGTCTGCCAAGGCGGTGTTCGAAATCCTGCCCTCGTCCTGAAGGACGCGCAATATTCGTGCGTCAATATCATCAATCTTCGTCATTCGTTGCAGAGTTTACGCGAAAGACCGGCCATTTTGCAATCACCTATCGCGGTTTTTGAGGCAGTTTGTGGCAACACTGGAGACACCCGATGCCCGTTGAAATCCTTTTGGCCCTGTCCGGTTTTGCTTTCGTGTCCTCAATCACACCTGGACCAAACAACCTGATGCTGATGGCGTCCGGCGTGAACTTCGGATTTCGCCGTACGGTGCCGCATATGCTGGGTGTCGGCCTTGGATTCACGCTTATGATCGTCCTGATCGGCATCGGGTTGATGGAGCTGTTTGAGGCCGTGCCCGTGACCTTCACGATCCTCAAGGTCGTCTGCGCGGTGTATCTGGCGTGGCTGGCATGGAAGATCGCGAACGCCGCAGAACCAAAGGCGGGCAGCGCCGCCGCACCGATGACCTTCTTTCAAGCCGCAGCCTTCCAGTGGGTCAATCCCAAAGCGTGGTTCATGGCCACTGCCGCGATCACCGCCTACGCGCCCGAGCGCAATCTGATGGCGGTTGTCCTTGTCGCCCTGGTTTTCGGAGCAATCAACATCCCTTGCGTTGGGGTCTGGACCATTCTTGGACAAAACCTTCGCCGTATTCTGGGCAATCCAACCCGGTTGCGCGTGTTCAATTGGTCGATGGCAGCACTTTTGATTGTCTCGGTCTGGCCTCTGCTGTTCACCTGACGCAGCACGACCGCTAGGGTCCGGGCATGACCACGGATCAGATCATCCTTTTCTCCCTCTTTGGCCTTGTCTTCGCGTTCCTTCTATGGGGCCGTATTCGCTACGACATCGTCGCACTCGCCGCGCTTCTTATCGGTGTGGTCGCCGGCGTTGTACCCTCTTCCGAGGCCTTCTCTGGCTTTGGCCACCCGGCGACCATCGTTGTTGCACTGGTTCTGGTCGTTTCTGCCGGACTGGTGCGATCCGGGGCGGTTTTCCTGATCACCCGCACGCTTATTGACCAAAGCCGAGCCGTCGGCGCGCATATTGCGATCATGGGGGGCGTTGGCGGCGTCTTGTCCGCCTTCATGAACAACGTCGCCGCGCTGGGCCTGTTGATGCCGGTCGATATCCAGACCGCGCGAAAAGCGGGCCGCTCGCCTAGCGTCACGCTGATGCCGCTCAGCTTTGCGACGATCCTCGGTGGTATGGTCACGCTGATCGGCACGCCGCCCAACATCCTGATCGCGACGATCCGCGAAGATCGCCTTGGCGAAAGCTTTGCGATGTTCGACTTCGCACCTGTGGGGGGCGTCGTTGCGTTGGCCGGGCTCGCCTTTGTGGCGCTGATCGGCTGGCGGTTCATTCCCGCAGGCCAGAATGCTGCTGGCTCAAAGAACGCGCTGGCTGAAATCGCCGACTACGTTGCCGAACTGACGATTCCCGAAGACAGCCGCGCGATCGGCATGACGATCGGTGAAATCGCGACCGAGGGCGAGGAAACGGATGCCGCGATCATTGGTCTGATCCGCGAGGGCAAGCGCCGTCGTGGCCCGCAAAGAAACGCT
This sequence comes from uncultured Rhodobacterales bacterium, assembly GCA_964638245.1. Classification (GTDB taxonomy): domain Bacteria; phylum Pseudomonadota; class Alphaproteobacteria; order Rhodobacterales; family Rhodobacteraceae; genus CAZWZG01. The sequence continues at coordinate 33,256 of CAZWZG010000005.1, forward strand.
GTCGCCCAAGCTGGCGATGTTCTGATCGTCGAGGCGCGTCCCGACGCGTTAGACGAATTCCGTTCGGCATTCGGCTTTGCCTTTGTCGATGCCGAACGCACCGAGAAGCTTCAGCTCGAAGGGGCCGGTCTCAACGTGGTTGAGGTTGTTGTCCAAACCGGATCGCGCATCGAGGGGCGCAGCGCGCAAGCCATCGGGCTCGACTGGCGGCAACGCACGATCCTTCTGGGCATTTCACGCCAGGGTAAAAGGATCACCAAGGCGGTGCGCAAAACCGACATCCAGGCGGGTGATATCTTGCTGTTGCTTGCGCCCAGCGACACGTCCGATGACGTCATCGCATGGCTCGACGTGCTCCCGCTTGCCGAGCGCGGGCTGGCCGTAACCCAGAACAACAGGACATGGCTGGCCATCGGGATTTTTGCAGCGGCAGTCATCGCAGCCGCCTTGGGCTGGATTTACCTGCCTGTGGCACTTGGGATCGTCGTCGTGATCTACGCCCTTACCCGGATCGTGCCGGTGAAGGAGATCTACACCCATATCGAATGGCCCGTCGTAGTCTTGCTGGGATCGATGATCCCGCTTGGGGCAGCGTTGGAGACGGCCGGGGGGACGCAGTTGATCGCCGGTGCGCTCGTCACGATGAGCGAAGGGCTACCAGCATGGGCGGTTTTAACCCTTCTGATGGTCGTGACGATGACCCTGTCAGATGTGCTCAACAACACCGCGACGACGATTGTAGCCGCGCCCATTGCAATCGAAATGGCGCAAGCGCTTGGCGTTTCTCCTGACCCTTACCTTATGGCCGTCGCTGTGGCCGCGTCCTGTGCGTTTCTCACCCCCATTGGCCACAAGAACAACACTCTGATCCTTGGCCCGGGCGGGTACAAGTTCGGAGACTACTGGCGCATGGGCCTTCCACTGGAGATCATTGTGATCGCGGTTGCGATCCCTGCGATCCTGGTGTTCTGGCCGCTTTGACGGTCAAGGTGTCGCAAGTTGAAGCGTTCTCTGCCGGATCGCCTCCCAATCGGTGAACTCTCGTTCCGTCGATGCGTCGACCTTCACGCCGTGGAGCACGACGTATCGCATGATCTGGCTCTCAAAGTAGCCATAGGATGAAGGCCGGACCGCTCCGCCGACATACTGTACCTCGTCGGGAATGAACCCCGTTCGCATCTGAAATTCCTGCTGAAAGTCCCAGGCATCCTCCAATTTCTCGGGGAACGCCGCGGCAAGGCTGACCGCCAGCATCAAGGTCGGTTTCGTCGCCAGATCGTTTTTGTGTCCCGCCGCGAAAGCCTCGAACCCGTCAGGGTAAGTCCGTTCATGCACCGGGGCGGCCAAAACGATATGATCGAAGGCCGCGAAATCAATCTTGGGCACCGCCGCTTCGGTATCGACCATCGTGACCGGCGGACCTTCAGCCTCAAGCAGATCGCGCATATAGCGTGCAACTTTCGCGGTCTGACCTTCAATGCTGGCATGGATCAGCAATATCGACATCGCACATCTCCCGTCGGCTGGTGTCAGCCTCACCCTAAGGAGCGCTGGAAGAGCGATCCTTGAACTGGATCAAGTTCAGAGCGGGAAGAAAATCGGGATCAGGGCGGAGGCCAGCAAGCCGACCGACAGGTTCAAGGGGATACCGATTTTCATGAAATCGGTGAACGCGTAGCCGCCTGGGCCATAGACCAACATGTTGGTCTGATAACCGATAGGCGTGGCAAAGCTAGCGGACGCTGCAACCATCACGGCCACCACCAAAGGTCGAGGATCAACACCGACGCTTGCGGCCAGACCGATCGCAATCGGGGTGACAACGACCGCCACAGCATTGTTGGAGACAAGCTCCGTCAACACCGACGTCAGCAAGTAGATCGCCCAGACAATCAAAAATGGCGGCAGGCCGCCTAGCGCGGGCGCCACCGCTTCCACAATCAACGCAACTGCACCCGACGCATCCAACGCTGCTCCGATGGCCAGCATCGAAAAGATCAGCGCGAGCAGTCGTCCATCAATCGACGCAAAAGCCTCATCCGCGTCGATGCAGCGTGTCAGAAGCACAAATGCGACCGCTACGATCGCGAGCGCAAAGATCGGTGCCACGCCAAAAGCCGCCAACGCGACCATCGCAATCAAGGCGATGAACGCCAGCGGTGCCTTGCCCCGGCGATAGGCCCGTGCGGTGGGGTGGGAGACATCGACCATTTCCATATCGCTGGCCAGCCGTTGGATATCCTCCGGGCGCCCTTCCAGAAGAAGAGTATCGCCGACCCGGACGATGATATCATCCAACTGCCGTCCGATATTCTGACTGCGCCGATGAACCGCCAACGGGTAAACGCCGTAGCGGCGGCGCAAGCGCATGGAACCGAGGGATCGTCCGACCATCCGGCATCCCGGCGTAATCAGAACCTCGACAGTGGAGGTCTCGACGGAAGAAAGCTGATCCACAGGGCGGACGTCCTTGCTGTCCTGCATCCCCAAGAGTTCGTCTATTTGGGTGCGTAACACCACGCGGTCGCCAGCGGCCAGTTCAACGGCGGCAAGGTTGCGCCGCAAGGACGCGTCCCCGCGCAAAACATCGATCAAGCGCACGCCACCGCGCTTGAATAGCTCAACCTCACTGACGTTCTGACCAACCAGCGCGCTGTCGCTCGGGATGGCGACCTCGGTCAAGAACTTCATTTTCGAACGGTCCGACAAGAGCGACGCCATGCTTGCGCGGTCGGGCAAAAGTCGTGGCCCCAACACGGCCAGATAAAACATACCCCACGCTACGAGAAAAATCGCCAGTGGCGTGACCTCGAATATCCCGAAGGGCTCCATCCCTTCGGCCCGCGCCACACCGTCCACCAACAGGTTCGTCGACGTCCCGATCAGGGTCAGAGTGCCGCCAAGAATAGCGCCATAGGACAATGGGATCAGAAGCTTGGACGCCGACAGTCCAAGCCGTTTGGCCACCTGCACGAACACCGGGATCATCACGACGACGACAGGTGTGTTCGATACAATCGCCGAAGCCACGACAACAAACGCCATCATCATCAGAAGTGTCGTCCGGGGGCGTTCCTCTGCCCGCGCCTCGGCCTCGTTCGTAAGCCAGGTCAAGGCCCCCGTCCGCATGAGCGCGCCCATGACGATGAACATAGCCGCAATGGTCCATGGCGCAGGATTGGCCAGCACCATGCGCGCCGATTCATAGGGCAGCACGCCTGAAACCAACAGAACGGCCACGCCCCCAAGCGCAGTCACCTCGGGCGGGAAGTCCTCCCGCACGAAGAGGACAAACATTGCCAGAACGACGCCGAGCGCCAGAAACGCCGGCCCATTCGGCCCAAGCAGTTGCGTCAGTTCAATCATTTCGCTTTGAGTCTGACCCGGCGAACGCCCTGCCGCAAGCGCTTAGGGGGTCGACGGGGACAGCGCCCCACCATGACGGATCGCTTTGACTGAAATTGCAGCACCCGTCTTGTCATCGGTTTCAACCATGACACCTGACAGCGTCGCCTCGCCATTCGCTGGCTGGAAGCGACCCTTGCTCATACCCGTTATAAACCGGCGCAAAGGCTCGGCCTTGTCCATGCCGATGACCGATTTGTAGTCGCCGCACATGCCGGCATCGCTCATATAGGCTGTCCCACCATCAAGGATCATCGCATCGCCCGTAGGCACATGCGTGTGCGTGCCAACAACAAGACTGACCCGCCCCGCACAGAAATGGCCCATGGCCATCTTTTCGCTCGTGGCCTCGCAATGAATATCCAGAACCGAGGCTTGCACAGCGCCGCCTCTTGGATGCGCCTTCAACACCGCATCAACAGCAGAAAACGGGTCGTCGAACGGGCGCTTCATAAAGACTTGTCCCAACACCTGCGCCACCAGCACTTTGCGCCCGCCCGGAGCATCAAAGACCCGTGCACCGCGTCCCGGAGCGGCCTTTGAATAGTTCAACGGTCGAAGGATGCGGGGATCCGTTTCGATGTGTTGGAGCATCTCTTTCTGATCAAACGCGTGATCCCCAAGGGTGATGACATCAGCGCCCGAAGCAAAGATGTCCTTGGCGTGATCCGCACTCAACCCGATGCCCGAGGTCGCGTTTTCACCGTTCACGATTGTGAAATCGATCCGCCATGCATCTTGCACGACTTTTAGCTGCTGGGTCAGCGCCGCGCGGCCCGATCGACCCACCACATCTCCAAGAAAAAGCAATCGCATAAGGACCATGCGTAGGGCCGAGGGGGACGAAGAGCAAGCAAAGAGAGGCGTGCGCCCGCCTACTTACGCGGGTCAGCGATCTCTAAAACCGCAGCACGTCTTTCTCGGTTACAATCGCATCCAGCGGCTGGTCGGTCGCCTCGATCGGCAATGGCGCGACCTCTTGGGCGGAAAAGGCAAAGCCGATGGCCGTGATCTGGTCCTTTGCCCGCAACCCAGCCAGCGTGCGGTCATAGTGCCCCGCGCCATATCCCAGCCGATGCCCGTTCCCGTCAAAAGCCAGCATTGGCACCACTAGTGTGCGCGGAACGACCGGCTCGGTCCCGTCCGGAACGGCGACCCCGAACCCATCAACGGTCATGGGCGCTTGCGGGAACCAGTGCAGAAACGTCAACGCCGCGCGACCATGGGTCAAGGGCAAACAGACCTGCCGGATGTCCGCGAGTTCTGCCATAACGGGTCGCGGGTCGATCTCGGTGCGGATCGGCCAGTAAAACGACACCGGCCCGACCGTGTCCGCGAGCAACGCGCGCAGACGCTCCAGCGCCGGGCCTTGGGCGACCGTTGCATGAGCCTCAGCGCGTCGCGCGCCGACGGCACGTCGCAATGCCTTTTTTGCTTCGGTGGTCATAACAGAAACGCACTCGCCAATCCGAGAAAGGCAAAGAAACCAACGACATCCGTCACGGTCGTCACGAAAGCCCCCGACGCCAATGCCGGGTCGATCCCAAGCTTGTCGAGCCCCAGCGGCACCAGGATCCCGGCAAGCGCTGCAACGACAAGGTTGATCACCATAGCCGCGCCAATCACGACGCCGAGCATCGGCAATCCGAACCATGCGGCACCGATACCGCCCATAAGAACTGCAAAGACCAATCCGCTCAGGAGACCTGCAATGACCTCACGTCGCACCACGCGCCATGCATTTGAACCTGTCAGGTCCTTGGTCGCCAAGGCGCGCACTGCCACGGTTAGGGATTGCGTGCCCGCATTCCCGCCCATCGAGGCCACGATTGGCATCAGAACGGCAAGCGCGACAAGCACCGCAATCACGTCCTCAAAGAGAGCGATCACAAGGCTCGCCAGAATTGCGGTGATGAGGTTCACAAACAGCCACGGGAAACGACGCCGCATGATTTCGAGCGGTGAACTGGCCAGGCTTTCATCGCCCACGCCTGCAAGTCGCAGGATGTCTTCTTCATGCTCTTCATCGAGAATTATCATGGCATCATCGATCGTGATGACGCCCACCAGTCGGTCATCCTCATCAACCACTGGCGCCGAAATCAGGTGATACTGGTTGAAGGCATAGGCCACTTCGCCCTCATCCTGCGTGACCGGAATCGTGCGAAAGCTATCCTCGGTAATGTCTTTTAGGGGACGGGTGCGCGGGCTGGCCATCAGCTTACCCAGCATGACGTAACCCGTGGGCCGATGCCGGGGATCAACAAGAATGACGTGATAAAACTGATCGGGCAGATCGTCATGTCCGCGCATGTAATCAATGGCTTGGCCGACGTTCCAATGCTCGGGCGCTGCCACAACCTCGCGCTGCATGAGGCGACCCGCGGAGTCTTCGGGAAGCGCCAGCGCCGCCTCCACAGCCGCCCGGTCTGCATCTTCAAGCGCATCCAGAACGACCTCGGCCTGCTCGTCTTCAAGGCCTTCGATCAGATCAACGACATCATCGCTTTCCAGATCGCGAACGGCCTCGGCAACAACCTCATTGGGCAGGAACTCGACGACCTCATCACGGATGCTCTCGTCGATCTCGGACAGGACATCGCCGTCGATCTGGTCTGCGGCAAGCAAGAGCAGCTCGCGTCGTCTGCCTTGATCGAGTTGTTCAAGAAGGTCGGCAATGTCTGCTGGGTGCAGCGGTTCGAAGAGCTCGGCCAGACGCTCCGCATCGCCTGCCGAAATCGCCAGACGAACACCGGCGACAAGGCCACCGTCCAGCGCATAGGCATCCTCGTCCTTGGCTTCGGTCTGCGGTTCGGTCTCGGTTTCGCTCATCGTGCCTGCCCTTCTTGCAAACAACATAGGGGATGGGCTTGGGAGGGAAAACCAAAAGCCGTGCAGAGATAGCCAGAACGGCGCTGGATCGGGCAAGACGCTTGGCGTAGGACGGTTTTATGACCCAGACCCTGATCCGTGGCATTCCATGCGTCTTCACCGGCAATCCATTCCTGCAAGGGTGGGAGGCGGTGACCTCGCTGACCGAAGACGGCGCCATTCTTGTGGAAGGCGACAAGATCAAGGCGGTTGCCCCCTACTCAGATCTGAGAGCGGCGTACCCTGAGGCCGAGGTTGCAGGATCCCCAGACACACTCCTGCTGCCGGGGTTCGTGGACGCGCATGTCCACTATCCCCAAACCGCGATCATTGCCTCGTGGGGTCGCCGCCTGATCGACTGGCTGAACACCTATACCTTCCCCGAAGAAGGTCGCTTTGGCGATGCTGCCTATGCGCGTCAGCAGGCAGACAGATACCTTGATACCGCCCTTGCCCACGGCACCACGACGGTGGCCAGCTACTGCACCATCCATCCCGAAAGCGTCGATGCCTTCTTTGACGCCGCGGCCGCGCGAAACATGGCCGTTGTCGCAGGCAAAACCTGTATGGATCGCAATGCGCCAGAGTTTTTGCGCGACACCGCGCAATCCGCCTATGACGACTCCAAGACCCTGCTGGAGCGCTGGCATGCAACGGGCCGCGCGCGCTATGCCATCACACCCCGCTTTGCGCCGACCTCATCCGAAGCACAGCTTGAAGCCATGGGAACCTTGTGGCGTGAGCATCCCGAGTGCCTCATGCAGACCCATCTTTCCGAACAGGTCGAAGAGATTGCATGGGTCAAAGAGCTCTACCCGGGGTCGCGCGACTATCTGGATGTGTACGAAAAATTCGGGCTGATTGGTCCCGGAGCTGTCTTTGGCCACGCAATTCACCTCGAAGACCGCGAACGCGCTGCCCTGCTTGAAGCGGGTGCAGCCCTCATCCACTGCCCTACGTCAAACACCTTTATCGGTTCAGGACTTTTTGACCTTGGTGGGTTGGCCCAATCCGGACAGAAAGTCGGACTGGCAACGGATATCGGCGGTGGATCGAGTTTTTCGATGCTGCGAACGATGGCAGCAACATACGAAGTGGCGCAACTGCGCGGACGGGCCGTTCACGCCGCGGAATTGCTTTGGTTGGCGACCGCCGGATCAGCGCAAGCCTTGGGGTTGGACGACCAACTTGGAACACTTGTGCCGGGCATGGCCGCCGACATCATCGCGCTCGATCTCGCCTCGACGCCTGCGATCGCGCAAAGACGCGCGGAGGCAGACACGGTGTGGGACGCCATTTTCCCAACTGTGATGATGGGCGACGACCGGGCCATCGCGCAGGTCTGGGTTGCTGGACGCCCGGTCGGAGAGTGAGCGCCCGGGGATACGGGCGCTAAGGGTTTGGTTTAGCTTGCTGGAATAGCCGGCTTGAAGATCGTGAACTGCATCAGACGGCAGGTGTTGGGACCTTCTTCGCCGCTCAGGTGGGCAATCGCAGGCATTGGTGCAGGGATCGATTCCGTCGTGCAGCCGCCACGGTAGGACGACAGCATCTCTTCTTCGCGACCCGCAAGGACAGGCCCATGGTCATTGATCGCAAGGTGAACCTCGGACGTTTCTCCGTCATCAAGGCCATAGCCGAACCAGCCGCCGTCAAGCGCGCCGTGGGCCTGGAACCAGTTGAACTGGATGCGGCCATTTTCATCGGCAATCATGCCGCCGCCGTAGCCAACATCAGCTTGAACGATATCGGACCGCTTCAGCACATCCTTGGATGTACACCCCGCGCCTTCGCATGCGGCCGGATCGTTGATCACAACGAACCAGAGCGTGTGGACGTGACCGGGTGTCAATCCACCTGTATCGACATGAACGAAAACACCATCACCAGTCGGTTGCAGCCGCGCCATCGAAGCCTCAACAAGCGTGACCTCGCCTTGGCTAGGGTGGGTATTCATTTGGGAAAATCGCTGATCCGCACTGAACGCTGCGGTGGATACAAGAGCGCCAGTCAGCGCCGCAAAAGTTAGGGTCTTGAGCATTGTGTTTCTCCTGAACGGGCCCGGGGAAGTCCGGGTTGATGGTCAGGGTTTCACTGCTCGAGGTTTCAGCCGGTTGTCGGAGAACGTCTCAATTGTTTCGATCCAGCCGCACTTTGTTTCAGCCGGTGGCAAGCGCTTTCGCCAGGCGGTTAGCGTCTTCGATATCGCGCGCAAGGTCACGCATTGCCAAAACGCCGTTGGAGACGACAAGCCGCCCCTCCACGAACAGATCGCGAACTGAATTCGGACCCGATAAGAGCAGTGCGGCCTTGTCCCAGCTACCCGCGCTATGAACGCCAGAAAGGTCCCAAATCGCCAAATCGGCCCGCTTACCGACTGCGATTTGCCCGATGTCCGTGCGCCCAAGGGCGCGCGCGCCTCCACGCGTCGCCAGCCAAAGCGCTTCGCGCGCATCCATGGCATCCGCGCCCAAGGCCAGCCGTTGAAGCAGCATCGCTTGGCGCGCCTCTGCAAGAAGGTTCGCCTGATCATTGGACGCCGAACCATCAACGCCGAGTCCGACCGGAACGCCAGCATCCACCATGGCCCGCACAGGCGCGGTTCCAGACCCAAGACGACAATTCGAGCAAGGGCAATGGGCCACGGCGGTACCCGACCGGGCGAAAAGATCGATCTCTCCCGCGTCCAGCTTCACGCAATGGGCGTGCCAAACGTCCTCGCCTGTCCAGCCAAGGTCTTCGGCGTATTGTCCTGGTCGGCATCCGAACCGCTCGAGCGAGTACGCGATGTCTTCGTCATTCTCCGCCAGATGCGTGTGAAGCCGCACCCCCTTGTCACGGGCCAACAGTGCAGCGTCGCGCATAACCTCGCGACTGACCGAAAACGGCGAACAAGGTGCAAGCCCAACCTGCACCATGGCGCCGGGCGCAGGATCATGGAACGTATCAACAACGCGGATCATGTCCTCAATGACGGCCTCGGGTCGTTCGACCAGCGCATCGGGCGGCAACCCGCCATCGCTTTCGCCGATTGTCATTGCGCCGCGCGTCGGATGGAACCGAAGCCCGACATCGCCAGCCGCCTCGATTGTGTCGTCAAGGCGCGCGCCATTGGGAAAGAGGTACAAGTGATCCGAGCTTGTCGAACATCCTGACAGCGCCAACTCTGCCAATCCGACGCGCGCAGACACGCGCATCTCGTCCGGACCGAACATCGACCAGATCGGATAGAGTGCCTGCAGCCAGCCAAAAAGCAATGCGTTCTGGCCGCCCGGAACGGCGCGCGTCAGCGTCTGAAAAAGATGGTGGTGCGTGTTGATCAAACCCGGCGTGACCAGACAGTCCACCACGTTATGAATCGAGGCGCCGTCGACCGGAAGGTCCGGTCCAATCTCAGCGATGACCCCATCCCGGATGCGGATGTCGACTGAGGGCAATTCGGCCCGGTCGTCATCCATCGTTACCACCAATTCGGCGCCGCGAATAAGCGTGTGCGTGGTCACCCGAGCGCCTCGGCGATCAACTCCATCGCAGCGGCATGCAATTCCGGCGTTGCTGCAGCCAAGGCACGCCCGCCATTGTGGGCTGGACCTCCTGACCAATCGGTCACGATGCCACCTGCCGCTTCGATCACCGCAATCGGTGCGGCAATGTCGTAGGACTGAAGACCAGCCTCAATGACGAGATCCACCTGACCAGCCGCGAGCAGCGCGTAGCCATAACAGTCCATCCCGTACCGTGTCAGCTTGCAGCGCGACGCGACCGCCTCGAATCCTGCGCGTTCCTGGCTTGTCCCAATCTCGGGAAAGGTTGTCAGGATCGTCGCCTCCGCGAGTTCCGTTGTTGTTTTGACCTGCAGGTCGACTTGCCCCAAGGGACCCGTCATCGAAGCGCGGCTCGGACCGCCCATGAAACGCTCACCAATATAAGGTTGGTCAATCACACCGATCCGAGGGCCGCTTTCATCGGAAACGGCAATCAAAACACCCCATGTCGGAGTCCCCGAAACATATCCGCGCGTTCCATCGATCGGATCGAGGATCCATGTCAGCCCGCTCGTACCCGGTGTCTGGCCGTATTCTTCGCCCAAGATGGCGTCTTGGGGACGGTGCAATTGCAAGTGCGCGCGCATGGCGGCTTCCGCAGAACGATCGCCTTCCGTGACCGGATCATAGTCCTCGGTCTTGGACTCAATTTTTGTGGCTTTACGAAAATGCGTGAGCGTTTGGACGCGCGCAATGTCGGCGAGCGCTTCGGCAACTGGCCAAAGGCTCGCCTCGTCGAACGCAGTGTCCGAGCGCGAATCTGTCGTCGTCATTATGTCGTCTTCTTGGTCGTTAGGCCGAATGCCTACCGGTATCAGGCCACGTCGCTTAGCACACGTGCCAATTCAAATAGGCGGCGCCGCTGCATCTCGGGGATCGCGTAGTACGAGCGCACCAGCTCCAACGCTTCCTTATCTGCAAATATATCGCCCGGAACCGTTTCTTCTGCCTTTTCGCCTGCTTCGCCTTCAAGACCTTCAAAGAAGAAGCTGACAGACACATTAAGCGCTTCGGAGATGTCCCAAAGACGCGATGCACTAATGCGGTTCATACCGGTTTCGTACTTCTGGATCTGTTGAAATTTGATCCCGACTTTTTCGGCCAGTTGTTGCTGAGTCATACCCACCATCCAGCGACGGTGGCGCACGCGTTTGCCGACATGGACGTCAACTGCATGCTTCATTGGTGTTCTCCTCTTCAACTGCTGCGGGCATAAGCGAGCAAAATGGTTATCAATACAACCTATCTTTTTAGACAGGTCTCAGCCTAAATTCACATAATACGCTGTTTTTAAACAAATTGTTTAGTGTTGCGGACGTAACGTAAACTGATCACTTTTGTCGCGCCGCGAACATCGCTCGCCTTATGCGTGTCAAGATGAGCAAGGCTGAGATGCAATGCAATCCTTTACTTTTTGGTAAAGAAATTCGACGGAAAACCGCTTATTCGGGCTTTCACCG
>CAZWZG010000006.1:0-13191 GCA_964638245.1 uncultured Rhodobacterales bacterium
GAGCGCTGGATTGTGGATCCAGAGGTCCCCTGTTCAAACCAGGGAGGCGGTACCATTCCGACACACCACCATATTGAGGCCATGTTTGGGGGGTTTACCCCCGTGTACGAGTAGGAAAAGGTGAGTGCATGAGGTTTGCAGCTTTTGCCGACTTGCACGGCAACTCTGCAGCGCTTGACGCCATTCTAGCAGATGTCGAGCGGCAGGGGATCGGGGATATCGTCAATCTTGGCGACAGTTTGAGCGGCCCGCTCGATGCGTTTGGCACGGCGGAACGCCTGATCGATCTCGACATTGCGACCATCGCTGGCAACCATGATCGTTTCATTATCGAGACGCGCTTCGGCCCAGCTGGGGCTGGTCCTTGGGAAGCTTGGGTGCATCCCGTGTTGAAGGACGCGCACTACAACTGGCTTTCAGCCTTGCCGCGCACAATGTCGTGGAACGGCGTCCTCTTGTGCCACGGCACCCCGGCCAGTGACACGACAAATTGGCTGGATGATCGCGGAGATAATGAACGCATGCGTCCCGCAACGCTGGACGAGGTGGAACGGCACGCCAAAGGTGTCACGCAAACGCTGATGCTATCGGCGCACACGCATCTGCCGCGCGTTGTCCGGCTGAGCGATGGGCGCATCGCGGCCAACCCCGGTGCGGCGGGCTGTCCGGCCTATCTGGATGACCGTTTTGATCCCCCGTTCGTCGCCGAAACGGGCACGCCGGACGCGCGGTACGCCATTTGCGACAACGAAAGCGGGCTGGGGTGGACGGTGCGGCTGTGCACGGTGCCCTATGATCCCTCCGAGATGGCCAAGATCGCGCGATCAAAAGGTGCTGAAAGCTGGGCAGTTGCGATTGAAACCGGCTGGACGTCGCCCCTAGCGGTCAAAGCGCCTATTGCGACGAGCGCGTAAGCGGGACTTGTGCCGTCAACGTCCCGTCGCTTGAAAAAATCAGCATTTCATCTTGCGTGGCAACGGCGTACCAGCCCGGGCCGTAAGTGACCGCCACTGGTGTCGTGCCGTCCGGGAGGGTTATGACAGGGGGCAAGGCTGGCATTGCGGGGCCCCGTAGCCGGCCAATCAAAAGGACCATGATCGTGACCATGCCAATGATCATCACCGCCGTGAGAACCGTCACGAGCAGTCGCAACTGTCGCAAGCCGCGCATGTCGGCTGGGTTTGGGTCCTGATCCATGAGCCGTGTCGTCACCATAATCATCGGCGCCGAGCCGCCGCCGCGTCTGGATAAGGCATTGGCGCGCGACGTGCCAGAGGAAGCCCATCTTAGCCGGTCTCGCCTGGCCAAACTGATCGAAGCCGGGGCGGTCGAACGTACGGGAGAAGTCCTGAGCGACCCCAAGGCGAAGGTCGCTGAAGGGGACGAAATACACGTATCCGTACAGGATGCCGAAGACAGCCACATTTTGCCCGAGGACATCGCGCTCGACATCGTGCATGAAGATGCGGATTTGATCGTCGTGAACAAGCCAGCCGGCATGGTTGTTCATCCCGCGCCGGGAAGTCCGTCTGGCACGTTGGTCAACGCGCTCTTGCATCATTTCGGGGGGGATCTTTCTGGCGTTGGTGGCCTTGCGCGGCCTGGCATCGTGCATCGCATCGACAAGGACACCAGCGGGCTTCTTGTTGTTGCAAAGTCCGACGCGGCTCATCACGGTTTGGCAGCGCAGTTTGCGGCACACACCGCCGAAAGGGCGTATCAGGCGGTCTGTTTCGGGGTTCCCGACATCGGATCGGCTCGGCTCATGGGTACTAAGGGTGTGTCCGCGGAACCTGGCGGGATCATTAAGGTTACTTCTGGTCTTGGGCGGCACAAAACCGACCGCCAGCGTCAATCCGTAATGTTCGGGGCGGGGCGTCACGCAATCACTCGCGTTAGCGTACAAGAAAGTTTTGGAGAGGGCGCCGCGCGCGTGACGTGCCGGCTTGAAACAGGCCGCACCCACCAGATACGTGTTCATATGGCGCATATTGGCCATGGATTGATCGGCGATCCTGTTTATGGCGGCAAACGGAGGGCATCCATACGAGCATTGGGTAATGCTGCATCAGAAGTAGATGCGTTTTCGCGACAGGCCCTCCATGCCGCCACTCTAGGTTTCGTGCACCCGGTTACCAGGACTCGGCTGACTTTCGAAGCAGAGCCGCCCAAAGACTTCGCAGCATTGTTGGACGCACTTCGCGCGCACGGAGCGTCTGCAAAGCCCTAGTCAGATGCGACGGCTTTGTCAGGTTTGACCAGCTGTTCAAAAAGTACGAGCCCTTTGTGCTCAGACTCGCAGCGTTTCAGGGGCTTAACCGGGCGTTTGGAGATCACGAACTATCCGGCGGGTGGCCATGGCGACGTCCTTGGCTTCCTCTACCGTCAGGGGCTTGTTCAGGAAGTCGCGGACGACTTTAAAGGCTTCCGCGCGTTTGCGGTCCTCTGGGTTCAATGATGTCGTCAGCATGATGACCACGCGCGAGGTAAAACCGTCTCCAAACTCTTCGGTCGCCGCTTGCAAGAAGTCGAAACCGCTCATAATGGGCATATTGACGTCCAGAAAAATGACATCTGGCATCTGGGGCGTATTGCGTAGGTGTACGAGCGCGTCCTCGCCCGAGGGAAAATGGTACATTTCTCCGAATGCACCAGAGCGCCTTAGAACTCTGTCATGCAGTTTTCGATCAAATTCGGAGTCGTCAACACAGACGGCTGTTAGAAGGACATTTTTTTCCTTGGCAAGAGTCATTTCGGATCGCTTCCATGGGGAAAAGCTACGTCGAATCGTGTTCCGCCCGTGGGGAGCGTGTGCACCTCTATCCAGCCGTGGTGGTTCACGGCGACACGCTTGCAAATGGCAAGCCCCAGCCCTGTTCCGCTTACCTGTTCCTGCCGATGCAATCGTTTGAAGACTCCGAACACCTCGTCGGTTTTGTCTTCGGGAATACCTACTCCGTTGTCGCTAAATGAGAGAATAATCAGACCACTCACGGATTGCTCGGCGCGTACCGTGATTTCAGGAGGAACGCCCGGTTGATGATACTTCATTGCGTTTGACAACATATTCTGGACCAACATCCGAACCTGAGGTTCGCTGCCATTAAGTTCTGGCAAACGCCCAAGGGAAATCTTTGCGCCGTACTCGTCCACCATGCCCTTTAGATCTTTGACCGTATCAGTGACTATCGTCTCAAGATCCATTGTTTGCCATGGCGCTTCATGTTCGATGATGCGGCCATAGTCCAATAGGTCGTCGATCAGCGCATGCATGCGTTGCAATGTCTCGCAGGCACCGGAAAAGAGGTCCTTTTGTTCTTCGCTCAACGTTGCCTCGTCACACAAGAGGCCTTCCTGGATCAAATGAAGAGCGGTGCGTGTTGGAGACTTTAGATCATGGGAAACGCCATAGGCGAACGACAATAGTTCTGCATTGGCCAATTCCAACTTGGCCTTTTCACGCTTTGCGGCTTCCTCGGCGCGCTTAATGGCCGTTAGGTCAGTGTGGGCGCCGAGCATTCTGATTGGCTTGCCGGTGTCATCTCGCAGCGCAAGTCCCCGGCACCGCACCCAGACCGTCGAACCGTTGGCGTGCTTGTACCTGACGATCTGATCATATGGATGGCTTGGATCCTCGCAATGCCTAACAAAGTTCTCCGTCGCGACTTTCAAATCGTCTTCGTTGATGATGTCCTGCCATGCGTCTGGTGTATGTTCACATGTTTCGGGGTCAATCCCAAACAACTGCCAGAATTCAGGACTCATCCACTCGTGCTGAGGGTTTTCCAGGTCCCAATACCAGATCCCGTCCAACGACCCCTGCTGTAGGAATTCCCACATCTTCAGATCACTGCCGAGCTGGTCCCTCAGTTCCGTTTCAAGCGGATGAGGCTGATCGTCAAACTTCAATGCCACGACTGCCATGAGGTTCCCATAAATTGATTATCTGCCAAAATAGTGCCCAAATCCTTTCCCAAGTCTGAACACGCAAGGTTGTAACAATCGGCAAACCGGCGTGATCCCTGTTACCGCCCTCTGGAAACTGCCGCGCGCAGCATTCATTTGTTTTCAACGAAAGGCGGGCTATGCCCCTTGAACTGAACCGAACGGTTCATTAAATATGTTAAGCCTCGCAACATTGGCGAGGAACCAGGGATAGGAAAAATGGCGAGCTACACAAATCTCCCAGCACCAAGCCCAGAACAGGGGCTGAACAGATATTTACAGGAAATCCGCCGGTTCCCGATGTTGGAACAGGGCGAGGAATACATGTTGGCCAAGCGTTGGGTTGAAGATCAGGACACCGAGGCGGCCCACAAGATGGTCACATCGCACCTGCGTCTCGCGGCTAAGATCGCGATGGGGTACCGCGGCTATGGCCTCCCTCAGGCGGAAGTCATTTCCGAAGCCAATGTCGGCCTGATGCAGGCTGTGAAGCGGTTTGACCCTGAAAAAGGCTTCCGCCTTGCGACCTATGCGATGTGGTGGATTCGCGCTTCGATCCAGGAATACATCCTGCGGCCGTGGAGCCATGTAAAACTGGGAACAACCAGTGCGCAGAAAAAATTGTTCTTCAACCTGCGCAAAGCCAAGGCACGTATCGGTGCACTTGAGGACGGTGATCTTCGCCCCGAAAACGTGGCCCGGATTGCCAACGATCTGAACGTGACCGAGGAAGAAGTGATTTCGATGAACCGTCGTATGTCGGGCGGGGACGCATCATTGAACGCAACCGTGTCCAATGACGGCGAAGGCACGGCACAATGGCAGGACTGGCTTGAAGACGAAGACGCTGATCAGGCGTCGGACTACGAAGCACGTGACGAGTTGGAAACCCGTCGGGAGCTTTTGGCCAAAGCCATGGAAGTGCTGAACGAGCGCGAACAGGATATCCTGACCCAGCGTCGCCTTCAGGACCAACCGGTGACGCTAGAGGACCTGTCGGGTGTCTATGACGTCAGCCGCGAACGCATCCGCCAGATTGAAGTGCGCGCGTTCGAAAAGCTGCAAAAACGCATGCAGGAACTTGCTGCCGAGAAAGGCATCCTCGAAGACGCGTGATCGCGCTCATAGGTTTGAAAGTATCACGGGGGGTCAGGAAACTGGCCCCCCATTTTCGTTCCCGATTGTCCCCGCGACGCTCTAGGCAGCGCTCTGTCCTCGCGATAGTGTTGGCGCAAACACGGTGGGGAGACATAACATGAAACCGGTCAAATGGGGCGTTCTGGGGGCCGCCAAATTCGCGCGCGAACACATGGCGCGGGCGATCCATGCCGCCGAAGGGGCGGAGTTGGCCGCCCTTGCGACATCGTCTCCGGACAAAGCCGCCGGTTTTCAGGCCTTCGCACCAGACCTGACGGTCTACCCCGACTACGAAGCGCTTCTGGGCGATCCCGAAATCGAAGCGGTTTACATACCGCTGCCCAACCACCTTCATCTGGAATGGTCACTGAAGGCGATCGCCGCAGGCAAGCACGTCCTTTGCGAAAAGCCCATGACGATGGCTGCCCATGAATTTGACCAGCTGATCGCGGCACGGGATCGTTCGGGGCTACATGTCGCCGAAGCCTACATGATCGTGCACCATCCCCAATGGCAGCGCGCGCGCCACCTTATCCAGGACGGCGCGGTCGGAACGCTCAGCCATGTGGAAGGGATTTTCACCTATAACAACGCTGCCGAGGGCGCCAACATCCGCAACAAGCCCGAAACCGGGGGCGGCGGCATTCCCGACATCGGCGTCTACACCTACGGTTCGACGCGCTTCGTCACGGGGGAAGAGCCGACGGCCATCACCCATGCCGACATCACGTTTGAAAACGACGTTGACGTCATTGCGCGCGTTTCGGCCGATTTTCCGTCCTTCACGGCTCACTGGGTCAATTCCATGCGCATGCACCCCATTCAGGACATGACCTTCATGGGCGACGAAGGCATCGTGCGCCTGACCGCGCCGTTCAACCCCAACGTCTTTGATGGTGCCCGCATTGAGATCCACCAACCAAACCTCGGCGTAAGGGTTGAGCGTTTCCCCGGAGACAATCATTATGTCAATCAGGTCGAGGCTTTTGGTCGAACGATCCGCGACGGCGAGGACTACGCTGCGCCGCTCGAGTTTTCCAAGGGCACGCAAGCCGTAATTGACGCGGTTTTTAATGCCGCAGGCCGCTGAGGGAGGCGGGAATGAGCGAAGACAATATCGATGGACGCCTCCACGGTGAACAACCAAAGGCGGAGAAGGACGGTCTCGGGCTGCGCTTTGTCTATATGGTTCTAATCGGTTTTATGCTTTCAATTGCGAGCACTGTTCTGACAGTTTTGACGGTGATTCAGTTTGTGATCATGCTGATCAATACCGGCAAGCCGAATGAGCGGTTGTCGGATTTCGGCACGGATCTGGGCGTCTGGATCGCGAAGGCGGCACGCTTTCAAACGGCCGCTTCCGAGGTCAAGCCCTGGCCTTGGACCGAGCTGGACTAGTGCACTGAAGGCGTTCCGCGGGATGCAGGAAATCGGGTACATCCCAAGAACTCCGCTGCGCTTGCCGGGTTCATCCTCTCGATAGGTTCGCCTCCGCAGCGAGGACATGACCGCAACGCAGTCTTAAGGTTTGCGATGTGCCGGATTTTCGTCTCGACCGTGCCACCACACCAGATCCGAAAACAACTTTGCCTGGCCGCCCATTGGCGATCTCTAGAGCTTTGTTCCCTCTCACAACATCTTTCTATTGGGTCTACGCAAAGCCGGAGGCAGTAGCCTAGGGGTGAGGTATGGGAATCGGCGCATCAGACTCCGTTCGTGCAAATGCTGCTTTGCCATCTTTGAGTAACCCAACGGTCAAAACACGGCGCTTCTCCGGGAGGAGGGCGTGGAGATACGCAATACAGTTCTGCATTGCTTCGCTCCCGTCCCAGAGATTTACCGTCGCGTGAAGCAACGAAGTGTAGCCACCGGCTCTGCAAGGCGTCATAAGGAGTGGATGTTGAACATGAAATTCCCAAAGCGCCTATGCTACTCATAGGTTGGCAAGAGCGTGTGGACCTGCCTCTTCTTGGCCTTACCAACCTGCGCGCCAAAATCGACACCGGCGCGAGGACGTCCGCTTTACACGCGACAGAAATCGAGGAATTCGAACGTGACGGCGACCTTTGGGTCCGATTTCACACGCGCTTTGATGACGACTCGGCGGATAGACTTGTTGAGAGCCCGATCCATGACCGTCGCCAGATCACAAACACCAGCGGTGTCCCTGAAGACCGTCTCGTCATACGCACGAAGTTCCGCATTTCCAATCGCCTCTGGCGAATTGACCTTTCATTGACCGAGCGTTCGGAGATGCGGTTTCGAATGATCGTAGGGCGCACCGCGCTTCGCCGTCACAGTATCGTCGTCCACCCTGGTAAACGGAACCTCACCAAACCAGGAATGGCTCAGAAAGAGTCGAAAGGACTTTGAGATGAAAATTGCCCTGATGGCTCGAAACGCGAACCTCTATTCCCACAAAAGGCTGGTAGAGGCCGCAGAGGCGCGCGGACATGAAATCAATATAATCAACACGCTACGTTGTTATATGAACATCGCCTCACGTCGTCCCGCCATTTACTACAATGGAGAGAAATTAAGAGGCTTTGATGCAGTCATCCCTCGGATCGGGGCTTCGATCACGTTTTATGGAACCGCGGTGCTTAGACAATTCGAGATGATGGGCGTCTATCCGTTGAACGAGAGTGTCGCTATTGGGCGTTCGCGCGACAAACTGCGCTCGATGCAGCTTTTGGCGCGCGATGGGGTTGGGTTGCCGGTAACCACATTCGCACATGATCCAAAGCAGACTGAAGAAGTTCTCGAAATTGCTGGCGGCGCACCCCTTGTCATCAAGCTTCTTGAAGGAACGCAAGGTCTGGGCGTTGTGCTGGCGGATACTGATCGATCAGCCAAGTCGGTGATCGAAGCCTTTCGGGCAACGAACACCAACATTCTGGTGCAGGAATTCATAAAAGAGGCAGGCGGCACCGACATCCGCGCCATCGTCATTGGTGGTCGCGTCGTAGCGGCCATGATGCGCAAAGGTGCAGAGGGTGAATTCCGATCGAACCTTCATCGTGGCGGGTCGGCTCAGCTTGTGAAGCTCACTCCTGAAGAGCGGTCGACCGCTGTCCGTGCAGCGAAATCCATGGGGCTCAACGTCTGCGGCGTTGACATGTTGCGTGCCAATCACGGAGCGGTTGTGATGGAGGTCAACTCCTCACCTGGACTCGAGGGGGTCGAGAAGGCGACAGGACTTGATATTGCTGGCAAGATTATCGAGTTCATCGAGAAAAACGCCAAGCCCGGAAAGACTAGGACAAAAGGCAAGGGTTGATGGCAAAGCGAGCCGACTTTGCCATTGGTACTACAACGGTTGCCCCAGGGGAGCGCAAGACTGTTGGCCTTCCTGTATCAGCGCTTTCGGATCACACGGAAGTTTTCATGTCTGCCCATGTTGTCCATGGCCGGATGGATGGCCCGGTGATGTTCGTCAGTGCTGGCGTGCATGGTGATGAGGTGATCGGGATAGAGATCGTCCGGCGACTTCTGAAATCAAAGGGACTGTCGCGGCTCAAAGGTACCCTCATAGTCGTCCCGATCGTTAACGCATTCGGTTTCATCAACCGCTCGCGCTACCTTCCGGATCGCCGCGACCTGAACAGGTCTTTTCCGGGACATGATGGCGGTTCGCTCGCGGCGCGTCTTGCACAGATCTTTCTGACCGAGGTCGTCATGCGCTCGGATTTCGGGGTCGATTTACACTCCGCTGCGATCCACCGAACAAACTATCCGCAAGTGCGCATTTCGCCAGATGATGATGAGATGCGCGCTCTTGCGAACGTCTTTGGAGCGCCGATCCTGATGCAGTCGCCAGTGCGTGAGGGGTCCTTGCGCGGAGAGGCTCAGTCGCTTGGCAAGCCCGTTCTTCTGTACGAGGCGGGAGAGGGCTTGCGATTTGAAGAGGTGAGCGTTCGCGCCGGCCTTGCCGGGATTTTACGTGTCATGGGGGCCAAGGGAATGATCACCGCTCGGCACGTGCCAAAGTCCAAGCAGGCGCCGACTTTTTGCCCGTCAAGCAAATGGCTTCGCGCCCCGATGGGAGGACTATTTCGGAGTTATCGCGCCGACGGAAGCCTTGCGCGGAAAGGCGATGTTTTGGGCGGTATTTCCGATCCCTTTGGCGAAGAAGAAGTCGACATCACCGCCCCGTTCGACGGGATCATTGTTGGGCGAGCGGTGATGCCGGTGGTGAATGAGGGTGATGCTGTCTTTCATCTGGCGCGCATTGGTTCGGTCAAAAAAGCTGAAGATGCTCTTGATAGTCACGTCACCCAACTGGCCGACGACCCAATGTTTGACGAAGACGAGATCATTTGAGGGTGAAAGGGGCTGTCTAGCCCGCTCACGCGCGCCCGAGCCCCCCAGGATTTTTTTGGCAAGATGAAACGGGTGCGGGATGCTTCAGTAAAGAATACTATCGGCGTAGCGCACGCCCGCGGTCATTCCATCGCTTCGAGCTCATCGATGAAGCCCGAGATCATGGAGAGGCCTTTGTCCCAGAACGCCGGGTCGCTTGCATCCAACCCGAACGGCGCCAAAAGCTCCTTGTGGTGCTTGGATCCGCCAGCCTTCAGCATCTCGAAGTACTTCTCCTGAAAGCCCGGATCGCCTTCTTCGTAGACTGCATAGAGTGCGTTCACGAGGCCGTCCCCAAAGGCGTAGGCGTAGACGTAGAAGGGCGAGTGGACGAAATGCGGGATGTAGGCCCAGAAGGTCTCATAACCGTCCATAAAGGTGAATGCGGGCCCAAGGCTTTCGCCCTGAACGCTCATCCATAGCGCGTTGATGTCGTCGGGGGTTAGCTCACCGTCCTTACGTGCGGCGTGGAGTTTGCATTCGAAGTCGTAGAACGCGATCTGGCGGACAACCGTGTTGATCATGTCTTCGACCTTGCCGGCGAGCATGACCTTCTTTTCCTTGTCGTCCTTGGCCTTGGACAGAAGCTTGCGGAACGTCAGCATTTCACCAAAGACCGAAGCCGTTTCGGCCAGTGTCAGCGGGGTAGAGGACAAAAGTTCACCCTGACCGGCCGCCAGCCGTTGGTGGACGCCGTGGCCCAATTCGTGCGCCAACGTCATGACGTCCCGCGGTTTGCCGAGGTAATTCAGCATCACGTAAGGATGCACGTTGGCCACCGTCGGATGCGCGAAGGCGCCGGGCGCTTTGCCCGGCTTCACCCCTGCGTCGATCCAGCCATCGGTAAAGAATGGCTCGGCCAGATCGGCCATTTTGGGGTCGAACCCGGCATAGGCCTCGGTCACGATCGCGCGCGCCTCGTCCCAATTCACGATGCGGTCGGTTTCCATTGGCAGGGGTGCGTTGCGGTCCCAGACCTGTAGAGTATCGAGCCCCATCCATTTGCGCTTGAGTTCATAGTAGCGGTGGCTGAGTTGCGGATAGGCGTTCACGACCGCATTGCGCAGCGCCTCGACCACCTCAGGCTCAACGTGGTTGGACAGGTGCCGTCCGGTCTGCGGGGTCGGCATCCCGCGCCAGCGATCCTCGATGTCCTTTTCCTTGGCCAGCGTGTTGTGAACGCGCGCGAAGAGCTTGATATTGCTGCTGAATATCCGCGCGAGCTCTTTCGCTGCCGCCTCGCGTTTCGAGCGGTCCTGATCTGTCAGGAAGTTCAGCGTCGCCTCAAGGCCCAGTGTTTCGCCTAAGACGTCGAACTCAAGCCCGGCCATGGTTTCGTCAAACAGCTTGTTCCACGCCGACGAGCCCACGACGGACTGGTCATGCAGGAACTTCTCCAATTCGTCCGACAACTGGTAGGGCCGCATCGCGCGCATCCGGTCGAAGATCGGCTTGAAGCGGGCAAGATCGGCGTTGGCTGCAAAAAGACCGGCTACAGCGTCGTCTTCCAACCGGTTGATTTCCAGTGTGAAAAACACCAGCGATGTCGTATAAGTCGTGATCTTGTCCTGAATGTCGGACATGAACTTCGCCCGACCCGCGTCGGTCGTGTTCTGGTAATAGCGGAGCCCCGCAAACGATCCAATCCGCCCCGCGATCAGGTCAATCGCCTCGTAATCCTCGATGCATTTCAGCATTCCGGCAGCATCCAGGTCCGCCAGCTTGCCTTCGTAATTCGACGCGAAATCGGCGCAGGCTTTTTCGAGCCATGTCAGGTCCCGCGAAAGCTCTTGCGCATCTTCCCCCGCATATAGATCCGACAGATCCCAGTCGGGTAGGTCCCCAAAGGCGTTCGCGCCAGAGCTGTCGATATCGAAGGTGGGGCGGGGGGTATTCATGGGGCTCTCCTTTTCGGGTCAAAGGAGACGTATGGCGTCAAACCCCAATGGGCAAGGCGTTCGCGAAAAACTTACCCGTCCGGCAGCGTGGCCTCGGACCATTGCCGAAGGTGGTCGACGGCCGCAAGCGCTGTCTGACCTTGTTCGGTCAGGGCATAGGTCACGGTAACAGGTTGCGTGACCCGCACCTTGCGTTCGACCAACCCGTGGGTTTCGAGGTGACGCAAACGCTCGGCGATCATCTTCTTTGACGCCCCCGCGATCATCCGCGCCAGATCGTTGAAGCGCACCGGGTCGTCTTTGAGGTGCCACAGGATCGAAGCCGTCCATTTGCCCCCCAGCACACGCATGCCGCGCTCAATTGCACAGGGTGACGTGCAAGGGGCCACCGCGCGGCGGCGGCCTTGGGCATCTTGAGTGATCGTGGCGCGCATGGATTAGGTTACCAAAAGTATACTGGTTGCAATATGTGCCCTTGATCGCAATGTCGGGTCAACAGCGAAACCGGAGGCTTTCATGGCAGACATTCACCTTTACACCGCAGCGACAATGAACGGTTACAAGCCGGTGATCTTTCTCGAAGAGGCGGGGGTCGACTATGACCTGACCTTCGTTGATTTTTCCAAGCGCGAGCAGAAGGACCCTGCTTACATGCAGCTGAACCCAAACGGTCGAATCCCGACGATTGTGGATCGCTCGAACAGCGACTTCGCGGTCTTCGAAAGTGGGGCGATCCTTTGGTATCTGGCGGAAAAGTATGGGGTCTTTCTGCCCGAGGCGGCCAACGACCGCTCTGAGGTGCTGCAATGGCTGATGTTCCAGATGAGCGGGGTCGGCCCAATGATGGGGCAGGCGATGTATTTCCAGCGGATCGCTGCGCCCAATGGCGAGGAGCATCCGTTCGCCATCAAGCGCTACCGGGACGAGACGCGGCGGCTGCTGGAGGTGCTGAACACTCGACTCGAGGGGCGGGAGTGGCTGGCAGGTGGTGGCTATTCGATTGCGGATATGGCGACATACCCCTGGGCGCGCGCTTATCCTTGGGCCAGGGTCGGGATCGACGGGCTCGATCACCTGGCGGTTTGGTTTGAGCGTATCGATGCACGGCCTGCCGTGCAAAAGGCGCTAACAATCCCCAAGGCGCAACCGGCGTTTTGGGGCGCGGCGGATGCCGACGGGTTTGCAGCCGAAAACGCTGCGCGCTTTGCCGGTGACGTCAAATCCTGAAAGCGTTGATCGCCTCTGAATCGCGCGCCGCCACATCCGCGGCCCAGCTCCGAAAGGCTGCAATGGGCGGATCGTCCCAACTGTCGCGGTTGCCCAGAAGTGCGAAGCGGCCATGGGGCGTGTCGCAGGCCAGTTTCGGGAACGGCAGGACCAACTGACCGCTTTCGAGCTCGGCGCGGCAAAGAAGCAGGTCGGCCATGACAATGCCAGCACCCAGCTTGGCAGCCTGAACCGCCATGTCGAGGTTGTGGAATGTGTCTCCGACCGTGGGATCCACGCCCGGTGCCGGGAACGTCTTCAGCCATGTGGTCCAGTCGGCGCGGTCGTGCGTCTCGTGGAGCAGGTTTTCGCCAGTAAGATCGGTAGGCGTGGTCAACCGCGCGGCGATTTCGGGCGTGCACCCCGGTGTGATGATGAGCGGCGCGAGCGGCTGGACCACCACGTTTTCGGCGCGCCCCTGCCAGTGCTCGATCGAGAAGGCAAGATTGTAGCGGGTGCCATCATAGCCCTCTCGCCCGTAGTAGTCGGTGGTGACCTGAATGCGGATGTCGGGGTGGCGGGTGCGGAAATCTCCGAGGTTTGGCATCAGCCAGCGCATCGAGGTGGCCGGCGGGCAGATGAT
>CAZWZG010000006.1:13291-29594 GCA_964638245.1 uncultured Rhodobacterales bacterium
GCGCATGTTCGGAGCAGGTTTTCGCAAGGATATTCCATGTTCGATCTGACCCGACCCGCAGATGCTTTGTCCGTCCTGCGCTCGATCTTTGAACCACAGATTGATCCAGCAGAGGAGCAGCGCGTGCTCAAAGAGGCGGCGGTCCGGCGGTTGGCTGAAACCTCACCCCATTTGCTGGACGATATCGGGGTACGGGCGCCCAAGGATTGGTGATAGGCTTCGCGCGAACAACGCGTGAGGATCGCCGTGGACACCATCAAGACAGTTGAAGCGCTGGATGCGCTGTATGGCCCGGCCAGCCCGGTTGCCCTGAAAAAGGTGCGCACAGCGCTGACGCCGCTCTATCGGCAATGGATCGAAGCGTCGCGGTTTTGCATTCTGACGACGGTTGGCCCCGAGGGCACGGACGGCAGCCCGCGCGGTGACGACGGACCTGTGGTGCGCATTGTCGATGAGCGCACGCTCATGATGCCCGACTGGCGCGGGAACAACCGCACTGACAGCCTCTGCAACATCGTGCGCGATGGGCGGGTGAGCCTTTTGTTCATGGTCCCCGGTGAGACGGTTGTCGTGCGGGTGAATGGGACTGCCGTTCTGACCGCCGACCCGGATGTCACGGACACCTTTCAGCAGAACGGGCGGCACCCGAAATCGGTGATCGTGGTGCGGGTGGGCGAGCTTTACATGCAATGCTCCAAGGCGCTGATCCGCTCAGGGCTTTGGGATTTGCCGAAGACCGAGGGCCTCCCGACGGCGGGCGAATTGTTGCAGGAGACCCAGCCCGAGTTTGACGGCGCGACTTACGACGCGAGCTATCCGGACTACGCAAAGGCCAAGATGTGGTGACGGGCTCCGAAAGGGCGGGCGCTCAGCCGTAGGTCACCAGCATCTCTTCCAAATCGCCAAGCGTGTTGATCTCATCCAGCGGCTTGTCCTTGCGCCAGCGCACCATTCGCGGAAAGCGCAAAGCAATTCCCGACTTGTGACGCGGGCTGGCCTGGATGCCTTCGAAAGCGATCTCGAACACCAGCTCCGCAGGCACCGATCGCACCGGGCCGTAGCGGTCGATCGTGTTCTTTTTCACCCACGCCGTGATCTCTCGGAACTCGGCATCAGTCAGCCCTGAGTAGGCCTTCGTGAACGGGACAAGGTCGTTGCCCTTTTTCACGGCAAAAGTGAAATCAGTGAACAGGTTGGCGCGCCGTCCATGGCCCGCCTGGGCATAGATCATCACTGCGTCCACGGTCAGCGGGTCCAGCTTCCATTTCCACCAGTCGCCCTTTTTGCGGCCATTGCGATAGGGGCTGTCCAGTCGTTTCAGCATGACGCCCTCGGCGCGTCGGTCGCGTGCGCCGGATCGGGCCATTTCGAGATCAGACCATGTTGCGAAATCCAGCAAAGGTGAGGTCCGGATGGGGGCCGTGCGCGGGACATCGATCATCATCTCGTCCAACCGAGCGCGGCGATCGGCGAAGGGCCGTGCGCGGATGTCCTGTCCATTATCTTCAATAATATCATAGGCGTAGAGGATCGTGGGCGCTTCCGTGAGGAGTTTCTTCGGCACGGTTTTGCGCCCGATCCGCTTTTGTAGTGCTGCAAACGGCAAAGGGGCCTCGTCGCGCCACGCCAGCACCTCGCCGTCGATAACCGTCCCGTCCGGGATGAAATCGAGTAGTGCGGCAAACTCCGGGAAGCGGTCGGTCATCAGCTCTTCACCACGCGACCAAAGATGCAGGGCTCCACCACGTCGGATCACTTGCCCACGGATACCATCCCATTTGAATTCTGCCGCCCAGTCCGTCGGCGACCCAAGGTCCTCGGGCGCGCTATCAAGCTGATAGGCAAGGTAGAACGGGTAGGGTTTTGAGAGGTCCGCTTCGGGGTCGGGATCGGTGATCAAGGCCGCGAATGTCGTGGTGTCAGGCGTCCAGTCGCCCATCAGGCGATGAGCCAGTTCGGCCTCCTCAACACCCGTTGCGCGCGACAGGGCACGGGTCATCAGTTTCTGGCTGACCCCCATGCGAAAGCCGCCTGTCAAAAGCTTGTTGAAGACCAGCCGTTCGGAAGGCTCAAGGCGGGACCAGCTGTTGACGATGGCCGTTTTGCGCTCTTCCTCTGGTAGCGTGGTGAGGGCGCGTAAAGCCTCAATTTCCGACGTCAGTAACGCGTCGGTATCACGTCGGTATTGCGTCTGTGTTTCCAACGGGAGAAGGGCAATCGTTTCGGCAAGGTCGCCGACGATGGAATAGCTTTCCTCAAAAAGCCAGAGCGGTACACCAGACGCGTCGGCGGCCCATTCGCGCAGTCGGGTGGTTGTCACGACCCGCTTGGGACGACGCCCCGACAACAGCGCGATGGTCCAGAGCGCGTCCTCGGGTGGAGCAGCGCCGAAGTACTCTGCCAACGCCGCGACCTTGGCATTGGTCGACGTCGTCTGGTCGAGAGACGCGAAAAGTTCCGCGAACTGTCTCAAGGGAAAAATGCGCGTGCTAGTGCCATGGGAGCAAGTCTAGCACGCGCAGGTCTCGCGTCACCTGTCCGGGGGCCGCGAGAGGGGTCGTCAGAAGCGCCGGGCGCGGCGTCGGTCGGCCAGAATGCGCAAGGCGTCGCGGTCGCGTGGCATCGTCCGGGCCTCGTGGAGATCCTCGCGCGTCAGGCCGACGTCGCAGAGAAGGTCGGATGGCAGGGCTTCGAGCCGTTTGATACCGCGGCGATGCTGCGCCTCGCGGCGCCGGCGATCGACGCTGTTGGCAAGGCGGTGAAGGACGTGGCCAGTGGCTTGGGCAAATTGGGTCATGTCAGGTCTCCTTTGGTGCTGGGACGACAATGCCGGCTGGACATACTTCAATCAAACGAATAGATTTGATGCGATCATTCAGAATTAGTGAAAGGTGGCGCCATGACCGATCAGACCATGAATGTCCCCATGCTGGACCTCGATGTGCTGCGCACGCTGGTTGCGATTGCCGATACGGGGTCGTTCTCGGGCGCTGCCGAGCGCGTCTTGCGGACCCCGTCGGCGGTCTCGATGCAAGTCAAAAAGGTCGAGGACTTGCTAGGGCGCACGGTGTTCCAACGCGACAGCCGCAACGTGACGCTGACGCGGGATGGCGCTTATCTGGTCGAACATGCGCGGCGTATGCTAGCGCTCAACCGCGAGGCGCTGGCGCGTTTTGTGGCGCCTGACGTGGCGGGTGAGGTGCGCATCGGGGCCCACGACGATGTTGCCGAGCGGTTCCTGCCCGACATGCTGTGCCTGTTCCGCGAAACGCACCCGGCGGTGCGTGTCCAGGTGGTTGTCGAAGGCACGCGGCGGCTGATGGAGATGCACCATGCAGGCGAACTGGATCTGGCGATCATCACCTGTCAGGGCGTTGTGGGAACGGAGAAGGCCGAAGTTCTTTACCGTGAACAACTGGTCTGGGCGATGCGCAAAGGCGGCGTGGCGCCTGAGCAAGACCCACTACCGCTCAGCGTTTGGGAAGATGGTTGTGCTTGGCGCAATGCGGGCATTGAGGGCCTCAAGGGCCTGGGGCGTGAATGGCTGATTACCTTTGAGAGCGCGCATATCTCTGGGCAGAAGGCGGCGATCCTTGCGGATCTGGCAATTGCGCCGATCCCGGTGTCTTCGCTCGGCGGTGATATCGTGGAAGCGGGGCCCGAGCATGGCCTCCCGCGACTGCCGACCTATTCGATTGGGCTGGTTAAAGACGACAAGGCATCGGCTCCTGTCGAGGCGGCGGCAGACCACCTGCGTGCGGCGTTCACACGGGCACGTCCCGCAGCGGCCGCTTAGGACGCTTCGGCATCCAGCGCCTCTCCGTCGTAGTCGGTTTCCACGATGGCCGCGTCATACCCCTGGTCTTCAAGCCAGCGTCGAAACGGCGCTGTGTAGCCGTGGGTAACGAAGATCTTTTCGGCCCCGGTCGCGGCGATCGCGTTGTTCAGTCCCTTCCAGTCGGCGTGGTCCGACATCACGAAACCGCGGTCTGCCGCACGTCGGCGACGTATGCCGCGCAAGGCCATCCAGCCTGAGGCAAACCCGTCCGTGACTGGGCCAAAGCGTTTCATCCAGGCTGACCCGAGCGCGGCGGGTGGGGCCACCACGATCGCGCGCGGGTGGGTCTTGGCGGTGACGTCGTCGGTTGCATGAATTGTGTCGGGCAGCGGGATCCCCTGGGCGCGGAGCACAGCGTTCGTCGCCTCGACCGCGCCATGGGTCAGGATCGGGCCGATACTCTGGTCGAGATGGGCGAGGATGCGCTGGGCTTTTCCGAGGGAATAGGCACCGATCACCGCCGTTTTACCTGCGTCTGCGGCTTCGGCCCACCACGCATTGATAGCCGCGGCACTTTCGGCGCCGCTCGGCCAGTTGAAGACAGGCAGGCCGAACGTGCATTCCGAGATGAACGCGTGGCAGTTGACGGGTTCGAAAGTTTCGGAGACACCGTCAGGCTCGGTTTTATAGTCGCCCGAGACGACCCAAACCTCGCCCGCGACCTCGATCCGGATCTGGGCCGAACCGGGCACATGGCCCGCCGGGTGGAACGAAATTGTCGCGTCTTTGACGCGCCGCTTTTCTCCGAAGGCCACGGTGTCGAGCGGGATCGCCCCAAGACGGTGGTGTAGAACCGGAGCGGCGGCGGCAGTCGCAAGGTAGTGGCCCATGCCCGGGCGCGCATGGTCAGCATGGCCATGGGTGATCAGCGCGCGGTCCACCGGTTTCCATGGGTCGATAAAGACATCAGCGGCGGGGCAGTAGATACCGCGATCTGTGAAGGTGAGGACAGGGCTAGCCATGGGGTGAGGGTAGCGCGGCGCAGGGCGTGGGCCAATCTTGGAGACATGACGTTTTTGCGGTAGGCTTGGCCCCATGCAGCCGGCGACCATCGATGCCTTTCATGCGGCACAAACACCCGAAGACCGAGCCATCTGTGATGCGCTTAGGGAAGTCATCGATGAAAGGCTGCCCGAGGCGGAAGCCAAGATCTGGCACGCGCACCCGGTTTGATTTCTCGATGGGAATCCGATCGTGGGGTATTCGAAACTCAAGGGTTGCGTGCGGCTGATGTTCTGGAGCGGGCAGTCTTTTGAAACACCGGGATTAAAGGTCGAAGGAAGCTTCATGACCGCTGTACTTCGGCTGACAGATGTCGATCAGATTGACCCAAAGCTCATGGCGGCTTGGCTGGACGAGTCCCGGCGCGTGCAGTGGGACTACAAGAACATTTATCGGACAAAGGGAAAACTCGCACGCATCATTTAGCGGGCCACTCTGGGTCGTTCGGCTCGACAGTTGTCCGACTGCACAATTCGAAACCGGGCAAGCTACCGTCCCGCATGTCGGCAAAAAGCGTCTCATTGTCGGTGTTAAGAGAGGAATTCGAACCAAGAACTGGGGCTTTGGTGCAACCTCGAGCCACACGACGCTAATGCCTCTTTTCTAAGCGATAGCAATGATTTATTTGAGCCGCGTAAGAGCCCTGCTTTTATCTCTGGTAGGAATTCGGTAAGTATCCGTCCATGGCTATTGAATACTTCAACGAGATGATCGAGGGCGGGAACGTGCGTCCACCCTATGCTGGGCTGGATGACTGGACCGGTACGATGCCCGCAGAGTTGCGGTCTCTGAAGCAGTCTGAAGCTGAAGCCTTGTTTCGACGTATTGGCATTACATTCGCGGTCTACGGAGAAGGCGGAGATCCCGACCGCTTGATCCCGTTTGACATGTTTCCTCGTGTCTTTGCTGATCACGAATGGCGCAAGTTGGAAAAGGGCATCAAACAGCGCGCGCGGGCCTTAAATGCGTTCCTGATGGATGTATACGGGAGGGGCGAGATCGTGAAGGCAGGCATCATTCCTGCCCATCTTGTTTATGAAAACGAGGCGTACGAGAAAGCCGTCGTCGGTATCAAGCCTGCGCGTGGTGTCTATAGTCACATCGTCGGGATCGATCTGGTACGCACCGGGCCGGATGAGTTCTTCGTTCTCGAAGACAACTGCCGGACACCTTCAGGGGTGTCCTACATGCTTGAAAATCGCGAGATTATGATGCGCATGTTCCCGCAGCTGTTTCAGGAAAAACGGATTGCCCCGGTCGAAAACTATCCTGCGCTGTTGAGAAATACCCTTGAGTCGGTTGCTCCCGAAAAATGCGATGGGCAACCAAAAGTCGTCATTTTGACACCCGGACACTTCAACTCGGCCTACTACGAGCATTCCTTCTTGGCTGATATGATGGGAGTTGATCTTGTCGAAGGGGCGGACCTTTTTGTCGAAGGCGATTTCGTCTGGGCGCGCACGACCGAAGGCCCAAAGAAAGTGGATGTCATATATCGACGGATTGATGATGCTTTCATAGATCCTTTGTGTTTTCGGCCCGACAGCATGCTCGGTGTGCCGGGCTTGATGAACGTGTATCGCTCGGGGGGAGTTTCGATTGCAAGCGCGCCGGGCGCAGGGGTGGCTGACGACAAGGCAGTCTATACATACGTTCCCGACATGATTCGCTTCTACCTTGGAGAAGCGCCGATCCTAAACAATGTGCCGACATGGAAATGTGCCGACAGGGAAGATCGCTCATACGTACTGGAGCACCTGTCAGAACTGGTTGTCAAAGAAGTCCACGGTAGCGGTGGCTACGGAATGCTTGTTGGGCCAAAGGCGACCAAGCAGGAAGTCGAACTGTTTGCGGGAAAAATTCTAGAAAACCCGCATAACTATATCGCACAGCCGACGCTGGCGCTGTCGACCTGTCCAACTTTCGTCGAAGAAGGGGTGGCGCCGCGTCACGTCGATTTGCGGCCCTACTGTCTTGTTGGTGAACGGATTGAGCTTGTCCCAGGCGGCCTAACACGCGTGGCACTGAAGGAAGGGTCGCTTGTCGTGAACTCGTCACAGGGCGGTGGTGTCAAAGATACATGGGTGTTGGCAGACTGATGCTGAGTAGAGTTGCAGAAAACCTGTATTGGATCGGCCGCTACATTGAACGGGCCGAGACGGTTGCCCGCCTGCTTGAAGTGGGCGCGCGGAACGCGCTGATCCCGAATACATCAGGTGGCTTCAGAAACGACTGGGAGTCGGTTCTGGCGGCTTCCGGGACCGTGGTTGGGTTCAACGAGAAATACGGCGATCCTGTGCAGCGCAACATTGAAAGCTACCTCTTTTTTGACAGCGATAACCCTTCTTCGGTTGCCACCTGTATGGAACGCGCGCGCGAAAATGGACGCATCGTGCGAACGGCTTTGACCAGTCAGGTTTGGGATGCACTGAATTCGTCCTTTCAGGAATTGAAAGAACTCAAGCGGACGGAACGGTCGAAACTATCCGTCAACGAACTGATCGACTGGACAATGCAACGCTGTGCGCTGGTTCGGGGTGCGATCGCCGACAGCCAGCTTCGCAATGACGGCTATGATTTCATGAACATCGGCTTTCATCTGGAACGCGCGGACGCAACGGCGCGTCTTCTGGATGTGAAGTACTTCGTCTTGCTGCCACAGGTCGATTTCGTGGGCTCAGGTTTGGACAACTATCAGTGGCGCACGATCTTACGGTCGCTCAGCGCGCATCGCGCGTTTTCTTGGGCGTATGGCGGTGACATCACGGCGGCCAAGATCGCGGATTTCCTAATCCTGAACCGCAAGGCACCGCGGTCACTGATTACGAATGTGGAAGGGGTGTGCGATCACCTCGACCGCCTTGCCCGGGGATATGGCCGTCCAACTGCGGCGCAGACCCAGGCGCGCGCGTTGGTTGCCGAGCTTTCTGAGGCCGCAGTTGACGATATCTTTGACGAAGGTCTTCACGAGTTTTTATCCCGCTACATTCGCGAAATAGGTGGATTGGCAGCGACGATACAGGCTGTCTATCTCAATGGAGAAATTCGGGCAGCATGAAACTTTCCATTGATCATTCAAGTACTTATCGCTTTTCGCCACCCATGCGAGGTGTCGTCCAATCGCTGCGCTTGCGACCGACACAGTATGAAGGCCAGCAAGTTTTGAACTGGGACGTACATGTCGAGGGCGCAGTGCGTGGGTCGGCATTTCGCGATGCGGCCGGTGACTGGGTTGAGACGGTGACGCTTCTGGGTCCGGTCGAAGAGTTGCGCATTCAGGTGACAGGCGAGATAGAGACATTTGATCTCGCCGGTGTCCTGAGAGGTCATCGGGAAAGTGTACCGCCGCTGACCTATTTGCGGGACACACGGGCGACACGCGTAGACCTTGCGATTGGCGAACTGGCCGAGGGGGCTGTTGCCGGGCTTGCCGAGGATGCAATTCTTGAGCGCGCGCACGCCCTCTCCAAGGCCGTGGAAGCGGCAATCATCTATGCACCGGGCGAGACAACTGAACATACTACGGCGGCGGATGCCTTGTCGGGCGGCAAAGGTGTTTGCCAGGACCATGCGCATGTGCTGATTGCGGCAGCGCGCCATGTCGGCATCCCGGCGCGATATGTGACCGGCTACCTTTATTCCAGCGTCGACGGGGCAGGCCACGAAGCAAGTCACGCCTGGGCTGAACTCTACATCGAAAACCTTGGCTGGATCGGGCTTGACGCAGCCAACGGCCAATCGCCGGACGAACAATATGTTCGATTGGGCTCGGGCTATGACAGTCTGGACGCGGCCCCAATTCGAAGCGTGTCCCGGGGCTCAGGGGACGAAAGCCTGACCGTGGATGTCAGCGTATCGCAAGCGCAGGGAAATGGTCAGCAATAGGGCCGTTGCACCGATCGCGTCATCTGCCTAAAGACAATGCAGACGATCTCTCAAGGCAGGCTTCATGACATATTGCGTAGGGCTATTGTTGGACGAAGGCATGGTGTGCCTTTCGGATACACGTACGAATGCGGGTCTTGATAACATCGCGACCTATCGCAAGATGTTCACTTTCGAGCAACCGGGCGAACGTGTTGTGTCGATCATGACGGCGGGATCGCTCAGCGTCACACAGACGACCATCGCGCGGTTGGATGAAGCCATCAACGATATTGATGCCGATGCTGAAAGCTCGATCATGCTTGCCCCGACCATGTTGAAAGTGGCTGGGATCATCGGTCGGACCATGGCCGAAGTTTCCAGTGACATACAGAACAAGATGGAAGGTGCTGCGCAATCGGCAACCGCCTCCCTCATCGTTGCGGGACAGCGCAAGGGCGGCCCGATGCGCATGTTCATGATCTATCCCGAGGGCAACTTTATCGAAGCGACGCGCGACACGCCGTATCTTCAGATTGGCGAGCACAAATACGGCAAGCCGATCCTAGACCGGGTCGTGCGCGCGGATACGACGCTGGCGGATGCGCAGAAGGCGGTCCTGCTGTCGATGGACTCCACCCTGCGCTCGAACCTGTCGGTCGGAATGCCGCTTGATCTGGTCGTGATCGAAAAGGATTCGTGCAAGGTCGGGATGGAGAAGCGGATCGAGGATCAGGATCCCGAATTCATGGCGCTGTCTGCAGCGTGGAGCCATGCCTTGCGCGAAGCGTTTCTGGCCATGCCCGGCTAGGCGGCTTCTGCTGCTTGGAAATGCTTTAAGAGCTCGCGGATCAATGTTTCGCGCACGTCCGGGGTTTCCATGAAGGGTTCATGGCGACTGGGGCTGAGAACAAGGACGTTGTCCAAACCCCATTCTTGGGCCCGTTTAAGTGCGGTGTCGTTTTGGATGACCTGATCGCCATCCCCAAGGACGAGGAGAACCGGTATATCGGGGCGCTTTGCATGCCGTTGCGCCCGGATTTCCTTGATGGATTCGCTGAGCCATTTGAACGTCGGACCGCCGCGCTGCACTTCTGGCATCGCATAGATCTCTTTCATCCATGCGTAAGTTTCTGCGTTATGGGTTAGGCGGTTGTCTTCGAATGGCGCGCGTTGCACGTAGCTTTGCGGGCCATCCCCGAAGACATAGCGGGTGTCCAGACCGAACGCCGCAAAGAGGGCGGCTATAGAATGTGCGACCGGCTTGGGCGTCGTGCGAAAGTTGATCCCCCACATCGGCGCGGAAAACGTAACCGACGTAAAGGGATGAGCGCCCTGGACAGCGCGAAGAGCGATCATCCCTCCCATGGAATGCCCGACCAGATGCCATGGCTTGGGAAAGCCCATCTCGTCCAGATAGGCATAAAAGGCTTTGGCATCCTTCTGGAAATCGGCGAAGCGCTCGATATAGCCCAGAAGTGGATCATCATGCAGGCGATCCGACATGCCCTGACTGCGCCAGTCCAGCGTTGCCGAAGAGTAGCCAGCTTTTGCCATGTCCACGGCAGTTGGCCCGTACTTTTCGATGAACTCGTTCAGCCCGTTGAAAAAGACGACCGTGCCCCGCACACCGGCCTTCCAGCCGGCGACACGAAGGCGTTTGCCGTCCTCAGCCTGCGCCCAATGGGCGGCCCCGCCATCGGGGCCCTTTGCCGCGGCCGCAAAAAACGGGGCAGCCTCGTACGCCATTACGACAGGGCGGATCCAAGCGCCATCGCAGCGCCCATGTCGCCGTCAACCGACAAGCGGCCCGACATGAAAGCAGAAGTGGGGTTCAGCGCGCCCGACAGGATTTCCTGAAACGCTTCTGCGTCCGCGGTCAGCGTGACATCCGCCTCTTCGTCGCCGGCTTCGACACCGTCTGGCTTGACCATGACAGCGCCTTCGCCTTCGATGACGAACTTGACGACGTTCGAAATATCCACGCCTTCAAGCCGTTCTTTCAACGCGGCAACGGCGGTTTCGATCACTGTGCTCATGGGGGTCTCCTGAAATTGTGTGATCCGCTGGGCTGTGCAGCCCGTCATGTGTGTACTACGTTAGTCGTATGAGCAATCGAACCCCTATTCTCAAACGTGCCGTTGCGTCGGTTTTCGTCGCCATCATGCTGGCATCGCCCTTGGCCGCTCAATCCGAGCGCGTGGACGAGCTTTTAGCGGAACTTGCCGAGGCGGAGCAGGGCGAGGCGGCGCGGATCGAAGCGGAGCTTTGGGTCGAGTGGTCGCGGTCAGGGTCGGCTTCGGTTGATTTGTTGCTTCAGCGCGGTCGCGAGGCGCTGGAGGAAGAGGACGTCAAAGCCGCGATCGAGCATTTCACGGCTGTTGTCGATCACGCGCCCGATTTCGCCGAAGGTTACAACGCGCGTGCGACGGCCTATCACCGTGCCGGTCTTTATGGGCCGTCGATGAATGATATCGGCATGGCGCTGTCGCTTAACCCGAACCATTTCGGCGCGATGAGCGGTTTGGCGATCGTCATGGAAGAATTGGGCTTTGAGGAAGAGGCGCTCGATGCTTTGCGCCAGGTCGAAGCGATTTATCCCGCGCGCGAGGGTCTTGAAGAGCAAATCGAACGGCTTGAAGCGCGCCTTGGCGGGAGCACGCTTTAAGCGGTTGTGAGGCCTCAGGTAGAGCGCTAGTTTCCCTTCGATCGAGCATAAGGATCCGGCCATGGACCGGCGTGTGACGGCCGTCCTTGGCCCCACGAACACAGGCAAAACCCACCACGCATTGGAGCGGATGCTGGCCCATCGCACGGGCATCATCGGGCTGCCGCTGCGCCTTTTGGCGCGCGAGGTGTATGATCGGCTGGTTGAGGCGCGCGGGCCGTCTGTCGTGGCGCTGGTCACGGGCGAAGAACGCATTGTGCCTGAGCGCACGCAGTATTGGGTGTGCACGGTCGAGGCGATGCCCGAGGGGCTTGGATGCGACTTTGTCTGTGTCGACGAAATCCAGTTGTGCGCTGACCCCGAGCGCGGTCATGTCTTTACCGATCGACTGTTGCGGGCGCGCGGCCTCAAGGAAACGCTGTTCCTGGGCGCGGGCACAATGCGCGGCGCGATTACGAGCCTGATCCCCGAGGTTGAAATTCGCGGTCAGCGGCGGTTTTCCGAACTGACCTATACCGGTCCCAAGAAGATTTCTCGTATGCCCGAACGCTCGGCCATCGTCGGGTTTTCGGTTGAGAACGTCTATGCGATTGCAGAGCTTTTGCGCCGCCAGAAGGGTGGGGCAGCCGTTGTGATGGGCGCGCTCAGCCCCAGAACGCGCAACGCCCAGGTCGCCATGTATCAAAATGGCGAGGTCGACTACCTCGTGGCGACGGACGCGATCGGGATGGGCCTGAACCTGGACATCGATCACGTCGCATTTTCGGGGACCACCAAGTTTGACGGTCGCCGGATGCGCGAACTGATGCCCCACGAACTGGCCCAGATCGCAGGTCGGGCCGGGCGCTATCGCTCGAACGGTACGTTTGGGGTCACGGGAGAGGCAGCGCCGCTGGACGACGGTACGGCCGAGGCGATCACCCATCACCGCTTCGCCCCGATCAAGAAGCTGTGCTGGCGCAACCATGCCCTGAACTTCGGGTCCGTCGATACGCTGATTGCCAGCCTTGAAGCGCCGCCAATCGAAGAGCGTCTGGTGCGCGGGCGCGAGGCGGACGATCTTGGCGCGCTGAAATCGCTGGCTCCGCTTCTGGCCCATCGCCTGACGACTGCTGACGAGGTGCGCTTGCTTTGGGATGTCTGTCGGATCCCGGATTTTCGCGGAATTTCGCCGAGCGAGCACGCCAGCTTTCTGGAGCAGGTCTTTGGCTATCTGCACGAGCTTCGCCGCATCCCCGACGACTGGATTGGCGCACAAATCAAGCGCATCGACCGCACGGATGGCGACATTGACACATTATCGAAGCGTTTGGCCTTTATCCGGACGTGGACATACGTGGCGCAACGCAAATCATGGCTTGACGACGACACCCATTGGCGCGAAGCCACCCGCGCGGTAGAAGACCGCTTGTCGGATGCCTTGCACGAGGCGCTGACGCAAGCATTTGTCGACCGGCGCACGAGCGTGCTCTTGCGGCGGTTGAAACAGAAGGAGAGCCTTGTGGCCGAGGTGAATGACAAGGGCGAAGTGACCGTCGAGCGGCAATTCGCAGGGCGATTGGAAGGGTTTCGGTTTAGCCTTGATCCAAAGGCGACCGGTGACGAAGCCAAAACGCTGCGTCAGGCAGCCTTGGCGGCTTTGGCGCCCGAATTCCACTTGCGCGCGGATCGCTTTTACAACGCGCCCGACACCGAGATCGATTTCACCGATCAGGGCGGGTTGATGTGGGGCACTGATGCGGTGGGCAAGCTTGTCGCGGGCGAGGCGACGCTGAAGC
Organism: uncultured Rhodobacterales bacterium; assembly: GCA_964638245.1. Taxonomy (GTDB): domain Bacteria; phylum Pseudomonadota; class Alphaproteobacteria; order Rhodobacterales; family Rhodobacteraceae; genus CAZWZG01. The sequence continues at coordinate 26,442 of CAZWZG010000006.1, forward strand.
CGGGCGTCGAAGCCTTTGTCGACGAAGAAGCGGGCGCGGAAACGGCCGAAAAGGTCAAACGCCGCCTTCAGCATTTCGTTGATCGCAAGATCGCCGCCCTGTTCGAGCCACTGTTCACCATCGAAAAGGACGAGGCGCTGACCGGACAGGCCAAAGGCTTTGGCTTTCGGATGATCGAAGCGCTGGGCGTGATCCCCCGGGATGACGTGGCGCGCGAGGTCAAGGATCTGGATCAGGATGCCCGTGGCAGCCTGCGCAAGCACGGCATCCGCTTTGGTCAGTTCACGATCTTCATGCCCGCGCTGTTGAAGCCTGCACCGACACGGCTGCGCATCCTGCTTTGGGGTCTGAAGAATGGCCTTGATGAATTTCCCGCCAGCCCGCCACCGGGTCTGGTGACGGTGCCGATCCTCCCGGACATTCCGTTCGAGCATCAGACGCTTGCCGGGTTCCGTCCTGCTGGTGATCGCGCGATCCGGATTGATATGCTGGAGCGCCTTGCTGATCTTTTGCGTGGCGAGGACAGTCGCGGCGGGTTTGAAGCGAACCCGGACATGCTGTCGATTACAGGTCTTACGCTGGATCAGTTTGCGTCCCTGATGCAGGGGCTTGGGTATTCGGCAGATAAAGGCGAGCGCGAGAAGGCACCAAAACCGGTGACCGAGCTTGCGCCCGAGCCTGCTCCCGAAGACGCCCCCGCACCCCCGCCCATGACCGAAGAAGAAAGCGTCGTGACGCCCGAGGCTGTCGAGCCCGAGGTCGAGACGTTTTACACATTCAAATGGGCCGGCTTCAAACGGCGCGAACAGCCGGATCGCAAGCCCGGCAATCGCCCCCAAGGCAAGGGCAAGCGCCCGCCCAAGGGCAAGGGCGGCGGACAAAAGGCCAAGAATTTCTCGGCCCGTCCGCCCAGAAAAGAAAAAGCGATCGATCCAAACAATCCGTTTGCGGCGGCCCTGTCGGGGCTGAAGATCAAGGACTGATCCCTGCCGGCGTCTGATCCTGACCTGTCACAAAGACTGGACAAGTGGCTTTGGTATGCGCGGTTCTTCAAGGACCGCGCCCTGATCGCCAAGCTGATCACCCGCGGCAAAGTGCGCATCAACGGCGCCCATGTGTCGAAACGCCATCGTTTGGTGCGGGCAGGGGATGTGCTTGTTTTCCCGCAAGGAAATCGCGTTCGAATCATTCGCGTTCTGGCACCGGGCGAGCGGCGCGGGCCCGCCAGCGAGGCACAAACGCTCTATGACGATCTTGAGACCGAGACGCCTCTTGAATGATCGCAGGCGCTGTTTTATCGACAGCGAGGTTTACACATTGGGGATGCGCCCATGACCTATGTGGTCACTGACAATTGTATCGCTTGCAAATACACCGACTGCGTCGAGGTTTGCCCGGTGGATTGCTTTTATGAAGGCGAGAACATGCTGGTGATTCACCCCGATGAATGCATCGATTGTGGTGTGTGCGAACCCGAATGCCCTGCCGATGCGATCCGACCCGATACCGAGCCGGATATGGAGAAATGGGTCGAATTCAACCGCAAGTACTCCGAAGCCTGGCCGGTCATTCTGGAAAAACGCGACCCGCTGCCGGACGCGGATGAGCATGACGGCAAGACGGGCAAGCTCGAATCGATGTTTTCGGAAGCAGCGGGCGAAGGAAGCTGACGCCTTCTGCGCTGCAGCGGTGCTAAGCCGCTGAATTTGCACCGCCTTTAGGTGCCTTCCCTTGGGTCAAGTTGAAATTAGACCGATTCTATGTTATGTTTCTGTGACATAGGGCCGATTGTGAGTGCTTTGTGAGCGGCGCAGCAGGACGAAAATCAAAACGTCGGGGAGATGTGTGTGTTCCCGCCGTTTTTTTGTCGCCATGACTCCAATCCCGGCCCTGGGATGAACATTTAGGAAGCCATTGCATGAGCAAAGCGAAGAAACTCGAATTCCGTCCGAACGAATATGTGGTCTATCCGGCCCATGGTGTCGGCCAGATCGTGTCAATTGAAGAACAAGAAATCGCAGGCATCAATCTGGAGCTTTTCGTGATCGCGTTCGAAAAGGACAAGATGACCCTGCGGGTGCCGACCCACAAGGCAACCGAGGTCGGCATGCGCTCTCTGTCGTCGCCTGACGTCGTGTCCAAGGCAATGACAACGCTGAAGGGCAAGGCCCGGGTGAAGCGTGCCATGTGGTCGCGTCGGGCACAGGAATACGAACAGAAGATCAACTCTGGCGATCTGATTGCGATTGCCGAGGTGGTGCGTGACCTGCACCGCGCGGACGATCAGCGTGAACAGAGCTATTCGGAGCGTCAGCTGTACGAAGCCGCGCTTGAGCGTTTGACGCGTGAGGTTGCCGCGGTGAGCGGTGCCGCCGAGGACGACGCGCAAAAAGAAGTCGGCGACGTGCTGATGAGCCGCGCTGCCTAAGACAGATAAAAAACCGCGCGAAACGCCGCCCCAGGGCGGCGTTTTTCGTTTTAGGTGGTCTGCGCCTCTTCAGGCTCTTCTGGGTCGGCCTGAATGACCCGCGCCGTTTCCAAATCCTCGTGAAGCTCTCGCGCCTTGGCGACATAGGCCTTGTTCTGGGCAAGCGGCACGTCGGGGTCCCAAAGCTCGGCCAATTCGCGCATATATTCGCGATCCTTGCGATAGAAGAAATGCTCTATCTCGCCCGCCTCGTGGTCGGTCAGGCCGAGGTTCTCCAACGCATAACGTCCTGCACGTAGTGAGCTGTCGAACATCTCCCGCACAATGTCGTTCGCCCCCGCTGCATAGAGGCGGTAAACATGCGTCCGGTCTCGCGCGCGGGCAATGATGTGCAAATCGGGCCGTTCGCGGCGCGCAAACTTGGTCAGGCGCACGGCAGCAGCCGGGTCGTCCACAGCGACGACAAGGATATTGGCCGTTTTCAACCCCGCAGAATGCAATAGCTCGGGCCGCGTGGGATCCCCAAAGAACGCCTTCACCCCAAAGCGCTTCATCAGCGCAATGGTTTCAAGGTTGTTGTCCAGCACAGTCGCCTTGAACCCAGCCAGCAACAACAAGCGGTTCACAGTCTGCCCAAACCGCCCGATCCCGGCGATGATCACCGAATGCTGCTCGTCGATCTCGTCTTCGTCCTCAGGATGGATCGTTTCGCCGCGCTTGCTGAT
>CAZWZG010000006.1:29694-32362 GCA_964638245.1 uncultured Rhodobacterales bacterium
ATCCTGATGATCGGCAACGGATCGCGGGCGAGCAGGGCAAAATTCATGCCCGCGCCCACGGTGATGAAGAACAGGCCCAGCAACAGTCCCTTGAAGGGTTCGATGTCAGATTCCAGTTCGTGCCGGAAGTCCGAGTTCGCCAGCACCACACCGGCAAGGAACGCACCCAGCGCAGGTGACAGGCCCACCAGCGACATCAGGAACGCGATACCGACGACGATCAACAGGGCGAAGGCCGTGTAAAGCTCGCGCAGGCGCGCCATGTGGACGAAGCGAAACAGGGGGTGGGACAGGAAGACACCGAAGAGAATCACTGCGATGATGGCCGCGATGGTCACGCCCGTGACACCCCACGCCGGCAACCCCTCGACAAGCGACAGCGCATTCTCGCCGTAGTCGTCGCCATTTCCGTCACCGCCGACCGAGATTGAGCCATCGGGTTGGATGCGTGGTTGCGCGGGCAAGGCCAGAAGCGGCAAAAGCGCCAGCATTGGGATCACGGCGATGTCTTGGGTCAAAAGCACCGAAAAGGACGAACGTCCGCCGGTCGTTTGCATCAGGCCCTTTTCAGTCAGGGTCTGAAGGACGATAGCCGTCGAAGACAGCGCAAGGATCATGCCCACAGCGACTGCTGTTTGCCAGGCAAGACCCGCGTAAACGCCGACCACCGCAATGGCCCCCAATGTCAGACCGACCTGAAGCCCACCTAGGCCCAAAAGCTTGTCGCGCATCGCCCACAGCGCCTTTGGCTCCAGCTCGAGCCCGATCAGGAACAGCATCATGACGACGCCGAATTCTGCAAAATGCTGAAGATCAGTGGTGTCGCCCACAAGGCCGATCACCGGGCCGATGAAGATCCCTGCAACGAGATAGCCAAGAACGGACCCCAACCCAAGGCGCACAGCCAGCGGAACGGCCACAACCGCGGCCAGAAGATAAATCGCTGCTTGCGCCAGAAAGGCGTCCACTGAAATTTCCTTGGTTCAGAATACTCTAGCCAAGCCTAGGAGGGCGGCCAGCGCTTGTCTACGGCGACAGCGGTTTAGGTGCGCGGCATCGACAGGGTGACATTGCGGCCACCCTTCACATAGGATAACGCGCCGTCCTGGATTTGCGACACGCGTCCACCGTCCACGCGATCGCCGACCTTCACCTTGACGAACCGGCCCGATGGCAAGCGCACCAATGCGCGGCGATCAGACGGCGCGCCATAGACGCCAATCAAGCTGACCCGACCAAGCGACAGCGCGTTTTCAAGGGTCGCCTCGCGGCTGACCGACGCGCTTGTCGGGATCGAGGGGGCGGTTGTTGCAGGGGCAAGGCTGGCCACAGCGACATCCGTTGCCGGGGCAGGCGTCGTTTCACGGGTTTCCACGGCTGCCACGATGGCCGCCCAGTTGGCCGGGCGCGCGGCAGGGCGAAGCGACGCGGTCAATGTGACGGCGTCCGCGTCATCGCGCTCCAGTGCTTCTGGCCGCGTCAGTGGGGCGATCGTGGCCAGTTCTTCGACACTGCGTCCGCCGAAACGGCCACGCTCGGCCAGTTCGATCAGGTTTTCAGGGCGGGCACGCGGTTTCACATCATCGGGCACCTCAAGCGCCAGCGTCGTCAGCCGCAAGCCGTTTTGCATCGCGCTTTGCAGCGTGCTTTCAGGACGGGTCGGCGGCACGACGGGGGGCGACCCCAATACGACCAACACACCGTCTGGCGTCAGCGCGCCCTCGGGTGTCGCCCGGACGAACCCGCGCTCGTCAAAGTCGAACTCCGTGCCATTGGGCGACGGGTCGACCTGGGTCAGTGGCTGAACTGGCGAGGCTTCCGCACGAGGCAGGGCAACGGCGTCATTGCCCAGCGTCACCGGGTCAATCGCGGCCAGGTATATTTCGTTCACGCTGGTCTGTTCGGGCGACCGTATGGTGACCGGAGAAATGGTCCACTCAGGATACGTCACCTCTTCATAGGTGGCATCCGCCGTGCTTTCTGGATCGCTAATCAGCGCATCGGCAGGAATGGCAACCTCGATCGATGGTGCCGCATCTTCAGCTTCGATCTGGTCAATCCCGTCAATCGAACGCGTCGAAATCACTGGCTCGTTCGCCGGCGCAAGGCGTGCGGGCAACTCAACGGCTGAGTTTTCTTCGATGGCGGGCGCTGTAAGGGTTGCAAGATCAGACCCGGCCGGGGCCGATGTCTCTTCTTCAGCTGGGGTCAGCGCACGGGTGACGACCACATCCTGAGGCACGAGCATCGCGTCCGCAGGTGGCAGAACGTAAGTGAAAATCCCGACGACGGAGGCCGTTGTCACGGACGCGGCCAGCGTCAGACCAATCATCGCCTTGCGTGCAGGGGTCAGGCCCTTGCTCGGCTTTTTCGGCTTTGGGTTTTCCTGATCGGCCAGCGCGCGCGCCAGTTGCGGCGGCAGGTTGCCAAGCGCAAGGCCAGCCGGACGTGCCGTCCCTTTTGGTGGGACGACCTTGATTTCAGAGCGAACGGGCGCAACCACTGCAGGCACTTTGGGCGCCTCGACAGCGGGCGGTGCGGCGCGCAGGCTAGCCTCCGCGGCGGCCATGTCAGGCACACCCGGCGGGGTCAGCTCGCGACCCGTTGCGATGCGTGGGTTCTCGGACGTGCCCTGTTGCGTCGGGGCCAACGCGGACAAACGGCCCAT
>CAZWZG010000006.1:32462-43634 GCA_964638245.1 uncultured Rhodobacterales bacterium
GTGTTGCAAAATCAAAGGACAGTTCGTCGGGCGTGTACGGCGTCAGACCGGCGAGGGCATCTGCCACCTCGTCGCGATCAGCACCTTCGTCCAGATCGACATCCGTATAGAGGATCTGGCTGGGCGGCAGGAACACAACCGCACCAAGCGCGTCTCCGTCACGATGCAACGCGATCGCATCGCGCACATTGCCCGGGAAACCCGGGTCGTCGATCGGAAGTGTTTCAAGAGTTGTCCAAGCCCCGTCCTGCCGCTCAAGCAGGCAGACGGCGTCATCGCGCAAGTCGAGTGCAAACCGGTTCCCCATGCGCGATGTGTTAACACGCAAGCCCCCGTGCCGTCAGAGAAAACTCTGTCGCATTTCGAACCTTTGCGGATTTCCGCCTATCGCCAAATTGTGCGAGGTGACAGACGCTTGGAAAGCGCATGGTGGTCGCGGAAATGAGTCTTTTTTGGGAGGCGCGTTATGCGTGTTTTGGTTCTAATTTTATCTCTTGTGATGGCGTCCGGCGCGTGGGCAGCAGAGACGCCCGGCGTGATCTCGGTGTCCGGCGAAGGGCGGGTTTCGGCAACGCCAGACATGGCGGTGATCCAGATTGGTGTCGAAGAAAACGCGCGCAGCGCGGGCGATGCTTTGGATGCGGTGGCCGCAAGCATTACGCGCATTCTGGCAACCGCCGAGGAGCAGGGGATTGCCCCTCGCGATATCCAGACGCAGTCCATCAACGTCTCGGCGCGCTATGACCGCAACACGCGGCCCCAGCCGGTGCTCGTGGGCTATGTCGCCTTTTCATCGTTGAGCATCCGTGTTCGCGATCTTGATGCTCTTGGCGGTGTCCTTGATGCCATGGTGTCGGACGGCGCCAATCGGATGAATGGGCTATCGTTGACCGTCGCTGACGCAGCCGCCCTGCGAGACGAGGCGCGCCGGTTGGCCGTTGCTGATGCGCGTGCCAAGGCCGAACTGTTCGCCGAAGCGGCTGGCGTCAGCGTTGGCCGCGTTCTGGTTCTGAGCGATGGGTCCGGGTCCGTTCCCCAGCCGATGCAGCGCTTTGCCATGGCCGAAGCCGCAGCGATGGATATGCCGGTGGCTGCAGGGGAAGTCGATATCGTTCAAACTGTCACGATGCAGTTTGAAATCGAGCAGTGACAACCTCTTAGCCGTCACTGCTCATGTTCTGGATTAGGCGGTGGCCTTGGTCAGCGCCTGATCGAGATCCGCGATAATGTCATCGGTGTCTTCGATACCGATCGACACGCGCACCACGTTCGGATCGGCGCCTGCGGCCTTGAGTTGTTCGTCGGTCAGTTGGCGGTGGGTGGTCGAGGCCGAATGGATGATGAGCGAGCGGGCATCGCCTAGGTTGGCGACATGGCTGAACAGCTCAACGTTGTTGATCAGCTTCACGCAGGCGTCGTAGCCGCCCTTGACCGCGAAGGTGAAGATCGCGCCTGCGCCTTTGGGGCAGATCTTGGCCTTGCGGTGGTAGTAGGGCGAGCTTTCGAGGCCCGCATAGGTTACGTACTCGACGCGGTCGTCGGCTTCGAGCCATTTGGCGACCTTTTCTGCATTGGAAACATGACGTTCCATGCGGAGGCTCAAGCTTTCCATACCCATCAGAGTGTAGTGCGCGCCCTGCGGATTCATGGTCATGCCGAGGTCGCGGAGGCCAACAGCGATGCCATGGAACGTGAAGGCCATGGGGCCGAGCGCCTCGTGGAACTTGATGCCGTGATACGCTGGTTCGGGCTCGCTGAGGGTTGGGAATTTACCGGAGGCGGACCAGTCGAACTTGCCGCTGTCGGTGACGACACCGCCCATGACGGTGCCATTGCCCGTCAGATATTTTGTTGTCGAGTTGATGACGATCGTCGCGCCATGTTCGATCGGACGGCAGAGGTAAGGCGACGCCGCCGTGTTGTCTACGATCAGCGGCAAGCCAACATCATTGGCGACTTCGGCGATAGCGTCCAGATCGGCGATATGGCCACCCGGGTTTGCGATGCTTTCGGTGAAGATCGCCCGGGTATTGTCGTCCACGGCTTCGCGCAGTGCGTCGAGGTCGTCGAGATCAACAAACTTGCAGGACCAGCCAAACTTGCGGATCGTGTTCGTCCATTGCTGAACCGTGCCGCCATAAAGGCGAGGTGACGAGATGATATTGCAGCCCGGCTCCATCAGCGGGAAGAGCGCCATAAGCTGCGCGGCATGACCGGACGAGCAGGTAAAACCACCGACGCCGCCTTCAAGGCTGGTTACGCGGTCAGCAAGGGCCATGCATGTCGGGTTGGTCAGACGCGAATAGATAAATCCGACTTCCTGCAGGTTGAACAGTGCGGCTGCATGCTCGGTATCGCGGAATTGATACGCGGTGGTCAGGTAAATCGGCACCTGTCGCGCGCCGGTCGTTGGATCGGCCGTATAGCCGGCATGGATCTGGCGCGTGCTGAAGCCTTGTTCGTTGTCGGACATGTGTCCCTCCCGGTAATCTTTTGTGGCGGTGGTGTAGGCGATTGCTTGTCCAGCGGCAACGCTGTCCGCCAAATTAGCCTGCGTTCGCAGTGCGTTTGGAAAAGTGTCCCGAGATTTGGCAATCAAGAAGGACGCTTGTTCCATGCCCGTCAGCGCATCCAGAACCCTTTGTCTTTGAGCCGATTGCGGATCGCGGCTTCGCGCGCTGGCAGGGCGTTCTGATCAAAAAGCGCGCGCGCCTTGCGGCCACGCCCCTGATAGATCATGCGCTTGAACGGCTCGTGTTCCTTCAGAACCTTTTTGATTTTGTTGGGCGCTGCAACGCCTTCCAGCGCGTCGATCTGCGCCTCTTTCGCGGTGGCATAGTACAAGGGAAGGATGCGCCAATGGGCGGTGATGTCGCCGTCCAGCCCGACCAGCTCTGGCCCCGGACGTCCGCCACCAAGGTCGTGGATCACAAGGGGCAGCGCGATCTGGTCCAGCCAAGGGTAAATCTGCTGACACACGAGCGCCTCGGGCCTGTCGTCGCGGATCGAGACCATGATTTCGATCATGCGGTCCGCGAAAGCATGGGGGCAGGGACCAAAGAACCAACCGGCATTGAAGTAAAGGTATCGCTCCCAATGCTCGTCGGGCTGGCTGGTGTCGAGCGACCCTTCGAAGTCGATCCCGAACCGGTCATAAAGGCTCTTCCACGTTTCGGTGTAGCCGGGACCGTAAAGCTCGATCTTGGGCCATGTGCCTTCGCGTTTCATCGAGGCGGACGGGCGCGCGAAATCAAACCCAATGCCCGACACCGGTCCAGTGATCAGCGTATCGCTATCAAAGAACACGAACGGCTGGCCTTTGGGCAGCGTATAAAGCGCCTCGACCTTGTTGCCGTGCTGATAGGTTTGCCCGAAATGGCGCGATTCAAACGGCGCGATTGTCGCCCCAAGCTCAGCCAGAAGGGTTCGTGCAGCGTCATCCTTGATGCTCGGGTCGCCCTTCCAGAGCGGACCCGGTGTCGGCTCTGCCACGGTCAACGTGCCTGAAAAGTCGGGATCGGAGGCACGCAGGGAGGCCGCAAACAGAACAGCCTCATAAGTCAGGCGCCCGGACTGGGCGACGATAAGGACGTTCGGAGGTGAAGTGCCTGATTTCTTTGGCATCGGTTCTGCTCGTTTGCACAAGTGTAGCCGGTTTTGGTGTAGCGAACCATTGCCGGGCGCGACCGAATTCGATTTTTTTCGACGGAAGAGGGGCGGCAGGGCGTATCAAGGTCGAAAGGGAGGTGCGTCATGGTGTCGACCGCCACGATTGCGAGTATTCGATTTGGCTATGGCCCGAACAATCCGGGCGCACGGCGCGACGCTGCTGGGTTAAGCGATGCCTTGCGTGCCGGTGATCCGTTGGGGCGCGGATATGGTGCCCTTGGGATCGACAAGGCGCTGGCCGAGGTCCGCCGATTCCGTGATGCCAACGAAGCGCGCAAGCAGGGGAACGAGGCCGACTACCGCGCCGCCCAGCTTCGTATTCGCGAGCATTTCCTCCGGGACACAAGATCAGCGCTTTCCCGTATCCTCGACACCGATCAACCGATCCGCGAACGCCTTGTCTGGTTCTGGGCGGATCATTTCACGGCCATCCCCAAGGTGCAGCCGGTGCGCGCAGCGGCTCACGGTTACATCGACGAGGCGATCCGCCCCCATGTGGCCGGTCGCTTTCCCGACATGCTCAAATCCGTCGTGACCCATCCCTTCATGTTGCACTACCTTGACCAACTTGAATCCATGGGGCCGAATTCTCGCGCGGGGCAGCGCCGCGAAAGCGGGTTGAACGAAAACCTCGCGCGCGAGGTGCTGGAGCTTCACACGCTCGGTGTTTCAAGCGCCTACACGCAAACTGACGTGCGCCAACTGGCCGAGCTTTTCACCGGCCTGACCGTGCGACCCGACCAAGGCTTCCGCTACATCGCCGCCATGGCTGAACCCGGGAGCGAAACGGTGCTGGGCAAATCCTATGGTGGCCAACGGGGTCGCTTCGCTGACATCGAAGCCGCGCTCAACGACATCGCGCTCCACCCCGACACCGCAGCGCATCTGGCGCGCAAACTGGCGGTGCATTTCGTGTCAACCGACCCGGACCCGGACCTTATCGCGTCCATGACCGCAGCCTATCGCGCGTCGGACGGAGACCTGATGGCGTTGACCGATGCCATGCTGGCGCACCCTTCGGCATGGTCGCCAGTCTTTGCCAAGGCGCGCACGCCCTATGAATACGTTGCCGCCGCTCTGACTGCTTTTGGCGCAACAGGCGAGCACATCCGTGACATGTCCGACCGCGATCTGCGGCGTGCGGTGTTCGCCCCGATGGAGGCGATGGGCCAACCCTATTGGGGCGCGCGGGGGCCCGATGGCTGGCCCGAAGAGCCCGAACACTGGATATCGCCGTCGGGCCTTGCGACACGCATCGCATGGGCACGCGGTGCGGCGGAACGTTTGGCGGGTATTGCGCCCGATCCGCGGGTGTTTCTGGAGCACGCCTTGGCCGATGCGGCGGGCGACCGGCTCCGTTGGGCCGTGAGCGCGGCAGAGACCAAAGATGTCGGGCTGGCGCTTGTGATGGCGTCGGCAGAGTTTAACCGGAGGTAGCGATGACACAGTTTACGCGACGCGGACTACTGAAGGGCGCCGGCACGCTGGCCTGTTCCGCAGCGGCGCATCCGCTTTTGACATCCGCGACCTTTGCGGCGGCGCCTTGGGACAACCGGCTTGTGGTCATCATCCTGCGCGGGGCCATGGACGGCCTTGCCACCCTGCAACCGCTTGGTGACCCCAACCTGAACATCTTGAGGCCCGGCTTTCAGGATCCGGCAACCGATCTGGACGGGTTTTATGCCATGCATGACGGGCTGGCCGCGTTGCGTCCGCTTTGGGATCAAGGGCAGTTGGCCTTTGCCCATGCCGTGTCCACGCCTTACCGCGACAAACGCAGCCATTTTGACGGGCAGGACCTGCTCGAAGCCGGGACGGCGATGGATGCAGGCTCGGTGCGCGATGGCTGGCTCAACCGCATGATGCAAACGGTCCCGGGCGTTTCGGGACGCACGGCCTTTGCCATCGGGCGCGAGAACATGAAGATCCTGAGCGGGATGGCCGAAGTTGCGAATTGGGCGCCCGACACCCCGTTTGACCTCGATGCAAATGCACAGGCCTTGTTGGCGCATATCTATGCTGACGATCCCTTGTTCCATGCTGCCGCCAACGAAGCGGTCGAACTGGCGACGATGATCTCTGCCGAAGAACTGGCCAACGAAGGCGAACCCGACCCGATGATGGGCATGTCTGCGCCGCCCCAAGGCGGCGGGGCAGAGCGCCAATTGGCTGCCTTTGCGGCCGAGCGTCTGCGCGAAGAAACTCGGATCGCCGCGTTTTCGATCAATGGATGGGACACCCATCGCGATCAGACCGGCGCGCTGACGCGTAACCTGCAAAAGCTGGCGGACGTGATCCTGACATTGAAAATGGGGTTGGGCCGCGACTGGGGCAAGACGACTGTTCTGGCCGTGACCGAGTTCGGACGAACAGCGCGCCCCAACGGGTCGAACGGAACCGATCACGGCACCGGTGGCGCAATGCTGATGGCCGGCGGTGCGATCAAAGGCGGGCAGGTGTTCGGGCGCTGGCCGGGGCTGAGCGAGGCGGACTTGTATGATCGGCGCGACCTGATGCCCACAGCAGACGTGCGGGCCTATGCGGCCTGGGCCATGCGCGGGGCGTTCGGGTTGGGGCGGTCAGAGTTGCAATCGGACATCTTCCCGGGTCTCGATATGGGATCGGATCCGGGTATGATGCTTTGACGATTTAACTAAACGCCCGGCGGCAGCGCCTGCCTGCCCCCAGGCAGCCGCCGCCCTCAGTTGAGCGCGATCACGTCAAACGTCGAAAAAAATCGTCTCATCAGCGCCTTGCAGGCGGATATCAAAGCGATACTTCCCTTCGCTTTCCTTCTTCGCAAAAAGCGTCGGCACCCTGTTCTGATGCTCGATCCGGCTCAGGATCGGGTCGGTCGAGGCATCGTCTTCGGGAAAATACATCCGCGTCTGAAGTCCAATATTGATCCCCCGCGCGACGATCCAAAGGCTGAGATGGGGCAATTGCATCTTGCCCGATGGATGGGGCACCGCGCCGGGGCGCACTGTATCCAGAACCCATTCGCCGGTCGCATAGTCACCCGCAAAGCGGGCAAACCCGTAGAACTCGGGGTCCGCCGCGCCGCGCGGATCGTTGTTGGGGTAGATACCGTTCGCATCGGCCTGCCACACTTCGCACAGCGCATCCGTCAGCGCGTGTCCCGTGCCATCCCAAACGCAACCGGTGATCTGAATGCGCTCACCCTTTGCGCCGTCACCCATGATGCGCGTGCCGAGGTCTTCGGGGTAAACGCCTGTAATGCCGGAGTAATTCGGGGTGCAGCCGATGTGAACGTAGGGTCCCGCCGTCTGGCTCGGGCTTTCCTTGAGGTGTTTGAGGTCCTGCATCAGTTCCCCTCCAGCTTGTTTTCAAACATGGTCGAGCGGCGTCCGCGCAGAACCATGTCGAACTTGTAGGCGCGGGCATCCATCGGGATCGTGTTGTTACGATCGAGCCGTGCGACCAGCGTGTCGACCGCCTCAGCACTTGGGATCACATCGACGATCGGGCACTGCCAGATCATCGGATCGCCCTCGAAATACATCTGCGTGATCAGCCGCTGACAGAACCCGCTGCCAAAGAGCGAGAAATGGATATGCGCAGGCCGCCAGTCATTCTGACGATTGGGCCAGGGGTAGGGACCGGGCTGGACCGTGCGAAAGCGGTAGTTGCCTTCGGCGTCCGTGATCGTGCGCCCGCATCCGCCAAAATTGGGATCCAAAGGCGCGATATAGCCCTCTTTTTTATGACGATACCGCCCGCCCGAATTGGCCTGCCAAAACTCAACAAGGACATTGGGCACCCCGCGACCGGTTTCGTCGAGGATCTTGCCATAAACGATGATGCGTGGCCCGATCGCCATTTCGCCGGGTTGGGCAAAATTCACGATCAGATCGTTGTCGAGCTCGCCAAGAATGCCATGACCAAAGACCGGCCCGGTCGTTTCCGACAACGTCTGGCCAAAGGACAAAAGAGCGCGCGAAGGCGAGCGGGCCACCGATGTCTTGTACTGCGGCGTGTAGCCTTCGGGATGCCAGTCGCGGTCACGCGAGAAAAATGCGCCGTCAGTCATCGGATCCCTCCATTTCGGCATAGGTCGCCTTGGCCAGCTTCAGGGCATGGTTCGCGCGCGGCACGCCCGCATAAATTGCAACGTGCTGAAAGGCTTCCAGAACGTCCTGCTTGCTGGCCCCGGTGCGCGCTGTCGCCCGGATATGCATGGGAATTTCCTCGAAATTCCCCGTTGCCGCGAGCAGGGCGAGCGTCAGCATCGACCGCTCCCGCTTGGAAATCGCATCCGAGGCCCAGACAGTGCCCCAGGCCCCTTCGGTGATCAGCGTCTGGAACGGCTCGTCAAATGGCGTTTTGGCGGCCTCGGCCCGGTCGACATGTTCGTCCCCCAGCACACTGCGCCGCACGGCCATGCCTTTGTCATAGCGGTCTGCCATGGTCCCTCCCTGAAACTAGTTGACAGTGTTAATTAATGGGATCCCAAAATCAACCCCCTTTGAAAGGGGAGCCTAGCAAACCTGAACTGTAAGCTGAATTAGATCGCGGTGCTGTGGATGTGCTCGGACAACAGCTCAAGATCAAGGCGCGCCGCCACGACCCGTGCAAGCGCGTTGAATTCTGGCAAAAGCTCGATCGTCGTACCCGCGCGCCGGACCGCATCCGGGAACGTCGCCTCAAGGTTCGCCAAAAGCGGCACCAGTCGATCAACCTCGACCGACTCAACGGTATTGAGGACGCGCAGGTCCAGCGATCCTGTGCACATGATCGAGTTGATCATCTCGGCAACCGTCTTTTCGTCCGCCGTCAGGACATGGCCCTTGTGCGCGGCCAGCCCCGTGGCCTGAACGCGCTGACGATACGCCCCGGTCGATACGGCATTCTGAGTGAAGCCGTCCGCAAAGGTCGAAATCGCCGACGCTCCAAACCCCAGCAGCGTTGTGCAGGGGTCGTCCGTATAGCCCTGAAAATTGCGCCGCATTTGCCCAGCCTCAGCGGCCTTGGCGAGGCTGTCATCGGCTAACGCGAAATGGTCGATGCCCAGCTCAAGGTAGCCATTGGCGACCAGTTTCCGCTCGGCGGCGCAGGCTTCGCGGTAACGCTCTTCGGTTGAGGGCAAAGCATCTTTGGGGATCACCGCCTGTCGCTTGGACATGTGCGGCACATGCGCGTAGCCATAAAGCGCCAGTCGATCGGGGTTGAGTGTGATCACCTGATCCAGCGTCGCCAGAAGGCTTTCCCGGGTCTGGTAGGGAAGACCGTAGAGCAGATCGATGTTCAGGCTTTGAATGCCATGGCTTCGAAGGCGGTCGATGACAGTCTTTGTCTCTTCATAGCTTTGCAGGCGACCAATGGCCTGCTGGACCTTGGGTTCGAAGTCCTGAACGCCAATACTGGCGCGCTCCATGCCACGGCGCGCAAGACAATCGAGGACGTCGTCGGACGCCTCGGTCGGATCGATCTCGACCGAGAATTCATAGCCGTCAGCCTTGGCGAACGTGGCTTCGATCGCGTCGAGCAGGCGCTCCATCTGGTCGGCAGACAATAGGGTTGGCGTTCCGCCCCCAAGATGCAGCCGTGCCATCGACAGGCCCTCGGGACCAGTGTCGCGCACCTTGGCGATCTCGGTGATCACGTCATCCAGATAGGCATCGACGGGTTTGAGCGTCTGGGTCCCTTGCGTGCGGCAGGCGCAGAACCAGCACAACCGCCGACAAAAGGGGATATGGACATAAACCGAAACCGGATCACGTGGATCAAGCGCCGAAATCCAGCCCGGCTGACGCGCGCGCCCGACTTCGGCGACAAAGCGGTTGGCCGGCGGATAACTCGTGTAACGCGGTACTTTCGCGTCAAAAAGTCCATAACGGCGCAAAATGCTTTCGGTATCCATGCATCTTGGATACGGTTGCTCCAAGGGAACCGCATTGATCCAGATCAACGATGAATATCAAGTTTGATACTCACGTACAGTGTAGCAGCTGTCCAATCCGCCACCGCGCCATTTGCGCCCGTTGTGACACGGACGAACTGGATTTGCTGGCGGCCATCAAGACGTACAAGACAATCCCGGCAGGTCAGCCGATTGGTTGGCGCGGGGATGATCTGACGCATTTTTCCTCTGTGGTATCGGGGATCGCATCGTTGACGCGGACGCTTGAAGATGGCCGCACGCAGATGGTCGGATTGCTCATGCCCTCCGATTTTGTCGGACGCCCCGGTCGCGATACGGTGGAGTTCGATGTGACCGCCATCACGGATGTCACCTTGTGTCGATTCGAGCGTCGCCCGTTCGAGGACCTTGTCGAAGACGTCCCCCATATTTCCCAGCGCATGATGGAAATGGCGCTGGATGAGCTGGCGGCCGCGCGCGAATGGATGGTGCTCTTGGGCCGCAAGACCGCGCGCGAGAAAATCGCGACGTTCCTTGAAATGGTCGTGCGCCGAAGCTCGATCCAAGGGCAGGGGGCGGATTCGTTCGAACTTCCCCTCACGCGCGAGGAAATTGCTGATTTCCTTGGTCTGACACTCGAAACCATCAGCCGCCAGCTGACCCAGCTGAAGAAGGAAGGCGTCGTGCGTTTCATCGACCGCCGCCGGTTCGAAGTGACCGACCTTGCCGCTTTGCACAACGCATCCGGCGACGACGCGGATGGGGGCGTGCTGGTTTAAGTCAGCCGATTTGACCCAGATCAAAGTGCCTTTCCCGAAGACCTCCTAGTCAAGACCCTGAGGCGGACCGGATGAGTCCGTTCTACCGACGAGACGGGGTCACACTATGGATGCGTTTAAACTGATACCACTGGCGATCTTCGTGCTGATCGGGGCGTATGCCGCCGACCAGGGCGCGGATCTGGCCTTCCGAATGCACGGGCTGATTGTCATGCTCGTCGCGGCGGGGCTTTTCATCATGTACCTGCGAAGGGTTGGAAATCCCGTCCCCGCGGTCGCAACCGATGAATACATGGACGACGTTATCCGCGCCGGTGTGATCGCCACGGCGTTCTGGGGCGTGGCCGGGTTTCTGGTGGGCGTCTTTATCGCCTTCCAACTGGCCTTCCCGCAGCTGAATTTCGAATGGGGGCAACCCTTTACGAACTTTGGTCGCCTTCGCCCACTGCACACCTCGGCGGTGATTTTCGCGTTCGGGGGCAACGCCCTGATCGCCACGTCTTTCTACATCGTACAGCGGACAAGCCGCGTTCGCCTTTTTGGCGGCAACCTCCCATGGTTTGTCTTCTGGGGCTACCAGCTCTTCATCGTGCTGGCGGCCACCGGTTACCTCTTGGGCGCGACCCAGTCCAAGGAATATGCCGAGCCCGAATGGTACGTCGACATCTGGCTGACGCTGGTTTGGGTGGCCTACCTTCTGGTGTTCCTCGGCACGATCATGACCCGCAAAGAGCGGCACATCTACGTCGCCAACTGGTTCTTCCTGGCCTTCATTGTGACCGTGGCGATGCTCCATATCGTCAACAACCTCTCGATCCCGGTGACGATCTGGGGCTCCAAGTC
>CAZWZG010000007.1:0-40209 GCA_964638245.1 uncultured Rhodobacterales bacterium
TTCAGACTTCAGTGGGCAACCAGCGTGACCTGCCCCGCGAAACCGCCCTTGTTCTTACTCAGAGATGGTGCGGTCGAGAGGAAACGACTTATACTGCAATTTCATACCGTTGGAATTCATCCGGCGTAATTTTCGCGGAAACGAGGGGAAATGACCCAGAAAACACATCTGTATAGGCACTTCGACGCCCAAGGCAGACTGCTATACGTTGGCATATCTTTGAGCGCAGTGAAACGGCTATCCCAGCACGGAAAAGAATCACGCTGGGCCAATCAGATCGCCAACGTGACCATCGAAACCTTGCCCTCGCGCGAAGATGCTTTGGAGGCTGAGCGGCAGGCAATCATTGCGGAACGACCGCTCTACAATAAAACTTACAACCCGCGTTTTGGTGTCCTTCCGGCGGTGCCGGAATGTTTCGCTTGGTCCAGCTTTACAGACGACGGCGACATCATCGTCGTCACTTTGCAAGGCCAATTTCTGGACAACGAGGGTGATGCGTTCTGGTACTCCGTCGACAACGATGGCCGGGTAACATTTGATACGAGCCACGTGGCCTACCTCGAAATGTCCGACTGCGTGCTCGAAGAGCTGTCCAATTTTGCCGTTTTGGCGATGGAGTGGTACCACGAAGTCGAGACGATGGAACCGACAGACCGACAACTGCGGCGCGCATATGGGCACCTGAAGGGTATCCCGCCGCGCCTGAAATGGCACTTCATATCCCGATGCGACCAGGCAGGCTGCGACTTGTTCGCGCCTGGGAAAGACATTCTGTAGCGGATCATTTCCCGTCCGGTTTCGGGTTGTCTCGACGGCTGTCTGCCCCTTGCAGCGCCTCCCACGATCCGCCTTCAAACGTTATCCGGTAATCCTTGATCGACTGCGTCCGGCAGTTGGAGCACCGCATCGCCTGGACCGCCTGCCCGACCGTCTCAGGCGGGCTGTCACGCTCGAGGATCCGCGCCACTTCGACGCCAGCGCGGTGACCACAAGCGCACCAAACCCACAGGATGTGGTTCGGGATGGTGGAGAGACGTGTGCCGCCGCGTTTGAGCTTGCCCATATACGACCAAAGTAGCATTTACGATTTGCAGCGCTTAAGCCGGCCTGTGAGCGCATTAACCGTTTTCAGCCCTCCCCCAGCCAAATCCTTTAACGCCACTATACGGCGCTCTGCGGGGCTTTGTGACCGCGCAAGGTGAACATGCGGTAGACAGGAGCGTAGGGCCGATATATTAATGAAAAAGGGGGGAGGCCCAAATTGCAGGCTTCCCCCTCAAGAATTCGCTGCTGAGCAACGACTACGCACAATATCTGTCCCATAGAATGGACACCCTGTCAACGCTCACCAGCCCCACGTATGAGGGTATCGAGCCTATGCAGACACAAGGTGTTATCGACCGCATTTGCGGCTACGGACTGTTTGAGGTGCAAACAGTGCGTCGTGCAGATGGATCACGCTTCATTGTCTTTGAGGACGATGGAGGGAAAAGGTACATGATCGACCATCCGGATGAGTTCTCACCCGCGAAGCGACTAAGCCTCCTAAACAGGTTTTTGAAGCACTACGGCCTGAGCGTGCATTAACACGCAGCTTCACACGTACCGTTTTCGAGGATGACCCACGGGTCGGGGATAGGCAAATCTTGGCTGTCCGCTGGAACGGCGCGGACCTTCACGCCATCAAGAGCGTAGAGCCCTTCAATGGATTCAGGGACCTTGTTTACCGCCTGCTCCATGGTTTCGCCGGTAACAAACAGCGAAGCCATTTGAGGGCTTGTGACATGGTACAACCCATCGTCTCCCTCGGAGATTTCGATGCTGATAATCTTTGCTTGACGCTTCATGCTCTCATCCCTTGGCAGCAACCTGCTCTTGCCCGCCAACGCCCCCACGTTACGCTGGGATTAAGGCGTTATATGGTCGAAACGCAAAAAATGGCAATAGTGTTGCCCTGGTCTCCCCCGGGTGAGGCGATGCGCCGCTCAGATATTACACCCCGCCTCGAACCCCAACACCACGTCAGTCCCGGCTTCCCCGACCGCCTGCGGCGTCTCTGGGTGCGCCTCAAGCCCACGGCGAAGCTCGGCGACAGGGCGATCGAGACCGGCGCAGATGCCGGGCTCACTCACATTGCCCAAGCAGCTTGTCATGCCAAGGACAGGCAGGATGTGCATCAATCGCATCTTCAACCCTTTCGCGTGTTTCGATGTTGTCTCTCAGGCTGTCGCGCTCATCCTTGGCGCGCTCGGCCGAGCTGATGTAGGCAACGACACCGGCGAACATCGCGGAGGCGATCAGACCGGGCAGGATAATGCGGAGCATGACGTCGGGCATGTCACCACCTCCCGCTGTTGAGGTATCCGGCGATGCGGATCACCAGCAAGAAGACGGCCGCGCCGAGGATCGCGGCCGCGATGTGAGACAGGATCATTTCGCGTACTCCGTCAGCAGAGGTTCGAGCTCCACCGCGAACAGCAGCAAGACGATCATCGTCATCAGGCCAAAGAAGGCCCACCGCTTGTTCCTGGTCGAGCGCGAGTTGATGAAGAACGACACCTTGAGATCGCCGAACTGGAGGCCGACCGCGAAGAGTTCTTCGTCGGCGTCAGTTGCCATGATTGATATCCGGCAGTTCGACGGTCTGCCCCTTCAGCTCGTGCGTGCAGTCGCCGAGAAAGCGAATTTGACCGTCGACCACATAGGAGTGGCACACGAACGACTTCGGCGTCACCGACCCACTGCCCATGATGATTTCGTGCTCTTCGTCGGTGATCGGCACGGTGCCCTTGACGAGGACAGACGGCGAGAACGTCGGCCGATTGCCGTCACCGTTGAACGTCCAGCCGCGTGATCCATCAACCGTCACATGGTGCATCTGATTGCACCCCGGGCACCTGAACGCGACCTTGCCGCCCTCGAGTCGGCGGAGCTTTCGACCGAGCGCGCTCACGCCAGACCCCGGAGGCATAGCCGCGTTTCCTCAGCTCGTCGGTTGACCAGGCCCCGGATCACCCGGCCGCCGGCCTTGTTCCACCAGCCAAGCGCCTCGCACCCACCCCGGATATCGCCAGCGTTCAGCCGCCGTGTGGCGGTGGACTTGCCCGCACCTACGATCCCGACGTTGTATGCCAGTGAGGTATAGGCGGCGTCCCGGTGCGCTGTGAGGCGCTCCGCTTTGGTCTCGGGTGTGAAGTACCGATGCAGCCCGGAACGGTACTCTCTGACCTCACGCGCGAGCATGGCGGCGCATTGCGCCTCTGTGTACGTATCACCCTGCTGGACGCCCTTGGTCTCGCCATAGCAGACCGTCCAGACCGGCGGGCTCGCGATAGTGTCGAGATAGGCCGTGGTGCGCAGCCCCTCCCACTTCCCGATCAGCGGCACCGCAACCGCGTCGAACTCCGCGATCGTGTAGGTCGGGCTGGTCGACACTGGATCCGGAGCACGCTCTTCCTCATATCCCAGCAGCGCCTGGATCGAGGCCATCGCCACCAGCGCCACCGCCGCCGATGAAAAGAACCGCGCATCTTTCGGATGGTCGATTCCCTGGTCGGTGATCCGGCCAACGATACCGGCAAAGATCAGGCCGAGACCCAGCCAGAACCACAGCCGCGGATTGGTGTCGATCTCGAAGAAGAAATAGATCAGCTCGGGCAGGATCAGGCACAGGATGCCGAGGTAGCTTGCCCACATGGAAAAGGCGCGGCGGGCCACGGCCCCCGCGTTCGGAATCAGTCGCATGGAGATCTCCAATCTGTGTGTGATGTGCCGTTTGGTCAGCAGCCCGGCGTTTTGACCGGGTTGGTGGTGGCGGGTTCCCAGCGGGGCGGGAAAAGCCCCCAGAGCAGCCCCGGAACGCGGTATTCCGTCTTGATCGTGATCGCGTGGCAGCGGGGTAACCGGGCCGTGGCACAATGCCCATGCGTCCACCAGTCGAGCGTTTTTGGCTCGTCATAGGATCGGTTTTCGTAATAGGTATGCCCGACCTCCGGCGACTTGCAGATGGTGTCGTCGCCCTCCTGCGCGTCGTTGATCGTGACGCGAAACGCGCCGCTGATCGTCGTCGTCGGATCGATCTCAGCCCAAATCATCACCCGGTCGGAGTGCTGGCCCTTCCCGACGAACGCCTCCATCCGCGAGACCTGCATCGACGGCAGCGTCGCCCACGAAAACACCAGAGCGCTGACCATGAACAGGGCGTAGAGGATCACCACGAAATCCACCGGCCGCCAGTTCGACAGCCGCTCGTACATCGTTTTCATGAATCACCCCGTCCGCTCAGCTTCGATATGAACCCCCAGACCGCCCAGACCGCCGATGAGACGGCCGAAACCCCGGCCACGAACCACGACAGCGCAGCGATCGCCGCTTTGCGCATCCGGCGTATCTCCATCATCTTGTCGAGCTGCTTGGCGCGGTTCGGGTGGTTCTCGATCGGTGGCTTGAACAACCAGTTGTTCAGGTTCTCAACGGTGTCGTGCGTCTGCTCGGCGCGTTCTGCGGCCCTTCGTGCGTCTGCGGCGGCCTGCCGGAGTATGTCGCGCTCTTCTGGTGTCACACTGCGTCCTTACCAAGATACTGTCTCGTGATGTCTGCGGCCGCACGGAACAACCGCGTACCGTTCAGCCGCCAGGGCTTCTCGATGCCAAGCCCTGCCCCGGCGATTTCATGGCAGAACCATTTGCCGTTGACCTCGGTGCGGATGCCGAGTGTCGGGCCGAACAACGCCCCGGGCAGGTCGTATGGCGCACCCTGTCGCGCCGCGATGAAATCGAACGCCTGCTCGCCCAATTCAAGCGGCAGATCGAGGTACGTCCAGTGCGCCGGGCGCGGGATGATCTTGCGAACCTTCACCCCGCCATCGCGCCAGGACGCCGAGGCCCACCAGTCGCCGCAGACGATCTCGGTGTGGCTGATGAGATCGAGCGTCCCCGCACGAATGATCCAGTCGAGCGGCTTGCCACGCCCGACATATCCGGCAAGCTGGTACATGGATCAGGCGGCCGTTTTGAACCCGCCGACGATCCAGCGGCGCACGTCCTCGACGCTCTCGCCCGCATCCAGCCAGCCGGTCCAAACTCCGAAGCCTTCCGGATCCGGAAACCGCCCGTCGTGCTCGACGTAGAGATCGACAATCCAGTGGGCGTGCGGGTGGCGCATCATTTCCAGCGCAGCCGCGAGGCGCGCCGTCAGAAGGTCATGCGGTTTCCATTCCGCCCACCGGGCCGCATCGCCAGGGAAGTTCTCGGGCGTGAGCGGGCGCGACAGGCGGGCGTACTGCTCCCGCGTCACGTCGCGCACCGACGCGCGTTGCTTGTCCGTCACCGCCTGGTAATCCGCGCCTGTGGCCGCCGACATGGTGCTGCGACCGATGCCGTTATCTGACATCCACTGCGCCAGCGCCTTCGGGTCGGTGATGGCTCGGCCCGCCTCGGCGATCTCGGCTTTCAGGTCGGCTTCGATGCGTTCTGCGATAGTCATGGCCAATGCTCATCTGCTGTGAAGTTTTCAGGTATGCCGCCGGTAAAGTCGCCCGCGCCGTCCTTCATGTCCCAGAACACCCGCGACAAAGCCTCGTAGAACCGCATGGACTGCAAACACAGATTGATCATTTGCGTCGGTGTCAGCATGTGATTGGTGTTCGCGCCATCGCGGAACAGGACAGCCGGTTCCGTCACACCTTGAGAGGCAAAAAGCTGTGCCGCCGACAGCTTGGCCTGAATGATTTCACGGTAGGGCTGCTTGCCGGGAACCGGGATCGGGTCGGTCACACCCGGCACCGTGAACACACCGCCGAGATCAACACGGCGTTGCCACTCTGCGGCGAGTCGGGATTTCACGCGGGCTTCGTCCAGCGGCTCAAGGTGCCACCCAAGACGCCAAGCGCCGTCCCGATATTCCGGCAGATCATCCTTGGCTGGAACCGCCGTGTCTGTCGGACTCGGAGGCTCATCGACGATCACCGGAAATGCGCCGCGATCGGTGAAGGCGCTTTCGGGTGGAACCCTGCCGAACAGATCGTTCGGGTGATCGGCCTTCAAATCCGCGAGCGTGTAAGGCCATTTGACGACGGTTTGCCCGTCCACTTTGACGTAATCCATTATCCCGCCTTTCGAATTGCGATGTAGTAGTAGGACGTGCCGGAAGCGTTCACGTCGGCATCGGACGACTTTGGCTGGAAGCCGGTCGGCGTGAAGTCGATCCCCGGCGCAGGGTCGATCCAGCCGAGCGCACCCTCCCACGGAGACGCGATACTGCGTGGGTTCGTGAGATCGCGCAGGTTGTCGTACCACTGCCCATTCGACCCAGATGCGCCACCCCGGATTGCGACCGCTTGCGGCTCCCACCCGAGGTCGATCGCCGGACCTGTCGCCAATCCGTTGCCGGTGTAGACCCCGCACTGGATGAACCCGTCACTGGCCGTATCATGGCCAAAGAAACACGCGGCGAACAAGCGGCTGTTGGCGTTCGTTTCGTTGGTGGCTCCAATGGTCAGGTTCGTGCCGTCCGGTGCGGTGCTGTTGAAGTGGTTGTCGGAGGACTGGACGGGGTTCGTGGTGCTGGTCAGGATATAATCGGTGCCACGGGTTGCGAAGCTGCGGTGATCAAAGACGTTATGCTCGCGCTCCTGCGTGAGCACCTGACACGCACCGGGCACCGCGCCCAGGCCATGAGCAATGGTACGGCCAGCCGTGTTGTTTCCGGTCCAAGTCGAAGTCGAGAAGAACCCGGACTTCTTGCGAAAGACGAAGGCATGGAAATCGCTTGAGCTCCAGTTCACCCGTGGGTCGCTCGGTAGTGTAAAGCCAGTTGAGGTCAGCGTGATCGGGCTGGACAGCGTAATAACATCATTGTTTCCGGGAAACTCGAACATCTCGGTCAGGCTGTGGTCCGTAACCATCCAGAGCAAACCCTCTGAACGGCTGTCTGCGCTGATGGCGATCAACCCTCCCCCGGTAAAATCAAAGCCGCAGTCGATGGCCTGAGTGCCGGAATTCCCCGTCCATGTGACTGACGCGAAGTATTCGTCAACTAGGCTGGCCTTGCCCGACCCCCACCGCAGGTTCTTTGCGATGGTCGGCATTATGCGGCCCCCACGTAGCGGCCATAAAGGACACCGCCGGTTTTCCAGAGCACCAGCCAGTCATCGTCCGTCAGATCAGGCGCACCCTGCCCGACCCAAGTGATACTGGGAAGCGTCGGGGAATGCGTGGCCCCGTTCACAAGGCGCAAGGCGATGTTTTCGCCGTTGGCGATGCTGTCCGTCAGGGTCTCGGTGCCGCTGAACGTCTTGACCTGAACCGTCCCATTCGCCGGATCGAGCGCCGTGCCGATCAGGGTGTGAACTGTTTCGATGAAGTTCAGGACCGTGATCGGCCCCGTCATCACGAAGCCTTCGGAGGAAAGCCCGGTAAAAAGCTGCCAGTTCGTGCTGTCAGAGCTTGGGTCCGTCGCAACACCGCTATGCGTGGTCTTGGCGACATATGGCAGGTGATCGACCGGTGACCAGACGACATCGAACTCGGAATAGCTGCCCTCGGAAACCCATTCTGTCGCGTTGGTAGCTGCAATGGCTGTGTTCTTCGCTGCCACCGCATCCGCCGAAGCAGTGTTCACCGTCTCGACGTCCGTGTTGAACTCGCCAACCGCCGTGTTGAACTCCGTCAGGGCCGTGTTCAGGTCAGAGAGGTATGTGTAGGCCGTGGTGTCGAAATCCGGCTGCGCCTGGTTGCGGTTCGGCGGAAGGCCAGGGACGTTTACGGTTGAGACGGTCATTGCTGGAACCCTATGACTTTGATGTTGGTGTTGGAGATCGGGCGGCGCGGGTTGGTCAGAAGCACGTCATCGAGGAACCCGTAGGCCACCAGGCCGAATGGCCCGCCGTCTCGCATGAACGCGCCCACCGGCCTCTGCACCATTGGCGCGAGCGTGCTGAGCAGGCGTGCATTATCGAGACTGGGCAGCGACACGGTGAAATTCACCGTTGTCTGCTTGGGACGCTCGGGCGACACAGGGTTTCCGAAGTCGTCAAAGGTGATCCGGACGAAGCCAGACAGTCCGATATCGGCCGGCGCGATGATCCGACCCATCTCGTAACCATAGCCAAACGCGAGCTGCGCCACGCCGACCTGCGCATCTTCGGCACCCGTGATGGTGACCGTGATCCGCTCGGTCGGAGCGGAGCGCATATCCTGGAAGATGACTTGGGACTTGGTCTCGATCGGTGCGTTGAAGTAGTTGTAAAAATACCCGCCGCTGTCGCGTACAAGGCTTTCGGACTGGGAATAGATCACCTCCGAATCCGCTTCCTTGGTGATGCTGAGGGTGCCGCCGATCGGGAACAGGGCGAAGCCCTGCGTAGCGCGGGAGGGCATGTCGATGACGTATTTCAGCTTTCCCTTCAGCAGCGCGAAACGGTTCAGATGCTTGTCGAAAGGCCGATGCCGGTTGACGGGACCGTAATCCTGCCAGTCGGTTGCGGTCTCATCGGTGGCGCCGGGCGTGCTGGTGTTCGAGGGCTTGGTGCTTCGCCAGATGCGGTGATCCTTGATGGCATAGACTTCGTCGGCATAGGTGCCCGCCGCCCAGGCCAAAGCACCCTTGTCGACCTCGCCGAGATCGGTCCAGTTGGCCCCCTCGACCGGCGTGTTGCCGAGATTGCTGTCGACCAGCGAACGCCACGCATTCCCGCCATACCAAACCTCGTCATCGGTGGCGTAGGTCGTACCGGCATCATAGACTTGCGCCTCTGCCGAAGGCGGCCCGGACACGATATGCTCTTCTGTGATGTCGATCGGGGAAAAGACGATCCCGGTGCTCACGTGGTCGCCTCCGTCTTGACGACATCACCAGGGCGCGTGCCTGGCTGCCCGTTGGCATTGTGATCGCGCTTGATGTTCGCGATATCCCGCACCTCGCGCTGCATTTGGCCGAACTGCGAAACGAGATCGGCCAGGAATTCATTGGTGCGCTTGCGTTCATTCGCAGCCTGACGCACCTCGAGTGCCGTGCTGACGTTTGTGCCGCGCGGCAGGTTCACGATCTCGTTCTGGTGCAGACGTGCCGGGCCCCCAGGGTGGTATGCGGTGCCGCTTGAGTAGGACGGGATATCTCCGAGAGATGGAACACGTCCCTCGACCAGTGTCACCGGAATGGTATCCGCGAGGCTTTTTGCGGCCTCGACGGCCCTATTGGCAGCAGCCGCAGAGGTCTGTGCTGCATGCGCCGCCGCGAAGGCGGCCGTTGCCAGTGTTTCCATCTTCCCGCCGAGCGTGATTAGACCTGCGTCGATTGTCGCGAGTTGCCCAAGGTTTGCCGCGTAGAACTCAGTGGCTTTTATCGATGCCTCAGCTGCAGCCGCAGCGGTCGCGTCGATCGGCGGCGCGATCTGGCTCATCATCTGCGTGATTGCGTAAACGAATTCATCGCCATTCGCGGCGACGTCCTCGCGCACGAAGTCCATCGCCGCCTCAAGACTGCCGAGCTTGTCGGTCTGCTTGTCGATAACATCTGTGTAGAAATCCAACCCAGCGACGTCGATGTTGCGACCCAGAGCGTCCTTGAATGCTTCTGCCGCGGCCGCCGCATCACCTTCAAGAAAGGCGACCGCACTGCCTGACAGAATGGCGTTCATGTTGTCCGCGCTGAATTTACCAAACGCGGCCTCTTCCAATGCCGCCGCATCGGCCGCACCGGTGATGCCTTGCAAAATGCCGACGAGGCGCTTTTCGGCAGAAGACATGCCGCCACCGCCGGAACCGCCACCACCGCCGGAACCACCACCGCCGCCCGCGCCGCCGCCTGTGTCGATATCGTCCTGGATATCGTCGACATCATCCTCTGCCGCGCCGAGCGCCGCGATCGCCTCGGCCACGGCATCCATCGCGCTCGCGACGTTGCCCTGCTGCGTGGCGATATTCTCGATCGCCTCGGACACGGTCAGCATTGCGTCGTCCAGAAGGCCGAACTCTTCCAGGATGTCGTTGAGCGCCTTGATCTGATCAGCCGCGTCCTGGCTGTCCTTCTCTGCCTGCTCGATCTGATCCTCGTAGAACTTCACCGCTTCGGCGTTGGCCTTGTCGGCCTCCGTCTTCAGATCGCCGAGGGTCGAGGCGATAGCACCCGAAGAGAGCTCTTCCTCCAGAAGGCCCCATTCGTCCGCAAGATCGTCGAGCGCACCGAGCGCCTCCTGCTCGAGCTCGATCTGCTCTTCCAACGATTCCAGCATGTCGAGCGCGGCATCCAGTGCCTTTTCCGCCCGCTCCTCTTCCCGGCGCAGCGCCTCTCGCGCCAGGTCCTCCTGCATTTCAGACAGGTCGGAAAGCACGTTGGCCGTCCGGGCCTGCTCGAAGGCCATGTCCTCATACGTGTCGAATTCGTTCGTGTTGAACGCGCTGGCGTTCTCGATCAGCCGATCGAGGCTCGCCGTATCGACCGTGCCGGACGCCCGCATCGCCTGCAGCTCGGCCAGCGCCGCCGCGCGCTGCCGTGCGACGATCTCTTCGTTCAAACGCAGAATGCCCCGCGCGGCATCGGCGAGCCTTTCGGCGATGGCCAGGCCTTCGCTCATGACATCCCGGACCTCAGTCGCCGCGATCAGGGACTGGATGGATGTGTCATCTTCCGGGAACAGGGCCCCGCGTAACGTGTCGGCCTGTCCGGTCAGGTCCGAAATCCGGCCCTGGATTTCCGACCGCTCGCGACTGATCGCGCTGGCCAGGCTCGACAGCCCTGTCTCGAAGGCGGCCGCGGCGTCCTGCGCCTCTTGCAGAGGTGTCTTGACCTCCGAAATCGCGCCCAGGGCCACCAGCGCGTCCGTCGCCTCATCGATCAGGCGTTCATATCCCGCGATTTCCTGGTCAAGCGTGTCGATCCGCGTGTTGACCACGCTTTCCAGAGACGCATAAGCGTCGGCCAGGTTCCGGTTGGCATCGTCGAGATCGGTGTAGGCATCGGCAAGATCGCCCTCCAATGTCCGCACCAGCGCCTGTGCATCGGCAAGCGCCTCCTGCAGCGCCGCCTGCTGATCCTTGATCAGGTTGATGTGATCGAAGAGCGCGCGGTTGCTTTCATCCAGCGCGTCGCGCGCCATGTTCCGCAGGGCGTTTTCGGCACCCAGAAGACCGTAGAGCTCGCGCACCAGCCCCTGCCGGTGGTGGTCGACCCCTCCCACGCCCCCTGCCGCTCGCGCTCGATCGCAACGAGGTCACGCGCCGCATCGGCGGCACCATCCAGGGCATCGCCGGTGTCGACCAGCGCATCGACCGCGTCCTGCGCGGTGCCATTCACCGTCACGAACTCATCCGCCACGTCGATCAGTGCGGCATAGGTCTCGCGCCCGGCGGCCGTGGTCAGGTCCTGCGCATCCAAGAGCGCCATGAACTGCGCGTGGGTTGCGGGGATGGCAATCCCGGCCAACTGATCGAAAGTGTCGGCCAGGTTTTCATTGGCGAGCGCCAGGGCGCGGGTGCCCTGCTCTGAATCGGTCAGGAAATTGTCGAAGACGAAGGTCGTTTTCGCACTGAAGGCATCGAGCCCGCCCGCGGCGTCCACCAGGTCGCGCGCCGCACCGGCACCGATGGCCGAGATATCGAAGAGCGCCTGGTCGAGCAGCCGCAGGGACGCGTTGGCCGTGCCGAGCCCCGCGTTCAGGGCCTGCAGGGTCTGCGCGCCGCTTTCGCCTTCGCGGGCGAGGCCTGCGGCGGCCAAAGACGTGCGCAGCAGCTCGTCATTGGCCTTGTCGAGCTCGCCGCGCAGCCGCTCCATCAGCTCTTCGTGCGGCAGGCTTTCGTCGAACTTGACGTCGAAGTCGTATGTGAAGGTTTCGTCGATCTCCAACCCGAGCGCACGGATGCCGTCCCGGGTGTTCTGCACCATGTCGCGGAACTCCTGGTCGAGGTCCTGCGCGATGTATTTCGCCCAGGAGCCGAAGATTTCCTCCGCGTTCTTTTCCGTCTTGGACCCCAGCAGGCTGTCGGTGCGCTTGATGTCGTACTCGTTGCCGCTCAGCAGCCCGCCGACACCGAGCGTGCCCTCGAGCGCGTTGGTGAGCTTTTCCGTGGTGCCGATCAGGCCCTTGGCGAGATCGAACACCGCCAACGCCGTGCCAACACCAGAAAGCATGGCATCGACCACAGAATCCACACCCGAAATAGCGCCCGAAATACCGCCTCCAGCGGCCGCAGACGCAGCACCGAACCTAGCCCCGATGCCTGTGAAGCCACCGACGATACCATCCAACACACTATTGAGACCGCCACCACCTTTCGAGAACGACGTATCCAAAAGGCTCGACAGCGAATCGGCGGCCATGCCTCGGAGGCCAGAGCCAATCGACCCGATATCTCCACGCGCCAGCCCATCGAACACGGTCCGCAAAACGTCGCTGGTCTGCTCCGCTTCCTCGCGCAATTCCCGGTTCAGCAGGATCTGGTCGGTCAGGCCCTGGATCGCCGCGTCGTTCCAGTCCACCTTGTCCTGTGCCAGCGCCTCTTCAACACGGCGGCGAGCCTCGATCTCGGCCACGGCCTCATCCGCCAGCCCGATCAATTCACGATCCGCCGCGATCTGCTCGCGCAGTTTCTCGACGGCCGACGCCGCTGCATCGGCGGCACCTTTCGACGCCTTGGCCGATCCGCCGCTGGCCTTCGACGCAGTGTTCGAGGCCTTGGCCACTTCTGAGACGGCATCGGTGAGGCGCGTGTTCTCAGAGACCAACCCCTCGAGCGTCTCGATCTCGGCATCCATCGTGGCGATGCGATCCTGCTGCGCCACCATGTCGGCGCCCTCGATCTCCATCTTGTTGAGGATCGCGTTGCGCTCGGCACGGAGCGCCGCGACACGCGCGTCCGTCCCATTCTGCAGCTGATCGGTCAGCGCGGCGTTCGACACCCGCATCGCCTCGACCTGGCTGACCACGTCCTGCGCCAGCCCCGCCATCGCGGCAGGCACCATCCCGAGGTTGGCGATCAACGCCCGCGCCTGCGCCGTCGCGCCCGCCAGCTGGGCCTGCAAGCCACTGGCCGAGTCGGCCGCCGCCGCCGCCGCATTGACAGACCCGTTCAGCGCCGCCTCGATGTCGTACCCGGCATTCGCCGCCTGCAGCGCCTGCCGTGCGGCCTCCTGAAGCTCGGGCGGGATGTCCTGCGCGCTGCCGAAGATCGCAACCATCTGCTCGTAAAGTGCCTGCGCCGCATCGGTGGACGCGCCCAACCCGTCAGCCGCCGCCAATTCAGCGAACGCCTCACGCAGACGCCGCGCCTCATCTGCCGTGAACCCGACCTCTTCGGCCAGCTCCGCGATCTGTTCCCTGCGGATCGACCCGCCCGGACCGGCATTCCGGCCCGACAGCCCTTCGAGCCGTTCGAACTCCTCGATCGCCTCGGACACCGACCCGGACAGCGCGTTGACCGTGTCCTCGAGCGCACCCACCGCCTTGACCGCGGCCAGGTCGCGCAGCGCCTGCGCATTGTCCCGCACGGCGGCGGCGTTTGCCCCGTACTCTTCCCGAAGCTCCGCCAGCGACTGCTGGGCCGTCTGGTTGTAGGTGGAGATTTCCGACACCGTGGCGTTCAGGTTGTCGATCATCTCTTCGAGATCGCCGGTCTCGTTGCGCGCCGCCAGCGCCTCGCGGCCCCATTGGAACAGGGCCGCACCGCCCGCGATGATCCCGATGGTGGCCAGCGACATCGGGTTGATCATCGAGGCGAACCCGGCGGCCACCCCCCGCAGCGCCGCCGCGCCGCCGCCCATCTGGGCAAACACCTGGTTGATCTGCGTACCCTGCTGCACGGCGAGCTGCAGAGGCGACTGGCCGGCCGCCAGCATGACGCCGATATCATTGAACTGGGCGCCAAGGTTGGCCACCTGCATCGAAGAGGCGTTCGAGACCTTCCCGATCGCCGCCGTTTGCGCCGCGCCGCGCTGCATGGCCGCGACGTTCTGGTCATACTGCGCGGTCAGTTGCGCCAGGACCCGCTTTTCTTCCTCTTTCGTGGCGATGCCCAGCGTCGTGGCGCGCTGCACCTGCAGAACGGCCTTGTCGTATTTCAGCTGGGCCGCATAGGCCGGGTCGATCGACGCCTTGAGCGACTGGAAGGCCCGCATGGCGCGCGCCTGTTCCTGCGTCATCTTCTCGGTGCTTTGGCTCGACCCCTGTGCACCCTGGGCGATCTTGTCATGCGCCGCCTTACCCGCATCACCGATACCGGTCAGATCGGATTTGACCTGTGCACCACCCTGCGATTCCATCCGGACGGTGAATTGCTTAGTCGACATTGCTGTTCTCTCTCAGCTTGGAGACCATTGCGGTTTCGATGAGGGGAAGAAACTGGGCTAGCGCGGCCCGGCTCACGCCGGTGGCCGACGCCAGTTCGAAAGCGGCGGGGAAGTCAAAGCCGAGGACCTCCCCTTGGGATGACAGGCGGAGCTGTCCGCGCAGACGGCGGGTCAGCCGCCAGATGTCGCGGCCTTCGGCGGTTTGCGGCTTTTCTTGCCGGTAGGGGCACGCCGGGCACTCTTCGGGACAGCTTTGGCAGTATCCTGCGCCGCCCCCGTAGTGCCATTCGGCGAGGGCGTAGAGCCGTTTCCCTCTTCACGCATGTAAAGCAGGCGATCGAGGTACTGCTTGCGGAACGCCTGCAAAACGACCGGATCGGACATCACGGCCGGGATGAGTTCGGCATCGAACTCGATCGCGGCACCACCCTCATCGAAAAGCCCGTACCAGTCGTGCACCACCTCGGCCGCAAGGGCCTTGGCGATCGCATTGAGGCTGCGATCTCCCTCGTCGTCGCCGAGACCCTGGAGAACCTCGGCGATCGTGTCGATGTCGCGCGGCGCGCAGACGAGACCGGCATCCTCGGAGAGGCGGACCGTTTCATCTGTACCGGTCAGGTTGATTTTGAACATTCTGGATTTCCCTTGAGAATTAAAGCGCGGGCTTAGGTGTAATCAGCCCGCGAGTTGGTCAGGACGGCCGTCATCATCGGGTCGCCATTGGACTGCTTTGCCGCGATGAAGCTGTAGGTCTGCTCGATCCCGTTGGGACCGCTGACTGGCAGCTTGGGCCGCTCGATGAAGATGCGCGGGACCGCGATGGCGAGCGACTTGTTCGCATCGATCTCCCAGAGCAGGTCGAGGTCGCAGGAGGACCCCGCATTCGCCTGGTCGAGCAGCGTCGTGCTGTCGAACCGGACGCGCAGCTCGCCGGTGACCGCGCAGACGCCGGGATCGAAGCCGCCGATCTTGCCGTCGGATCGGATCGCCTCGATCCCCTCGAGCTGGTTCGAGAACGTCAGCTTCGCCATCGTGACCGACCCCAGCGTGCTGTCTTCGCGCGACACCGAGCCATTGAAGTGGCTGAACCGCTCCTTCGACACATCTGTGAGGGTGCCTGCATTGGACGAGGTGTCGGTTGCCGACCCCTGCCCGAGGAGGCCCATGCTGGCGGTCAGCTTTGCCCCCTTGCCGCGCTGCATCTCCAGCGTCAGTTCATTCGCCATGATGCCCGAGTGCATTTCGTAGAATGGCACCTCGGGATGGCCAATCTCGATCGACGCGGACGGCAGAGAAGACGCGCCCGACTCAAACGTGTGCGTGTAGGGGCCCGCACCTGCGCTTGTCGGCGCGCCCATCAGCAGTT
The DNA here is from genome assembly GCA_964638245.1 of uncultured Rhodobacterales bacterium. Lineage (GTDB taxonomy): Bacteria > Pseudomonadota > Alphaproteobacteria > Rhodobacterales > Rhodobacteraceae > CAZWZG01. The sequence goes on from CAZWZG010000007.1 coordinate 15,650, forward strand.
TCAGCCAGAGACCGAAGGATTCGACACCGACGGGCAGCGTCAGGCTGCCGCCGTTGTCGATCACGTCCTGCGTCGGATCGAGCGGGTCGCGACCCTGTCCGAGCTGATCGTCGGCCACGAGGCCCTGCATGGTGCCCAGGTCACTGGACACGAAGCTCATTTTGGAAAACCCCGAAGCCGGGGTGGTCCCGTAGGTCGATTCAAAAGCAAGCGCCATGAGGGCGTTTGCACCGCGTGCACGTCCCATAGGAAGTCTCCTAAGTTGATTTACGAAAGTGGGTTGGCGGTCTGGTAATGGACCACCAGGTTGACGATCTGGAATTTAACCGAAGCGGCACCGGGGAATGCCCCGGCTGCCGCCTCATCCGGATAAATCTCGATCCATTCACACAGACCGCCCAGGGTGCGGTCCGAGAGAATTGTGGTGTTCACGGCATCCTTCAGGATCTTGAGCGCGGCGTCATTGTCGGACGCCTGCACCGCCAGATCGAGCGGCATGCTATGCGCGTAGCTGTAGGTGATCGGCGACAGCGCGATATCGACCGGCTCACCGGGTGCACCGTCGCCGAGGCTGGCGAAGCCATTGGGCCCCACCGTTTCCGGCAGGCTGGCATTGCGGTGAACGTCGCAGGGCAACCCCGCATTGAGCGCAGCCGCCAGCGCGACGATGATCGGCTCGGACATTCAGCCCTCCCACGCCGCGGCGATCATGCCGGGCAGTTGACTGGCGATCATGTCGGCATCGCGCATCAGGTCGAGTTTCTTGCGGATCGACACCTGCGGCACGAGAAAGAAGATCACCACCGTCTGCGCACCGGTCAGGATACCATCCTTGCGGCGGCGTCCGCCTTTGCGCCGGGCCTGGCCGGATTTGCTGACCCGCGCATCATCCGCGACCAGGAGGCTCGCCTTCCCCGGGCGATACACAAACCGCAATCGCATGCCGCGCCGCTGCTTCCATTCACCCCCGGTGAGTCTGCGGCCACCTGCACCGGCGCCCGCCGCCTCCGTCGGGATGGAAAGCCAGAACCCGTCTTTGCTGCGGATGATATCGCCGCGCTCATGCGAGCCGACGATCTCTGGGGCCTTCGACCAGATCAGGGCAGCCGCGTTGAGCGACTGACCCGCCTGCGGATAGCGCTGCCCTCGGATCGTGTTCGGCAGGCGGTTGCCAAGCCCGGCGGACCGGATTTGTTCGCGCCAGTTGTCGCGCACCGCATTCTTTGCGCCATCCATCGCGCGCGTGACAGCGCGTTCACCCCTGTCGATCTCGCGCAGAATTTCGGCCTGCAGTTGATCGGCATTGGTCGACGTCCGAAACATCAGTCGGTATCCGCCTCGGCATTCTTGGCCTTGGCCTTGCCCTTCCGGGCAGGCTTGTCCGCCGACCCGTCATCGAGCGCGGCTGGGTCGCTGATCAGGACATCACCGGCCTGCAGCGTGATCGCCTCACCCTCTTTGAGGCTGAACAGGCCCGTCGGCGGCCAGCGGGTGCCCAGAACGGCTGCGTTGCGCTGCTGCACCGCCATATCGAAGAGGCGCAGCGTGACGGGACCGCGCAGCGTGGCACCGTCGGTTTCGATCGTGAATTTCTGCATGGGTTTCTCCTACACCGGAACGGTGTTCACCTCGAAGATCAGCCCGGTGCTGTCGCGACGGGGATGACCCTGGACTTTTCGTGTCTGGCCGCGCACGTCGAAGACGTCATCGGCGGCGAGGTCCTCCGCATCCGCGATCCGGATGTGAAGGATGAGCGTGCCCGACTGGAGCGAGACCGCGCCGAACGACTGGACCTCATCCGGCGCGCGCACCATCACGCGCACCGCTATCTCGCCGCCGGAGGCGGGACGCAGGGTCGCCGCCTCCGACAGGTGAGGATCCGCGAACATGACGTTCACGGCGCGCTCTTTGGCCCCGAGCAGCACGCGGTTTAGGCGACGATGCCGAGACGGACGCGGCCGGTGGTCAGGGTCGCGCCGCTGCCGACGGCCTCGGTCGCGACACCGATCAGCGTGTTGTCGGTGGCGACCGTGGTGCAGCGCTTGTTGCTGGCGTCCCAGTAGACCTTCGCCCCGACGGTCCAGGCCTGCGAGCCGACCTTGACCAGATCGAAGATGCCTTCGGTCACGATGACCAGGTCACCGCCGTTTTCGGCGTCGTTCTGAGCGACACCGAACAGGGAGCCGATCAGGATGCCCTTCCCGGAATTGACGGCGGCCGGCGCGGTCAGGGTGACCGTTTTGCCGGAATCAACATAGGTTTTCATGGATAATTCTCCTGTTTCACGAAAAACCCCGGCCAGAGAGCCGGGGCTTCAGAATGCGTTGATGATCGCGGCCGCGTTATGCGCCCGGGTTCTTGTAGAGCGTGCGGTGATCGAGCGGTGCCACACCCGCATCCATCCGGACCTTCAGCTCGACCCCGTCGGTGGTCCAACCGGCCTGCTCTTCGATATACGGCGTCTTGTTGCCGTCGAGATAGGCCACCTCGACCGTGTCGAAGCCTTGACCCGCGGCGAGATACCAGGCTGTCGCCGAGTTGGCGTCGAGACGGGCATCCGCGACGACCTCGGCCATGCCCGCAATCGGGTTGCGTGCGTGGCCCTTCTGTGCGGTCGGGTTGACGACGCTGGTCATCAGCTCCGTGGCCACCGTTTCCAGCGCCGCCGGAACGATGAAGTAGGCCGGGCGGATGTTCAGCGCAGCGGTCGAGGTTGCACTTTCCGTCTGCGTCCGCATCGCGGTGCGGGCGGCACTCAGGGTCTCGACGCTCGGTGCAGCACCGGACGAGGCGAGGTTCTTGTGATCCGCGTGGAAGAGCGCGGTGCCGTCGGCCATGTTCGGATTGCTGGTCAGGATCGCGTAGACCAGGTTACCGATCGTGCGCTTCGACGTGCGGGCCGCTTCCATCGGCAGCTTGGCGAAGAGCTGCAGGTCATCGTTGATGATCGCCTGGCGCGTGATGCGCAGCAGACGGCCATAGGTCGCCAGCGTGATGGTCTCCCCACGGTCACCGACGGTGCCGTGCTTGTACTCCGCACCCTCTTTGACTTCCGGCAAGGCGTCCATCAGACCGAGGCCAACGCGCTTGCTGGGCTTGAAGTCTGTCAGAATGCCCTCATCCGTCCAAAGCTCGTAGGTTTCCTCGGCGGATTCCCAGCCCTTCAGCGCAGCCTTGTTCATCAGGTTCAGCAGCACGTTCGGGAAGTCGCTGGTCCCGTGCGAGCCCGCCTGGGTGAAGGCGGCACCCACCATCTGCATGCGGTCGTTGGGAATTGTAACGTTGGCGACATGCAGCGACTGACGCGCAAGCTCGGCCAGGCTCTGACCGGTGAACTCGTTGCGCTCGCCGCCTTCCATACCGGCACGCGCCATCAGGCCGAGCAGCGCACCCTGGCGGAACCGGTCCTGCCCATCGGCCGTGACAGTGGCGCGCGGTCCACCGATGCCACGGGTCTCCTGCTGACCCGCCTGGGCGAAGGCCTCGATCGCCTTGCCGCGGAAATCTTCGATGCTCATGCCATCATCGATCGCCGACTGGATCAGCTGCTCACTGGACCCAAGCTGACGGCCCGTGCGCTGGATCGCTGCGATACGACCGCGTTCAGCGATTGCCGCCTGGGTAAGCGCCTCTTCGTTCGGCTGGGTCTGCGCAGTGGGCGCAGCCTGTGTGGTCACCGCAGGTGTTGCGGCGGTTTGAGTGTCATTCTCAGGCATATCTGCCTCCTCTTGCTGAATTGACAGCGCTCCGTCCGCCGCAGGCGGTTGGCTCGCAGATTCGGCGGCATCAGCCGCGGAATTCGGGGGTAAGTTGATGGTTTCGGCTTGGTGCAGCGCAGCGGCCTGCGTCATGGCCCCCCGATCTGCACCGATTGCGACCATCGAGATTTCCATCGGCCGCCACTTCGTGAAATACATCACCTCGATGTCTTCACCTTGGTCGTTTTTCTCGAGGCGGAGCTCCTGCTCGATCACGCTGAAACCGACCGAAACGTTACGCAAAGAGCCATCGGACACTTTCTGCCAGGTGTCTTTGACGCTTTCGGCCTGGGAGAACTTCAGCACGGCGCGGGCTTCGTTATTGCCGAGGGTGATCTTCTGCACGCTGCCCAGCACCGACCGCGTGTCATACACGAAATGGTCGTTGAGCACCGGAACCGCGCCCTTGTCGGCTTGGCTCAGATCGCAGGCGTCTTTCGTCAGCACCAGGCGGGTCTGCATCATCTGCCAGCGGTCATTGTGGCGTACGGGATGCCGCACAAGCTGACCGGTCGAGAACACGCACTCGATCGTACGTTCCTCTTCGTTGATCGACTGCAGTGGCGAGTTGGCTTGCGTCAGCATATCCACGCCACCAGCGATGGCCTTTTGTTCAGGCATGTCTTGCTCCTCAATCTTCGGATTTTGGGGTCGCGGGCGCGCCGCCGAACCCGGGATCGAGAGGCAGATCGCTGGTCAGCTCCTGCCACTCTTCGAATTCCTTGAGCACTTCCTCCGGATTGCGCCCAAGCCGCGAGATCACCTCCTGCGGAGAAATCAGCCCGGCCCGCATCTGCAGGATCGCAGCGCTCGCATCCTTCAACGGGTCCACCCAAGGCCGCTTCGGTGGCGTCCAGGCCGCGCGCGGGATCGCACCCTCGGCGAGGTCACCATTCATCTGCGCCGCCTGCATCACGCGCTTCCACGCGGGACGCCCGGACTGGTGGATCATCAGCATGCTCTGCCAGCTCTCGACCAGGCGGTTGAAGCTCATCTCGCCGCCGCGCATCGAGGAATAGTTCACCGATGACAGGTCACCCGTCATGCCGGCATAGGGCAGGCCCAGACCGGCCGCGACCGCGTGCAGCCGCTCGCGCATGTGCTCGACCAATCCTTCGCTGGCGGCAGGGGCGTGGTAGCTCACCTCCCAGCCGGGCTTGGCCTCAAGGATCGTGCCCGGCGTCATGCGCTCGACCGGGGAACCAGAGGCGGTTTTCAGCGCCGGTGTGCTGTCGCCCGCCTCACCGCCGACAGACCCACCCGCGATGCTGGCTGCCGGGTCGCTTTCGTCGACGCTGTTGTAAACCACCATCGCGATGCACGCTTCGAGCTTCTTTCGAACAAGCTCCGCCTCGGCCAGATCGTCGATGTCCCGCAAAAGCGTGGCCACCGGCGCGAACCACGACACGCCGCGCACCTGGCCGGGGCGCAGGACCTCGTAGATGTGGTCGACATATTGCGCCTCGACCCGGCGCGTCCGCCAGGTGCTTGCCAGCGGCGCGTACCGGTCACCGGGATGCGTCTCGAAGAGGTGGTAGGCCACGCGACGGCCGATCTCATCGAACTCGACGCCCTGAACCACCCGGTTGCCCGACTTGAGCACGGTGTTCATCGAGTGATCGAGCAGATCACCTTCAAGGATTTCACAGCGCCAGAACAGGCGGTTGCCTTCGACCACCGGCCGCCAGAGGCGCAGCGCTTCACCACCCTCGACCGCCGTGCGGGTCAGCAGGTTCTGCTGGCCGTAGAAATCCATCTGGCCGCTGGGGTCGCAGCGCTCGACGAACCGCTCCCACTGGTCCCGCGTCTGGCGCTGCAGCTTTTCCCGATCGGCCTTGTCACCGTCCGGAACGATGGCCCGGGGCCGGACACCGGTGCCCGCGATATGCGCCGCAAGCCCTCGGGTTGCCGCCGCGCCATAGGCGCTGTTGCGCACCAGGTCGCGCGCGGCGGCGCGCAGCATCGGGATCGCCGCCTGGATTTCCGTCGAGGCCGAGGTCTGCGGCCGCGACCAGCCACTGGCGCGCCCGCCGGTGCGGGCAGCGTCATAGCTCTGGACCAGCTCGGCGCGCTTCTTCTCGGCCAGAAGGGACGTGTTCGCGCGCTCAAGACGAAGCCGCGCCTCGGCACGCCGGGCGCTGAATTGCGGCATCAGCCGCTGAATAAGTGATGTCATGTCAGTACCGGGTGAAGGCCCCTACATTCGCGCGAACGGGTCGCTGCCCCGCCGCTTCGCGCTTCTGCGCCCGGAAATAGTCCAGCGCGCTCTGCATCTCGGCGATGTCCTGGTATTCGGTACGATGGCCGTCGAAGCTGACCACGCGCACACCCGACGCCATCGCGCTTTCAAGCGCCTCGATCTTTTCTTCTACAGTTGCCATCCACTGCCCCTTCCGCCGAGCCAGTCATCCTTGACCGGTTCGGATGATGTCTGCTCGTCTTTGCCGCGTTCCGCTTTTGCGTCGGGCCGATCGACCGGCTCGACCTTCGTCGCCATCTGATCGAAGAGCTCGGGCTCCGCGTCCTGCGGGGCCGCACCGCGCTCTTGGTCGAGCATCGCCCAGTCCTCTGCCGACAGCGTGGCCCATTGCTTCCTGCGCGCACCCGCCTCGGCATAGTTCATCGTGTCGAGACCTTCGTTCCGGCGGGATGCCTCGACGGGCACCCACTTGCTGACCGGCACGCCCGAGCTCGAGCGCCGGATCACCCGAACTTCGGACGTGATCTGGCGGTAATACTCATCCCCCAGCCCCAGTGGAAAATCGACATACCCCCGCTTGAGCGGATCAGTCTCTTCCAGGGCGTGGTAGAACTCGCCCTTCATCTGGCTGACATTCAGCATGAACGCCCGCTTCTGGCGGCGCTTCACACGCCCGTCGGCGCGGCGCTCGAACTTCATCTCGGCCATGATCGGGCCGGTGTCGCCCTTGGCCCCCTTGATCAGGATGACCCGGCTCCAGGGATGCCGCTTGGCGTAGGTCCAGGCCGCGTCGGTGAACGCACCACTGTCGATCACCATGATGTCGAGCTTCAGTCGCAGGCCTCGCTCGGTGCGCCACGTGCTCTTGAGCAGCGCATCGAGGGCGTCGGACCCTTCCGGATCGCTGATCTGGTACGGAATCACCAGGTAATCGACCACCCAGCGCCGGAAATTCGGCCCGAACGCCACGACATGGACCTCGATGCGATCCGCCTGCAGGTCGACACCCGCCGACAGGATCACGCCCCGCGCCGGCACGATGCCCTTGCCGCGCCGATGCTCGTCTTCGCCCGGGTTCTCCACGCGATCCCGGATCTTCTCCCATTTCGGCGCGTTGGTGGCCTGCTCGTAGGGCAGGCCCAGAACGTCGTTGAAGAACGTCTGCTCGGTTTCCGCCTCGACGGTGCTTTCCTTGCCCTCTTCGCCGCCCTCCTGCCCGCTGGCCGTCGACCAGCCCATGAGCTGGGCATAGTTCACCGCGATCGACCGCCAGTCGCGCTGCGGCACGTAGGCCCGCCAGAGGAAGAACCCCGGATGATCGCCATTCGGGTTGTGCGCCACCCACCGGCCGCGGGCGATGATGTCCCGCTTGTGCTTGTGCTCGATCTTCTGCCCGCACTGGTCGCAGCGGAAATGCGCCGCGGCCAAATCCTGCGGATCAATGTTCCGCTTGAAGTTCTCCCAGGTCAGCGGCGCGTAGTGGTCGCAATGCGGACAGGGCACGTGGAAGTGCCGCTGATCGCTGCGCGCGAACGCCCGGGAAATCCGGCACGTCCCCAAAATCTGCGGCGTCGACACCCGCACGATCTTCGCATCCTCGAAACTCGCCGCGCGGCTCACCGCGAGCGCCTCTGGATCACCCTTCACGTGCATCTCGAACTTCGCGACGTCATCCATCACCACGAGGCGGCGCGTCGTGCCGGCCAGATCGTCCGGCGACCCGGCGCTGGTGATCTTCAGGCTGCCATTTCTGGCCAGCGTCTCTTGGTTGAACTTCGCGTCCCTCTGGTCACCGCTGCGCCCGTCGCCGAACACCTTCAGAAGGCTCGGAGCCTGTCTGCGCATCGGCAGCCACTTGTTGTCGATCCACTCGGTCGCCGAGCTGTGCGTCGGATGAACCACCAGGCTATCGACCGGCCCGTATTCGTGCCAGGCACCGACCACCGGGTTGATGATCGAGACCGTCTTGCCCCATTGCGCCGAGCCGAGGATCGTCACTTCGCGGGCCGGATGCTCCGGCGACAGCACCTGGTGGATTTCCCGCAGGAACGGGAACCGGTCGATCCGGAACGGACCCGGCATCGGCGAGCGTTCGTCGAAAACGATGTTCTCTTCGCACCACCGCGTGATGTCCGGCGGGGGCGGCGGGTCCATTGCCCGCGCCATCGCCGCGGCGACGACAGCCTTGGCCGAGACCAGGCACCCCATCAGATATCCGCCGCCTTTTCGGCCTCGGACAGGTCAGCGCTTTCCGCCTCGGCGTTAAGCTCATCCCGGCGCAGCTGACGATGCTTCCGCCATTCGTCGTTGAGCACCTGTCGAATCTCCCGCGCATCGAGACCGTGAATGTCGGCGACCACCGAGGCCGCTTCCCGCATCACCGCTTCGAACTCGGCGATCTCCTGCGCCATGATCCGGCCGATCTGCTGCTGGACCTCAGACGCCAGGACCATCGTGCCCTCGGCCGCCGCGCTTTCCCGGCGTTTCCGGCGAAGGTCTTCCTCCGCGTTCTCGATCCGGGCCAGCTCATACCGCGAAATGTCTTTCTCGGGCAGTTCGCTCGCACCCGCCGGATGTTTCGGGTCTTCCGCCGACCCGGTAAGCGCCGCCTCGAGCTGTTTCTTCGTCTTCGCCCCGTTGCCCAGCATCTGCCCTGGATCGAGGTTCCTCTTGAGCCGTTCGGCCGCCTTGGCCAGATCGAAGCGCCGGTTGCGGCCCTCACCCTGGTAGCAGCCGTCGAGATGCCCTGATTTAACCATCTGGCTGATGCGCCCCTTGGTCAGGTTCAGTTTCTCGGCAAGCTGGGTGGTGGTTAAACCGGACATGGCCCCTGTGTTTAGCAATTTGCGTTTAGGCTTGGTCGGACGTTTAGCGGTTCAAAACCTCTGCGCTTAGCGCCACCGTATAGACACCGGCCCAGAAAGGACCCGCTGAGGCTGGATTTTGGCTGAGATCACCCGACGAAATGAAAACGCCCGGCAGAGGTGTGATCCTCTCCGGGCGCAATTTGTGATGATGACATATCTGTAGTCTGCGGTTCCCCTAAGCGTCAAGCCACATTTTGCGGTCGATCCAGATCGTACCCCTGCATACGGTCCAGCGCGGCGCACAAAGCGGCGCGCAGATCGGACCGAACCGCATCGTTTTTGCTGGCCCAGCCGTGGTTCCGAAGCACTTCATCCAGCGTCATATTGCCGAGACACACCATGTCGACCAGCGTCCGCACCCGGATGGCAGACCGCTTGCCTCCGGTGGCCGATGGCCGATGCCGCCGCACCTCTTTCGCCAAACCGTCACCGATCCGGCGGTGCAGCGACCGAAGCCGGGCGAAGTCCCGGAAGATTGCCGCTTCGCGATCACCACCGCCAGACCCACGCCCAACCGCTTCGAGCGATGCGCAGGAAACACCCGACGCCTCGCACCGTTCGGTCAGCGCCGCATAATCCCGCGCCGCCGCCACCTGACCATGCGTGAAGGGAGGCACGAACGCGGGCTCGACAAATTCAGGGACGGAATGCCGTGGCATTGCCCCTCGCCGCCTGTCGTAATCCCGACGTGCCGCTGCCACCACCTTCGGCTGGGCCTTGATCGCATTCATCGTCATCAGGTCGAACGCATCGGCCACCCGCGCGCCGTCCCGACCAAGATAGCCAGCTCGTCGCGACACCAGGTTGCCCGCATCGGTCACCACCATCTCGCGCGGCACGAACACCTGCATGGGCCCGCGCGCTGGGGCCGCGATGATCTCGGGTCCGCAGGCGGCGGGCGGTGCGGACCGGTCGAGGTTGGCCGCCGCAGCCCGGCGCCAATCATTCGGCAGCCGAGTCAGCACCGTGGCCAAAGGCGTGACGTAGAACACATCGACCATCACGCCGCGTCCCCCTTTGCCGCCTCGGCGATATACCCGCGCACCCGCTGGTCGAGATCGTCATACCAGGCGAGCCACTGGCCATCGTCGCCGAAAGGCTGGAAGCCGCGCTCGATCCGGTCGCGCACCCGCGCCGCACGGTCCGCCTGTTCGCGCGCGACCTCGGCGATCCGGCGACGGTCCCGATCGGTCAGGGGCGGTTTCTTGTGGCGCTTCCAGAACAGGTACTCGGCGACATGGCGTTCGGCCTTGAGCGCATCCGGCCCGGCCTTCGAGGCGAACCACCGCAGAAGCGCGGGCAGCTCGCGCATCGGTCGCGCCTCCAGCGCCTCGGCGATCCCGTTGATCGTGGCGATCGACGGCCAGAAGCACCGGGCACTGCCATCACCCTTGGACCGCAGGCTTTGCTCCAACGCCCGGAGCGCATCGTCGCTCAGGTAGGTCACCGTATCGATCATCGCATCCATCGCCTTGCGCTGATCGTCGGCGTCGAACGCCCTCGGAAACCGGAAGCCACGTTCGGCCAATGGCGTGAACACCAGCCTGCGCACCCGGTCCCGCTTGGTCTCCACCTGGTCTGTCTCACTGCCCATGTCGGTTCCCCCTTTTTCTAAGCAATTCCGACCTATCGTCATGCGCTGCCGTTCGGTTTGGAGAGGAACGAACTCTGGTCTCTTTTTCTCTCATTTCGTTTCCTCTCTTATGTCTGGAACTGTTCCATTCTGTTCGGAACTGTTGAGAACTGTTCCAGACACAAACGGCCCGATTTATTGAATGATTTCAGCGCCCGGGACGGGATCTATTAAGAATTCCCTCCGATGCGGCAGCCCGTAACGCCCGAGCGATGGAGTGCTGTATCTGCGGCATCCGTCGCTGACCTGGGTGATGTTCGAGCAACCATTCGTCGATCCACCCGACAGCGTAATCGTCTGAGCAGAGATCATCGCCGCACCCGCACTGACTGAGCTGTTTCACCAGACGAATGCGCCGCTGATAGACCGCCTTTTCCTCGTTGCTGGCCTTGTGCTCTTGGTGCCCGCGCAACGCGGCCTCCATCACTTCCTGCACCACGGGATGCGCCAGTCTGATTTCTCCGTTGTCGCACTGCACGCGACGCCAGTTGTAGAGCGGGTTAAACGGGCGCTCTTTCAGCGACAGCCATTTATCCAAAGGCAACCCCAGAAGAAACGCGAGGCTTTCATCATCAAGCGGCAAGGTGCCCAGCGGGGTTTCACCATGCGACTTGAAGAAGAGTTCCATTCCGAAAAAGCCGACTTCCGGATCTCGATAGGACTTGCGGCGAAAGTTGCTGCGGTCGTAGCGGTCATGGTTGAATTGCATGAAATAATGCGAATCCAGACGGCTTTCCGCTGAAATCGGATAAACCGGAATGTCACTATCGACCGGAGTCAGATGTGAAGGCTGCATCACGCTGCCCTTTCTTGCCATGCCTCATGCGCCCGCTGTTGCGGTTGCGCGTCGTGATGCGGCCTGCCTCAGCCGCTGGGATGGACGGGGCGTCTTGATGCGCCTCTCGCCCAGAAATCAGCCCCAATCCGATCAGGACATGCAGGCCTCCACCGCCTCGAGCGATTGCGCCGCGGCGATGACCATGCACTCGCGCAGGGCGCGCTGCAGGTTGTAGATCAGCGTCGACCAGTCCGAGGGACCGCGCGCGCACCGCGCATCCACCAGCGCGCAGGCACAGCCGCGCAGCACGTAAAGCGGATCTTCGGGATGATCCGGCAGGCGCGGCGCAAGGTCCGCCAGATGCGCGATGTGGCGGTCGAAGATCAAGCCGGACGGGAAATCCCGGCTCAGCGCCACCACCGTGGCCACGCGCAGAAAGGCCTGTCGGGTCAGGCGGTCAGTCATGGAGATACTCCACATCTACCGACCGTAAGTGCATTGGAATCGGAGGGCTTACATCGACACAGAGATTTGGCGGCAATGCCTCTCCTGTTTCTTTGAGAAACTCGATGTATTCCGCGAAGGTTTTCGATCTCTTTGCGCTATTGCAAGAGCTACAGCAGGTGAGAAGGTTGTCGACGCAATCCGTCCCGCCTCGCGATTGCGGTGTCATATGATCGAGCGTAAGGCCTTCAGTCGCGCCGCAGTACCAGCATTCGTGACCATCGCGCTCGTATACCCGTTGGCGAACACGATCACTGACAGTGAATGGAGGACGTAACGAGTGCGGCCCGTGATTGGGGTGCAGGTCGACGCGCTTCTCAAATGCAGCGACCATTTTCTGGTTTTTGTAGTCTTGACCCGCTCCCTTCAAAAATCGACGGGCCACCAGTTCCAACAAAACCGAATCAATCTCCAGCGCTGACAGACCGCAATAGGCAGCCGCTGTACCCGGATCAATTCGTCCGCGATTGAAAGCAGTGGCCAGCATTACCAATCGCGCATTTCCGAGCAGCGATGTCTCTCGCAGGATGAGATCAACAACGCGATCAAGTGTCAGAATGTCTTCGACGTATAGCATTGCGAGACGACTGTTTTTGTGCATCACAGCAACTCCCCCACAGGCGGACGCAGGTGGTCGGGAACGGGCGGGTAATCACCCGGACGGGTCAGGGTGGCGCGGTGCGGCGGCACCCAGATCAGCTTGGGATGATACCCGAACCGGCCATGCATCCACACCAGCCAGGCATAGGAGGTGGCCGAGGTCGGCTTCTGCAGCTTCGGGTTCGCATCGTTCACCCGCATGATCGGCACATCCGGATCGAGCAGCACGTTCTTCCACATCACCACCCGCTCGACGAACGGACAGACGAGCTGGGGCGGCGTGTCACGGAACAGCCGCTCGAACCGGCCCTGGGACTCGATGAACGAGGTCCGCACCAGCACCGCCACGCCGCGTTTGGCCAGGCGCAGTCCCTGCGTGATGAAATCCTCGGCCAGCCGGAAGGGCGGGTTGGTGATGATCCAGTCGACATCGGGCGCGTCCTGCGACCAGTCGATCAGGAAATCCGCCACCGCGTCCTGTCGCGGCCAGCCGTAGTCGTGCACGTCCGTGGCAAAGAGCCTGTCGAACCGCTCTGCCAGCACCTTCGCCATGTGGCCACGGTTGCAGGCCGGTTCCCAGACGTGGCAAAGGTGCAGGCTTTCGCCCTGCCCTTCGAGAATGTCCATCAGCGCCCGTGTCGCCCAGGGCGGCGTCGGAAAATCGTCGAGACTGTCATGCGCCTCGGCCCGCTGCTGCATCACGGCGCTGGAACGGTTGGCGGTCATCCCGACACCCTTACCCGGTGCCAGAGACCCAGAACCGCGCTCACCGTCTCGCCCCAGGCGTCGGCCAGTTCCGCAAGACGCCGATAGCGCCCCTGACTGCGCTGCACCGCTGCGATCTGATCGATGGTCCAGCGCTCGAACCCGGTCGGCTGCACCCGGCGCGACACCTCGACAACGGGGTCCGGCGGCGCACGGCGGGGATCCGGAGGTGCCGCGCTGCGCGGCATCGGGCCAAGCAGCCTGCCCCGCGACCGTGGCGGGTAACCGTAGCGCAGTCGCGCCCGGTCCACCACGCAGGTGCCAGTCTGAAACTCCGAGGCGATAGCCTCGATCGTCGCGCCGTCGCGCCACATATCACGGAACGTGTCGCAATCCGGGATCGCAAGCGGCTTTTCTGTCATCTCATGTCCTCGCAGAAAAAAGGGCGCAGCCGGGAAACCGACCGCGCCCATAGTCCAACAGGGAGGTGTGAGGGCATCGACGCCGTCCGCCCCTCACATGCGGTGCGTGCCTTGCGAACACACGACGACGCCGAATTCCGGGAAAGGCGGCGGGACGATCGATCAGACGCGCCCCGCCGTGAGTTCGGGCGCGCGCTCTGGAGGAGACGCGGCCCACGCCGGTTCACGGCAGGCACCGTGAACATTCTTGACATGCCTGTTTGCGTGGCTTGCGCGCTACATTTTGTGATCCCGGCTGGACCCTGCGCGCGATGCTGTACATGCTTGATGTGTGGTGGGACCTCTCGATTCGTAGTCGAGAGGCCCCACCTGCAAAACTGCGCCGCAAAATGCGCAGTCAACACTGGGAACAGCGGGCCCCTTACCCCCGTCGTTCCCCATTGAGCCACAAAGGAGCTAAACCCATGGCCCAATACAGACACCCTATCACGGGTATTCCCTTGAACGCTATCGACCACAAGCGCAAGCGCCTGTGTAAAAACGCAGCCGTGACAGCGCATATCATGAAGCTGCAAGGTGAGACGTTCACCGATATCGTTCACAAACTCGGAACCAACGCCAACCGCGTCGGTGAGGTTTTGCGTGGCGAGGTGTGGCCCGACACACACCAGATCGCGTTGGACAAACTGGGCGAGGATCTCTTCGCCAGACGGTAGGTCGAGCAAGGCGGGTCGGGCATCAGAACCCGTCAGGGAGGGGCCCGCCATGTTCCGATCAAACCCCATCACGCCACCCTCTTGTCGCTGAAATGCGCGGCGAACCCGGCGGGTTCGGTCAGCGCAGCCAGAGCGACGGCCGCACCGGACCCGGCATTGACGCCGTGCCACCAGTTCTCAGCCGTGCGGAACGTGACGCCATAAAACACCGCGACTTCTTCGGGCCGGTGATGATGCGCGCGCAGGAACGCCGACCACTGGTCCGGGAACAGCGTCTTGAACCGGTACGGATCGACCGGACGCCCGTCCAAGGCACTGTTTTCCCGTGCGAATTCTTTTCCCAAAGACCCGACCTCCTGTTCCGGTGCATCCTGATCGCGTGGCAACGGATCAGATGTCGAAACAGCAAGGGAAAGGACGGGACGGAGGGCGCGGCTCATGCGGCGTCCTCTTGATTTGGGCCCGTGATCTCCAAATTCACTTGTTCAAGATGATCAAAAGTCAGCAATGCGTCGTGCTGTTTTGCCGCCTCGATAATCTCTCGAAAGCGTCGCGGCGGAATACCGCGTTGCGACCAAGAATTCACCGTGGGGTACGGCACTTTCAGGTCCCGCGCGAGCGCCGCCCATGTTGGCCAGATATCCAAAAGCACGTTCATTCGAGAATGAATGCATTTTGCATAATGCATTGTCAACGCCTTTTGCATTTTGAAGTCTGTTAATCCGCGCCCATGACCGATATACCAACTCGCTTGAAAGAAGCCCGTGAAGCCGCAGGCTTCGCCACTGCGTCCGAGGCGGCAAAGGCTTACGGCTGGACGTACCCAACGTACACTGGCCATGAAAACGGTCATCGAGGCATCAAGCCACACGATATGGAAAAATACGCGAAAGCGTTTCAGGTCAGCGTTGGGTGGCTCATGACGGGCCGCGACAACGCCCGATCAACAAAGCAAAAAAGAAATCGTGCGCCAAGTAGTGTCGGCGGGTTTTCTGAAACAGATGCCATCCCGTTCATCGCCCCGACTGACACTCAGCGCATTCAACTCACTCGCCTAGCGCAGGTGATAGCACCACGAGCGGTCCGCATCGAAGTTTTTGAGCTGCAACGTCACTACCCGGGGCTTGCATTGCTACGAGGCGATTTGCTGATTGTCGATCCAACCAAAGTCGAGGCAAAAGCAGGGCAGGCCGTTTTGAGTCAAGTCGTAAACGAGCGGAATGATACCGGTCGAACCGTGCTGCGTATTTCAACTGGGTCTGGCATAATTGCACCATGCGGTGAGAGCGCAGCGAGTGATGACGAAGTGGAAGCGTCCATTGGCGTCATTGAGGCCACGCTCAGACCAGGCATGCGATAAGAGAAATGCGCTACGACCGACACGTCACTCAAACTGGTTAAGTTCAAATTCCAGATCCTCCAATTGAAGCTGGATATCGACTTCGTCAGCTTTCCAAATCGTGCCATCGAATAATCGCGCAATCGCCACATAAACCACGCCCGTCCCATACCGCGTGAATGTAAACGAATCCCGAGCATTTTGCTCCCAAACGGCAGACTGCTCCGCACCAGCCGCGAGTCGCTCCATGTGATACCCAAAGAACGGCTTGTCCATATTTCTGTCGAACGCATCGAAAACATGAAATCCAAGCGCAAAGGCCTGAACACTGTTTTCTGTAAGCGCCGTAACACTGACCCTGTGCGAGATCACACCCGCACGTCCGGTCGATTTATGATTGGCTTTGTACCAGTCAATTCGGATCGGCGCGTCATCTTGCTTTAGGATAATCGCCTCGTTGGCTGAGACCGGCACCGCCAATGCGTAAACCGCTAAAAACGCGGCAATGATACGTGTGTAAACTGGCATTTTGCACCCCCGTTAGTTGCACTCCTTAACAATGTTCACCCCATGCAAGAAAAATTCAAGGCCGACCCGCCATAAACAGCACTGCGATTCGCGCGGGAAAAATGCAAAATGCTTTTTGCATTGACATGTGGCAATGCATTTTGCATTACTCGAATTCATCACCAGATGGAGGCACGCATGCCCGACAGACACCTGATTGACCGCGCCCGCGCCGTTGTGACGAACCCGCGGGCCGTGCGCTGCGAACCCGCGCTGATGGCCGATGCGTTCCTGACGCTGGCCGAGGCGCGCGGCATCACCACCCGCTTTGCCAATCTCGGCGCACCCGCCCACCGCATCGGCCCGGCCACCGCCACGATCGAGGCCCCGATGGCCGAAAACGTCGTGCCCCTCGGTGACATCCTCGCCGACGCCTGCGCCCGCACCCGCGATTACGTGCGCAACATGCGCCCGACCGGCGGTGACGCGGCATGAGCGACGCCAATTTCAGCTTTCTCCGCGTCGAACTGCCCACGCAGGACGGCGACGGCATGATCACGTCCAAGCGGGGCGAGACGTTCATCACAGCCGCGCTGACGCAGGACACCCAGCTTCGACAGATGCTGACCTTCGCCCACACGCTGGCGACGGCGCTGGATGTGTTGGCCGCTGACATCGCAATGGTCGCGGGTGTCGAGGCCGACAGCGACCAGATCACCGACGCGGTGTTCAACTGCACCGACCTGCAACAGGCGCTGACCATCCTCTGCCCCCACATGGAGCATATCCAATGACCGCCATCCGCACCCCCGAGGCGCTGACCGTTGCGGGCTACCCCGTCGAAAGCATCGCCTTCGCCCCGGCCACGATCACCCGCGAAATGGCCGAAACGCTGGCCCCGCTGCCTGAGACCGACCGTCTTGAGCTCGTGGCCCTTTGGGAACGCGATGCCGGGGCAGTTTACATCCCGCCCGCCGACCCAAAGGGCTCCGCCGCGAACTGGGGGCCGCACGAAGGCGAGCTGACCATGTTCGGCGTCACAGCCTTCGGCGAGACCAAACCCGCCGCCATCGCCCAGTGGATCGAACTGGTACGGCGCATCGACAATTACATGAACCGGGGGACCGCGGCATGAAACCACGTTCCGGAGAGGCCATCGGCGGCGGATACCTCGTGTTCCGCCGCGGCAAGAAAACCGGCCGCATCGGATGCCGCTACCCTTTCGTGCCGTTCGAACATCCCGACATGGCGTCGGCGATGGAAGAGGCCGACCGCCTGTCGCAGAAGTACCCCGGCGAGACCTTCGAGGTGTTCCAGTCGGCAGGCGTGTCCTTTGTCCAGAAACAGGAGGACGCGGCGTGACTTGGCTATTCGTGATTGCAACGATCATCTGCGCGCCGATGGCGGCCGCGTTTTTCATCGTGGCGGGCGGCCTGAGTGTGGAGGACAGGAAAACACCCGCCGGATACGCGTTTT
Source organism: uncultured Rhodobacterales bacterium (assembly GCA_964638245.1). Taxonomy (GTDB): domain Bacteria; phylum Pseudomonadota; class Alphaproteobacteria; order Rhodobacterales; family Rhodobacteraceae; genus CAZWZG01. The sequence continues at coordinate 33,155 of CAZWZG010000007.1, forward strand.
TCTGCGGAATGTTGCTCCTGATCCTCGCGCTTGGCATGAGCATCGGCCTCGGCAGCCAGTGGAGCGCATCATGACCCACGGTGCTGATATCATCCGCCCCGACTTTCCGCGCCCCGAGGACGCCCTTGCCCGCAAGGGCGCACTCGCGCAGTCCCTGATGCGCGAAGGCATGGCCCAACTGATCCGCCACCGGCTCAGCACCCCGGCCACAGACGCCGCCCTGCGCCCCGATCTGCACCTGATCACCCAGCTCCGCCAGAGCGGCATGGCGATCCTCAGCCAGCAACCCGACACCGGCTACATCCTGTCGATGCACGGCGTCATCGCCACCGCCGCCACCCCGCGCGGTGTGCTCTGGGAATGGTCGAACGCCGCACTTGGCATGAAAGGAACACCGAAATGACCCGGCCCGCCTTCACTCACTCCCCATCCTTGGGACCGGGCATGGGGGACGGCGCGGATGCACCCTGGTACGCCCGCGCCGTCCTCGCCGATGTGGCGAATTACGATGATCCGGCCATTGCCGCCGCCTGTCAGTGCCTGATCGCCGATCCGGACACCGACCCCGAAACATGGTTCCGCGCCCGCGACATGCTGGTGCTGGTGGAAGGCGAGGCGGCATGAGTTTGAGCAAAGACGCAGTCCAACCGACCGCATCAGCCCCCACCACACCAGCGCCACCAAAGCGCGGCGAACGCAATCCGGTCGAGCCGCTCGTTTCGCTGGCCATATCGCTGCGAGCTCTGCCTTGGGCCGAGATGGCGCAGATCGCCGAGCACATTGCGGGCGAGTACGAACATCTACGCAAAGCGGACAAGGTTGACCGCGATGGTGTCGCCCAAGTGCTGGCGGATATGGCCGACGAAATATTGAAGGAAGCCGACATGCGCCGAGCGGCCACCATATCCGCGGAGACGCAATGACCACGCTTGCCCTCTGGATCTACATCGGCGGCTTATTCGCCTTCCCACACCGCAAGCTGGGCCTCTTTGCCCGCCTGACATGGCCGATGGAGCTGGGCGAACGGCTGGCAGAATTTGCGCTGAAACCGCGGCTGTCTGAATTTCCGGTGAAAGGTGACAGGAAATGACCGACCCCGACCTCACCGACTGGCCCCAGCAGGCAGGCATCCTCTGCAACGATCCGCAGTTTCAGCGCTTCGTCGCGGAGCGGATGCAAAACGTGCTGCAGGAGCTCGAGCAGGTCACCAGCACCGTTGCCGCCGAATACCTGCGCCAGTTCTGCAAGATCGGCAGCCGCCGAGACCTCGCCACCCGCCCCGCCGCCCTCGCCCGCTTTAAAATCCTGCGCACCGAATTCGACGCATGGCTCGGGCGCATTGCTTCACAACGTTAGGAGAGAGCCAAATGGCAAGACTGGTTGAATGTGACGGTTGCGGAAAGCGCACCGACGAAATGGAGAAGTCACCGCGCGATCAGATTCTACGCATGGAATTTAAAGCAGTGTCTTCCCGCCCGGATGCCATCGCGGACACGGCGGGATGGAGCGCTGACCTCTGCATGGGCTGCATGGGCATCATCAAAGACCCAAGAACATGGCCGCGCACAGAACCGGAATCACCGCGCTAATCAAAAGGAACACTAAATGCCACAACCCGATCACAGCATCAACTTCCTGGAACTGATCCAGTCGTTCCGGCGCGGGGAGCTGCTCCGCACCGCAGACGCCGAGCTCGAAAAGGTCATCGAGGCGATGGCCGACACCGGCGGCGATGGTCAGCTGCAGATCACCATCCCGCTCAAGTTCAATAAGGCCGGGCAGATCGAGGTGACGCCCAAGGTCACATCGAAGGTCCCGCAGAAGGCAATGGGAACCGGCATCTACTTCGCCGACGACGAAGGCAAGCTCAGCCGTCGCGACCCGAACCAGCTCGACATCGAGGACGAAATCGAACGCCGCCGTCACGCGGCGGAATAACCGAGGCTGCCAAATCAGGAGTGAGCAGTATGTCTACAGAACTATCTGAAATCCCCGAACTGGATTACCCGCGCGATGCACTGGACGCGGCGATCGAAGGTGCACGCATTGCCGATCCGGTCATTGATCACGGCGACGGCCGCAAGCACGCCTTTGTGCCCGAGAGGTTCCAGCTTCAGGACATCACAAACCCGCACGCGCTGCCCCCCTACATCAAGCAGAGCATCGTGGTTAACGATCGGCAGTCCCTGATCGATTACGTGAAGCGCTTCGCCGATGACCGGTCGATCCTGATCGCCAATTACGACGCCTCGACGATCACGGCGCGCTTGGACTGGCACTCGGACAATCAGGCGGAAAAGGAATTGGCAGCGCAGCCGAACACCCACACGGCAACGCTCAAGATCGCCAACAGCCTCGAATACGCGCGCTGGTCGGCGATGGAAGGCAAGATGCATAGCCAGGAAGAGTTCGCGCTCTTCATCGAAGAGAACGTGTCCGACATCATCGACCCGGAGCACGCCACCATCATCGAGATTTGCCGAGACCTCGAAGCCACCCAGGGCGCGCAATTCAAGTCCCGAACCCGTCTTGAGAACGGTGATCTGTCGTTCAAGTACGAAACCGAGACACGGGTCACCAATGACGTGGTGGTGCCCGATGAAATCCGCCTCGCGATCCCGCTCTACTACGGCGAAGAGCCGACCGAGATTCGCGCCAAGTTCCGGTTCCGCGTGAACGGTGGCGGGCTGCAGCTCGGGTTCAAATGGCACCGCGTCGAATACCAGCGTCAGGCCAAGTTCCAGGAAATGGCGCACGACGCAGCAGAACAGACAGGCCGTCCGGTTTTCTTCGGAGCCGCCTGATCACCCCATAGGCGGATGAACCGCCTATCCCCCGCCGCCCGATTTGAGACTGGCCGGTTTTGATCAGCGGCGGGGGCAACAGAAGGACATCGAGCACATGACCAACCGCCTTTCCGATCTCAACAGCCACCTGTTCAACCAGCTCGAACGGCTATCCGGCGACCTGTCCGCCGAAGACATCGAGCGCGAGGTCGCGCGCACCGAGGCGATTGTCCAGGTCGCGGATCAGATCACCGACAACGCCAAGGTGATGCTCGGAGCCGCGAAACTGTTCGCCGAGCATGGTCAGCACGTCCTGCCCATGCTGCCGCAGATCGGTGCGGCCCCGAAAGACGGTGACCCGGAATGAAGGGCCGCGCGATCAAGTACAGCGAGGCTGAGCTCGCATGGATCGAGGCGCACAAGACCACGCCGCGCGCCGAGCTCTACCGGATGTTCCAGGACAAGTTTTCCCGCCCTGATGTGAGCGAGCCGAACCTCAAGGCACTCTGCAATCGCAAGGGCTGGCTGACCGGACGCACCGGCCAGTTCGTCAAGGGACAGGAGTCGCCGAACAAGGGTAGGAAAATGCCCTACCACCCGAACTCGGCCGCGACCCGCTTCAAGAAAGGTCACCGGGGCGGCGTGGCCCTTGAGCAATACAAGCCGATCGGCACCGAACGCCTGTCGAAAGAGGGCTACCTCGAACGCAAGGTGCATGACGGCATGCCAATGCAGTCCCGCTGGCGCGCCGTGCATCTGATCAACTGGGAAGCCGAGAACGGGCCGATCCCGGACGGTCACTGCCTCAAGTGCCTGGATGGCGACAAGACGAACTGCGACCCGTCCAACTGGAAACTCATATCGCGCTCGATGCTGCCACGCCTCTCCGGGCGCTGGGGCCTGGGCTATGACGAAGCACCCGACGAACTGAAACCAACCGTGCTGGCCGTCGCCGAGCTCGAGCACAAGGCGCGGGAAGTGAAGGGGCGCGGGAAGTGACCCACCAGACAAAGATCGAATGGTGCGACTTCACCGTGAACTTTTGGGAAGGCTGCCAGAAGGTCGGCCCCGGCTGCGATCACTGCTACGCCGAGGCGCGTGACCAGCGCTTCACCGGCCGCCAGCATTGGGGCCCACATGCACCGCGCCGGAAGGTCAAGAGCGGCGTATCGAAGCTGCTGGGCATCCAGGGCAAAGCCCAGGCGTTCCGCGCCGAGCATGGCCACTGGCCGCGCGTGTTCTGTTCCAGCCTGTCGGACGTGTTCGACAACGCGGTCGACAAGAGCTGGCAGATCGAAGCCTTTGCCACGATCCATGCCTGCAGCGACACCCGCGTGATCCTGCTGACCAAGCGCGTCGGCAACGTGTTCCAGATGATCCCGCCCAGCTGGGCCTCACGCGAGCTGGGTGGATGGCCGAAGCATGTCGGGCTGATGATCACGGTGGTCAACCAGGAGGAAGCGGACCGGGACATCCCGAAACTGCTCGACCTCAAGGCGCGGATGGGCATTCCGTGGGTTGGTCTGAGTATGGAACCTCTGCTGGGGCTGGTTGATCTGCGACTGCGGGACGACGGCGTTCCGTTGAACCGTTGGGGCCTGCCGCTTGGACCCTGTGGCTACTACTGCAGCGAAGAGCACGGGCATGTTGATCACAGAACACGGCTCGATTGGATCATCGTCGGCGGCGAGAGCGGCCACCATGCACGACCGATGCACCCGGATTGGGCGCGATCCCTGCGCGACCAGTGCAGCGCGGCTGGCGTGCCGTTTCTGTTCAAGCAGTGGGGGGAGTGGGTCACGTCTCTCGACCGCGATCGAGACGATCCGGACTGGCGCGCCGATTACATCAACAACTATGTCGATCGAGGAAAGTCGCGCTGGCTGAACCTCGCAGGGGGCCGGGGCTTCCACGGCGAACGCTTCCACGTCATGGCCCGTGTCGGCAAGGCCCGCGCCGGTCGCCTGCTGGACGGCCGGACATGGGACCAGTTTCCGGAGGCGCTGTCGTGACCTACATGATGCCCCTCGCGGACGGAAAGAAGCGTTGCGACGACTGCACCCTCTATCGCGCGCAGTGGTGCTGCACGATGAACTGTAGCAACGCCGAGGTCGCACCGTTTGGTAGCCTCGATATCACCGAAGAATGGCTTGCAGCGGTCGGGTTCAAGTACCGCGAACCCGGAGCCAGGCAGTCGTTCCGACACTGGACGCTGCAGTTTTGGGAACCGGACGATCACGGCCTATACCTCGAAACGACGATGCCCGGATGGTTCAACGCCGCTGGCGAACACATCAACGCCGACAGCGGCTGGTTTCTCTGGATCGGCCGGGGCGCGCAATTCTTTCACACCCGCCACGTCTTCAAGCAGATCGAGATCATCAACCTGGTCGAGGCGCTGTCCGGCCAGACCTGGACGCCGGACAAGCGCGGGCTGGTGCCGGTCGTGGATCGACGGAAGGGGACCAAGGGATGATCGCCTATCACGGAGGACCACCCGGCCTGCGCATCGGTCAGCGCATCCTGCCCGCCGCCAAGACAGGCGTGGCATCAACCGCGAAGTATGGCGCGCAGGGTGTGTGTGATCCGTCGAAGGTCTATGTCACGCCAATGCCCGCAGCTGCCGCGATGTTTGCCAGCATGCACCCGAGTGGCGACGGCCAGGTCTACAAGGTCGAAACCGAGGGAGACGTTCTGCACGATCCGGACTGCTCAAAGCACGGCCTGTCCTACACCTGCGACTCCGCCCGGATCATTGGCCGCGTGAGGCTCAAGAGAAAAACCTTGAAGCGCATTCGGAAAATGATGCTGGAGGACACCTGACCATGCCCGACCCGCGCACCATCGAAGCTCGCTTACACCGGAGGACACCATGACCGATCAGACACCGACCCCGTTCATCATGCTGCCCCTGGATGCGTTCGAGCAGCTATCCGCAAAACTGGACCGGCTGGAAAAGAAGCTGGACGGCGCGACCGTCATTCCCAAGCCGGAATGGGTCAGCATCACAGAGGCCGCAAAGCACTATGGCAAGCACCCCGACACCATCAATCGCTGGGTCGAGCGCGGGAAGCTGGAAGCACGCGGCGAAGGCTCTTTGCGGCGGGTCAGGATCCTACCCGAGTAGACTGGCAATGTCCGAGGCTGACCGATTGTAGTACGTGAGAAGCTGCGACACGTTCTTGTGCCCCACGATCCGCGCCAAATCCATGACCTCGACCTTCTGCGCAAGCTGTGTGATCGCCGCGTGTCGGCTGTCGTGGAAGGTGAGCCCTTCGACCTTTGCCTTGCCTCTCAGCTTCCGCCAGTTCGCGTCGAGCTGGCGCGGCGTCATGTCGAACACCTTTGGCCGATCCTGCAATTCCCTCAGCATCGCTCGCGCCACGCTGGACAGCGGCACATCCCGAGACGTGCCGTTCTTGGTCATCGGAAGGTGCACCACAGCCGCATCGAGGTCGATATGGCCCCACCGCAGACCGCAGACCTCGCCCGCCCGCATGGCCGTTTCGCAGGAAAACATGAAGGCATGAAACGCGCGACCCGTGTAAGTCGATAGATCACCGGCAGCGGCCCGCAATCGGTCTATCTCATCCGCCGATGGCAGCCTTTCCCGCGCTCGCCCAGGTGCAGGCTTGCGAACATCCCGCAGAGGACTGGACCGCAGAAGCCCCCATTCCTTGACGGCCCGCGTGAACACCGCGGACATCAATTCCATTTCCCGGCGAACCGACCCCGGCGCAACCTCGGACAACCGAGCATCCCGCCACTTGGCCAGATCAGCCGCCGTCACATCAGACAACCGCTTGCGCGCCAACGGATCGCGGCGCAGCTTTTCCAGCCTGATCTGTTCCCAATGCGCCCCGCGCTTCTCTGGGCTGACCTCTTTGCCGTACCTGTCGAACAGATCACCGAGCGACATCGAGGCCGCGACCTTTTCCCCGCCGGTGATCAGGAATTCTTCATGCGCTGCCCAGTCCTTCGCCTCTTGCCGGGTCGGGAACATGGCAGACTTTCGGACGCCCTTGCGCGCCACCTCAGCCCGCCATTTCTTCCCGACCTTCCGAATCGAAGCCACAGCCACCCCGTTGCGTAAAATTTGCGTAAGGAGTTACGCAAAACTGCGCGGCATGGGCAAGCACGGTTCCGGCGCTGTGCGCTATGTGTCTTTGTTTTGCTGGTTTTTGCTGGTGTATGCGCCGCAATCCGGCGTATATTTGGTGCGGTCGAGAAGACTCGAACTTCCACGGGAGTTACCCCACAGCGACCTCA
>CAZWZG010000008.1:0-28794 GCA_964638245.1 uncultured Rhodobacterales bacterium
AACCCGCGTCTGCGGCATCCGAAATAAGGGGGGCGAGAGATGGAAGAAGCCGCAAACCTCGGCACGTTCGCGATCATCTACTTCGCGTTCCTGATCGTCGTTACAAGCTATGCCGCCTATGTAAAAAACCGGGCCGCATTGTTCCTGCTTTTTGCACTTTTGTGCTTCTCACTTCTGACCGGGTTGCTGGGCGGTGCGAGTGTTCTGGTCAATATCACCATTGGGGTCGCCCTATTGGCCGCCGCTGGCGGGATCAGCTACAGCTTCCGCGAGACGTTGATTCAGGTCTTGCCGCCTGAAGGCGCCAAACTGATGCGGACGGCGCCTCTGACGGCGTCCTTCGGGATGTTCGTGATCATCGTCTACATGATCGCGGCAATCTTTGCGCCGATCATCGCGCCCTTCGGGGAAAGCGATGTGGTGGGGGCGACGTTCGCCTTCCCAGGTGACGAAGCCACCGAAAGCGCGTTCCGGGGGGAGACCATGATCCTGGGCGGCGACCAGCTTGGTCGTGACCTGTTCAGTCGTCTGATCTACGGCGCGCGGAACACGGTTGGTATCGCTGTGGTCACGACCGCGATCGCCTTCTTTATCGGCACGTTCTTTGGCCTTCTGGCCGCGACGGTCGGTGGTTGGGTCGATCAGCTTTTGGGTCGGATCGTGGACACGCTTCTGGCGATCCCGCAGCTGATCTTCGCGCTACTGCTCCTGTCGATCGTGGGCACGAATGTGATCAACCTCACACTTGTCATCGCGCTTCTGTATTCACCGCTGATCTTCCGCCTTGCGCGGGCTGTCGCCCAGAACATCGTGGTGATGGATTATATCGAGGCGGCGCGTCTGCGCGGGGAAAGCACGTTCTACCTGATCAGCCGTGAGGTTCTGCCCAACATCACCGCCCCATTGGCGGCGGAGTTCGGGTTGCGCTTTTGTTTCGTGTTCCTTGCGATCTCGGCCCTGTCGTTCCTTGGCCTTGGCATTCAGCCGCCCACGGCGGACTGGGGTTCGATGGTGCGTGAAACGGCGTCGCTGATTTCGTTCGGCCTCTACACACCGCTGATCCCGGCGGGCGCGATTGCGCTTCTGACGGTGGCGGTGAATTTTGTGGTCGACTGGATGCTTCACCTGTCCTCGGGTCTGAAGGAGTAATTTTATGTCTGATGAAAAGAAACAAGTTCTCCTCGATATCAAGGACCTTCGGATCGAAGGGTATTCGGATGAGAAATGGGTCGAGATCGTACACGGGATCGACCTGACCCTTCACCGGGGTGAGGTGATGGGCCTGATTGGGGAATCCGGTGCAGGCAAGTCGACCATCGGGCTGGCTGCGATGGGCTTTACCCGCGACGGGTGCCGGATTTCGGGTGGCTCGGTCATCTTTGACGGAATCGACCTGACGTCGGCGACACGGACGGAGAAACGCGCGCTGCGCGGGTCGCGGATCGCCTATGTGGCGCAATCAGCGGCGGCGTCGTTCAACCCCGCGCACAAGCTGATCGACCAGCACACGGAGACCTCGACGCTTCACAAGGTGTCGGGCAAGGCGGAAAGCCAGGCGGATGCGATCGACCTCTATCGGCGTTTGCGACTGCCCAACCCCGAGGAAATCGGGTTCCGCTATCCCCATCAGGTGTCGGGCGGTCAGTTGCAGCGGGCCATGACGGCCATGGCGATGGCGTGTCGGCCTGACCTGATTATCTTTGACGAACCGACCACGGCGCTGGACGTGACCACCCAGATCGAGGTGCTGGCGGCCATTCGCGACATCGTGGATCAGTTCAACACGGCGGCCCTTTACATCACGCACGACCTTGCGGTCGTCGCGCAGATGGCGGACCGGATCAAAGTCCTGCTCAAAGGCAACGAGGTCGAAGAGGCCGAGACGCGCACGATGTTGAGCGATCCGCAAGAGCAATATACCAAATCGCTCTGGTCGGTGCGGGACTTCAAGCGCGAACAGAAGCCTGCGCCGCCCAAGGGCACGACGCCGATTGTCTCGATCGAGAACATCGATGCGTCATACGGACCGGTCCCCGTGCTGTTTGATGTCAGCTTTGACATTCACAAGGGTCAGACGGTGGCCGTTGTGGGCGAATCCGGGTCGGGCAAATCGACCACGGCGCGCGTGATGACAGGGCTTCTGCCGCCGACGGCGGGGACCGTGAAGTTCAACGGTCAGGAATTGCCGCGCGACTATCGCCAACGCTCCAAAGAACAGCTGCGTCAGGCGCAGATGATCTATCAGATGGCCGATACGGCGCTCAACCCCAAGAAGACGATTGGGGAGATCATCGGGCGCCCGGCGGCGTTCTATGCCGGGTTGTCCGGGGTGGATCTGAAGAAGCGCGTGGACCAGTTGCTTGATCAGATCGAGCTGGAGCCGTCGCTTTACTACCACCGCCTACCGTCCGAGTTGTCGGGGGGCCAGAAACAGCGGGTCGGGATTGCGCGCGCGCTGGCCGCTGATCCGAGCTTTATCATCTGTGACGAGGTGACGTCCGCGCTCGATCAGCTTGTGGCCGAAGGCATCCTTCGGCTTCTGGACAAGCTCCAGAAAGAGCTGGATCTGGCGTATATGTTCATCACGCATGACCTCGCGACGGTGCGATCCATCGCGGATGAGGTCGTCGTGATGCAGCAGGGCAAGGTGATCGAGAAAGGGCCAAAGGACGAAATGTTCACGCCGCCCCACCACGATTACACGGACCTGCTGCTCAGCTCGGTTCCCGAAATGGACCCCGACTGGCTGGACAAGCTGTTGGCTGAGCGTGGCATGGAAAACCTTGGTGACGCTGCCGCCAACAAGATCGCCAAAGAGAGCGACAGCTAAGACATTGCAGGCCGCGCCCCTAGCGGGCGCGGTCCGCCAGCGCTTCGGTCAATACTGCGCGCACCGTTTCTGCAGGAACATCTTCGCTAACAAACGTATTGCCGATATCGCGAGCAAGGATGAAGCGTGTCTTGCCTTGGACCACCTTCTTGTCCTGCGCCATGAGGTCAAGGAGGCCGTCGGCATCGGGCAAATCGCCGGGAATATCACGCAAGGATTTGGCCATGCCCATCTCGGCCAGATGCTGGGCAACGCGGCTGGGCGCTTCTTGCGGGCACAGACCTAGACGCGCGGACAGCGCGAAGGCCAGACCGCAGCCGATAGCGACGCCTTCGCCGTGGAGCAACCGGTCGCTGTAACCGGTCGCGGCTTCGAGCGCATGTCCGAAGGTGTGGCCAAGGTTCAAGAGCGCGCGTTCGCCCATTTCCTTTTCGTCCCGCGCCACGATGCCGGCCTTGATCTCGACAGAGCGCGAGACGGCGTGGGTCAAGGCGCCCGGGTCACGGGCGCGGATCGCGGATGCGTTGGTTTCGAGCCATTCGAAAAACGGCGCGTCGCCCAGAAGCCCGTATTTGGCAACCTCGCCGTAGCCCGCAAGGAAGTCGCGGTCGGTCAGGGTGTTCAGGATCGAGATGTCGGCAAGGACGAGGCTGGGTTGATGAAACGCGCCGATCAGGTTCTTTCCCTGGCGGGCGTTGATCCCGGTTTTGCCGCCGACCGAGCTGTCGACTTGCGCCAGAAGCGACGTTGGCACCTGCACAAAGCGCACGCCACGCCGCAGGACGGCGGCAGCAAAGCCGACCAGATCGCCAATGACGCCTCCGCCGAGGGCGAGCACCATATCGCCACGCTCGACTTTCTGATCGAGCAACCAATCGACGGTCTTTTCCAGCTGCGCCCAGCATTTGGTCGCTTCGCCCGCGGGCAGGACCAATGCCTCGACTTCGATCCCCGGCAACGCGGCCTTCAGGGGGTCGAGGTGAAGCGCGGCGACGGTAGCATCGGTCACGACGGCAACGCGCGGGCGCGACAAGAGCGGCGCGATTTCGGCTTTGGCGTTGTCCAGAACGCCGGGTCCGGTGACGACTTCGTAGCTGCGTTCGCCAAGATCAACAGGGGTGCGAACGATGTCAGCGGGCATGGGCGCCTTCCTCTTCCAAAACGCCCCCGGCGCGCAAGGCTTCGATCACTTTCTGGGCCATTTCTTCAATGCTAAGGTCAGGTTGGGCTTCGACGTTGATGTCCGCAAGCGCATAGGTGTCGCGGCGAGCATGATATAGATCGCCGAGCGTTTGCTTGGGGTTTTCGGTGCGCAAGAGCGGGCGCGTGGTCTTGTGCCGTACGCGATTCCACAAAAGCTCCAGATCGGCGTTCAGCCAGACGGAGACGCCGTGTTTCGAGATCACCTCGCGGTTTTCGGGTTGTACGAAAACGCCCCCGCCGGTCGATAAAACCTGAAGCTGTCCGGTGAGCATCCGCATCAAAACCGCGCTTTCGCGTTGGCGAAAGAACGTCTCGCCATCGCGGGCGAAAATCTCGGCCACGCTCATCGCCGCTGCCTTTTCGATTTCGACATCCATATCCGCAAACGGCACGTCAAGCGCGCGCGCCAGGGCGGTGCCCACGGCCGTCTTGCCCGCCCCCATCATGCCGACAAGCACCACCGTTTTGGTCAAGCGATCGGGCAAATGGGCAAGCTCCTGCTCATGAAATTCAAACCGGTGTTCTGAATGGCGTGATCTTGCTCAAAAGACCAGCTATAATACCTGTCATACCAGTCGGAGAACCAACTCCGGTCGCAGGCGTCGCAATCCTCGGGGGGCGTTTGCGGATGAGGCAGAGCCGGGGTCATATGGGGCTTTTTGCAATATGGGCAGGCTCTTACGCTTATTACTTGTACTTATTGTCGTGCTGGCTGCGGCGGTTCTGGGCTTTGCTTATCTTGGCGATTTGTCCCCGGAACAGTCCGATGTGTTCGAACCCGTCGAGCTTGATGTTCAATAGATACGTCTCACTTGCTTTCCTGGGCTGGCTGGCCGCGGCAAGCGGGGCTTTGGCCCAGTCGGATGAGCCGATGTCGGCAATCGATTGGCTGTCGGACAGTATTTCCGATCCTCCGCCCGCAATAGAGCCTGGCGTCAGCGATGGCGCGGGCGTTGAAGAAGTGCGCGTTGTACCGCTGGAGCGGTCGCATTCAGCAGGGATCGGGTTGATATCGCCCAATGCGGCTGGGGTTCCGGCCGACCTTTGGGGGGCATCGCGCAGTGATGCTGTGGCGCGCGCGATCGTGCAGTTGCCTGAAACGCTGCTGCCAACGCTACAAACGACATTGAAACAGATTCTGATTGCGCGGCTCATTCCGCCTGCTGACGTTGTGGAAGAAGAGACAAGCTCGATCTATCGGGCGCGCATTGACCGCCTTTTGTCCAAAGGGGCGCTGGATGAGGCGCGCGCGCTTTTGATCGCGGCGGATACAGATCAGCCAGATGTGTTTCGGCGCTGGTTCGATGTCGCGCTTTTGCTGGGCGAGGAAAACACAGCCTGTCGCGTAATGCGCACGAACCCGGACATTCTTCCGACCTATCCGGCGCGGATATTCTGTCTGGCGCGCAATGGGGATTGGGATGTCGCCGCGCTCACCCTTGGAACGGCAGAGGCGCTTGGCCTGCTGACGCCGGACGAAGACATATTGCTGGCCGCGTTTCTGGACCCCGCGATCCTAGAAGAAGAGGCTTTGCCGCCGCCACCGGTGCGGCTGACCCCGCTCGATTTCCGGCTTTATGAAGCGGTTGGAGAGCGTCTGCCGACGACCACCCTGCCCCTTGCCTTTGCGCGCGCTGACCTTAGCCGGGACAACGGTTGGAAAATTCGCCTGACCGCAGCGGAGCGTTTGACGGCGTCGGGGGCCTTGAGTTCTGGCGAATTGTTTGCGCTGTACCGTGAGCGCGATCCGTCGGCCTCGGGCGGGATCTGGGAGCGGGTGGAAGCGGTTCAGGCGCTGGATCGCGCTTTGGCGACGAATGGCGATATCGCGGCGGCCCTTGAAGACGTCTGGAGCCGGTTTTCGGCACGCGGGCTGGAAAGCGCACTGGCTGAGGAATATGCGCCCCGGATCGCCTTGCTGCCTGCGCCTTTGAGTGAAACGGAGATCAAGGTGCTGCATCTGGCCGGGCAAACAACGGGCCTTGGTGACCTTTTGCCGGATGCGGCGTTCCGTGAGGGCCTTTTGAATGGGCAGATGCCTGCGCCTTTTGACGCGGTCAGTCGCGCCATTGCCGATGGGTTTGCCCGATCCACTCCGCCGACCCGCCTGGCGGGCCTCATCGAGGCGGGCCGCTCGGGCGAAGCGCTTTTGCGGGCCATGGCGCTTTTGTCAGATGGGGCAAATGGCGATCTTGCGTCGATCTCAGACGGGATCGCGACGCTGCGCCTCCTTGGGTTTGAGGCGCATGCGCGACAAGCTTCGGTCGAGCTATTGCTGCAGGATCGGCGCGGATGACGGACCGGATCGGTGCCTTTCTAGAAGCGCAGGTGGCCGAGCTTGGCGCCGCGGCGAACACGATCGAGGCGTACGCGCGCGATTTGAAGGATTTTCAGGCGAGCGTTCCTGACATGCTGGGCGCGGACCGCGCCGCGATCGAGGCGTATTTGACCGCGCTAGCGGCAGAGGGGCTGGCGGCATCGACCCGCGCGCGGCGTTTGTCGGCGATTAAGCAGTTCTATCGCTTTGCCTTTGAAGAAGGCTGGCGCGACGACAATCCTGCGATGCAGATCAAGGGGCCGGCGAAACCAAAGCGCCTGCCAGATACGTTGAGCGAAGAAGACGTGACCCGTCTTCTGGATACGGTTGCCGCCGCGAGCCGCGCGGGCGAACGGGCGCGCAACATCTGCCTGATGCAAATGCTCTATGCCACCGGCATGCGTGTGAGCGAACTTGTATCGCTGCCCGTTGCCGCCGTGCGCGGGGCACCGCGCCTGATCCTGATCCGTGGGAAAGGCGGGCGGGAGCGGCACGTGCCCCTGTCCCCGCCCGCAATGGCGGCGCTGGAAGACTGGTTGATCGAACGGGACGCTGCCGAGGCCGTTGCCCTTGCAAAAGGCAAACCGGCCTCCAAGTTTCTGTTCCCGTCGCGGGGCAAGACGGGGCACCTGACGCGGCATGCGTTTTCAGCGTTTCTGAAGGGTCTGGCGTTGGCTGCGGGCTTGGATCCCTCGCTCGTGTCGCCTCACAAACTACGCCACGCCTTTGCGACGCATCTTCTAGCCAATGGTGCGGATCTGCGCGCGATCCAGACGCTTTTGGGTCACGCAGATATCGCGACGACCGAGATCTACACGCATGTGCTGGATGCGCGTCTGAAAGCGCTGGTCGAAGAAAAGCACCCGCTGGCCAAGGTGGCGCTTTAGGCGGTTTCGGGTTGCTTGCGCAGGTCTTGCGGAAGAACGTCCTCGCTCGGCCAGATCCCGGTCTCTAGCGCGGTGTGATAGCCTTGGGTCAGTCCGGCAGCGACCATGGCATCACGGGCAGCGGACCAGTCATAGTCGAGGCTTTGAATGCTCGGCTCCGGGTCCAGTATCGCAAACCGCACCGCGCGCGCGCCGTCATGGGGCGGCATCCCGATGACACCGGCATTGATCCATTCCACACCCGCGACGCGCCGCACGAATGGAAATCCCGAGTGCCCGGCCATCACGCGGTCAATTGGCCCAACGGCATCCTTGATTGCCGCCACTTCCTCTTCGAAGGATGGCGCAGGCGAGGTCGACCAGATGAAACGCGCGATGTCCGTTGCGCCGCCATGAATGACGGCCGTCCGCGTCCCCATCTGGGTGAACACCACCATATCGGGGAGCGTCGCCATCCAGGCCCGGTCGTGATCGTTCACGGCGCCGTTGGCATGGGCGAACCACGCGGCTGACAGGCGATCGCACGTAGTTCCCGGTGCAAAACCGCACCCGCAATCCTCCTGCCCCTCGGCCAGTTGTCGTTCACAGTTGCCCGCAACCACGATGTGACCCGCAGATCGAACCGCGGCGATCGTCTCGACCGGGTCCGCGCAGTAGGCGACCAGATCGCCGGTGCAGATCACGGTCTGGGGCGCAAGGTCGTCCAGCCGCGCTATCATCGCCTGCGTTGCCTGCAGGTTCGAATACGGCCCACCATAGATCGCAACCGGTCCGTCGATATTTCCGAGGTCACGCACGCTGATCGCCATCTTGGCTCCTTGAAAACCGCCCCGCTCCAGCCCATAACGCTCTGGACCAGCGTTTAGAAAGCCCGATGCCGCCTGAAACACATATTCTTGATGCCGCGTTCTGGGGAACCTGCGCGGTCGTCTTCGTCCTTCTTTTTTGCTCGGGCTTTTTCTCCGGAACCGAGACTGCGCTCACTGCGGCATCACGCGGCAAGCTGCGCTCAAACGCAGACAAAGGTGATAAGGGTGCAGATACCGCGCTCAAGATCAAGGAAGACGAAGAGCGGTTCATCGGCGCAATCCTGATGGGCAACAACATTGCCAACGTGATTGCAACCTCATTGGCGACGGCAGCGTTGACGCGGCTTTTCGGGGCAAACGGCGTTGCAGTTGCCTCGTTGATCATGACGGTTTTGATCCTTGTCTTTGCCGAGGTTCTCCCGAAGACGTTTGCGATCACGCGCCCGGAGCGGGCAGCATCGTTTGCGTCGCCGGTCGTCGTTTGGGTGATTCGTGTCCTGTCACCCTTCGTCATGGGTGTCGGTGTTGTGGTCCGCGCCACGCTGAGACTGTTTGGCGTGCGGACCGATCCTGATACCCATGTCCACGCTGTTCGCGAAGAAATCGCTGGCGCTTTGTCCATCGGCCATTCGGAGGGCATCGTCGAGAAAGAGGACCGCGATCGCATCCTGGGCGCGCTTGACCTGAGCGACCGGACTGTTGAGGAGATCATGCTGCATCGCTCAGGCATCGAGATGCTGGATGCCGATCTTCCGATGGAAGAACTGATCGACCAATGCCTGAAATCGCCCCACACCCGCCTTCCGCTTTATCGCGGACATCAGGAGAATATCATCGGCGTCGTGCATGCCAAAGAGCTTTTGCGGGCGATGTATGCGGACAATCCGGGTGCATCCGTGACCGAGTTGGACATCAAGGCCGTCGCCAAGGCGCCGTATTTCGTGCCCGAGACCACGACGCTTGATGAGCAGATGCGCCAGTTCCTGCGGCGCCATACGCATTTTGCGCTGGTCGTCGACGAGTATGGTGCGCTCGAAGGGCTGATTACCCTTGAGGACATCCTTGAAGAGATTGTCGGCGAGATCACGGATGAATTTGACCTGAGCGAGGAACACCCGCTCAAGGCCACGGACACCGGAGATTTCATCGTGGATGGCGCGATGACGATCCGCGATCTCAATCGCGCCGCCGAGCTGTCGCTTCCCGATGTAGAAGCCAACACGGTCGCGGGGCTGGTGATCCACGAGGCTCAGGCGATCCCGATTGTTGGTCAGGTGTTTTCCTTCCACGGCTACCGCTTCGAGGTTCTGGCGAAAAAGGACAATCGCCTGACGCGGCTCAAGATCCGGCCCGTATAGCGCGATGTTTAGGAACCTTCGCAAATCAATTGCCGGTTCCGCGTCGCGCGCCCTGAGTACAAAGAAACTAGCGATCGAGCATCAGCGTCAGAAAGAGGGCGCTGAAATGATGATTGCCAAAGTGCTGAAGCATCGCCCGGAGAACCGGATCGACGAAGCGATGCGCAAACGCGCCCATGACTACGCGGGCGATGTTTTCGGAACCCCGGTCCATGCGCCTTGGCTTGAGGCTTACGCCACGCACAAAGGCGAGTTTCTCGAGGGCTGGTTGCCCCAGTCGTTCTACCACGCCGAGTTGCTCGACTATTGGCCCGATATTCGGCGGGTTCGGGCGCGCACCCTTCAGGGGCGTGTTCTGAAGACGGACGCCTTTCCGGATGTTGCGATCCAGTACAACGGGCATTGGCTGACCAAGGAAGGTGACCCCGTCGCGCGCGAGGAGGTCTCGGAGCTGATCTTTGCCGATTGCGAGGAAGTGGTCGTAAAGACTGACCGCAGTTTGCAAGGTCTTGGCACGACGCGGCACCACAAGTCCGATTTTGATATCAACGCGCTGCCTGCAACCGACTTGGTCATCCAACGCTATACCCCGGGACACCCCGATATCGCACGATTGATGCCCGACAATGCGCCGACGATCCGCGTTCTGACGGTTAAGCCAAAAGGCGGTATAGCGAAGGCGCGCTCGAGCCTTATCAAGATTGGGCGAAGGGGCGATGCGATGATGACTGCAGCCGCGTCGCTTTGGACGATGATCGCACCTGACGGGCGCTTGGCCGCGCAAGGGTATGACAACGATTGGAAACCGCTCAGCGAAACGCCGGACACAGGTGTGGTCTTCGCTGACGTGACGATCCCGTCTTTTGCCAAGGCCGCGCGGCTTTGCGAACGCCTCCACGACGGTTGCCCGACATCGCCGATCGTCGGCTGGGACCTGACGATAGACGACGCCGGCGAACCGGTGATATTCGAATGGAACATCGGCACTGTCGGGATGAACTATCATGAGTCCGAAGTAGGCCCGCTGTTTGCGGACCTTCCATGGACGGCGAAAGGGATCGCTGAAGGGGGGGCCTAATCGCCTTCAGCGCGCCTTGAACAGCCCGCCCAACACCCCGCGCACAAGGCGTTTGCCGGTGGTTCCCGAAAGCTCTTTGATCAGGGCCTTGCCAAGTGCACCACCAATCGTGTCGGGCGTGCTCGAGCGGGTTCGGCGCGTTGGTTGCGAGGTGGATCGGCCCACCCGCGACCCGGAATAGCGTCGCCCCGTGGAGTATTCGCGCAAAGCTGCATCGGCGTCTTCAAGCGCGGCCTCTTGTGCCTCGGCTTCTTCGGCGGCTTTTGCCGCGCGCGCCGCCAGCACCTCGTAGGCGCTTTCGCGATCCTTGGTCTCGTCATACTTGCCCGCGATCGGGCTTGTTTCCATCAGCGCACGGCGTTCGGTGTCCGAAATGGGTCCGAGTTGCGAGGATGGCGGACGGATCAATGTCCGCTCTACGACGCCAGGGGCGCCCTTCTTGATCAGGAACGAGGTCACCGCTTCGCCGACGCCAACATCGCGGATCGCGTCTTCGGTCGAGAACCGCGGGTTGTCGCGATAGGTTTCCGCCGCCATCCGAAGTGCTTTTTGATCCCGGGCCGTGAACGCGCGCAACGCGTGTTGGACGCGATTGCCAAGCTGGCCCAAAATGTCTTCAGGAATGTCGTCAGGGTTCTGCGTGACGAAGTAAACGCCCACGCCCTTGGAGCGGATCAGGCGCGCGACCTGTTCGACCTTGTCGACCAGCGCCTTTGGCGCGCCATCAAACAGCAGGTGCGCTTCGTCAAAGAAGAAGACCAGTTTGGGTTTGTCGGGATCCCCAACCTCGGGCAGCTCTTCGAAGAGCTCGGACAGCAGCCAGAGAAGTGACGTTGCGTAAAGCCGAGGGGAGCCCATGAGCTTGTCCGCGGCAAGGATCGAAATGCGCCCGCGCCCGTCCGGGTCGGTGCGCATGATGTCGGAAAGTTCGAGGGCGGGTTCCCCGAAAAACTGCGCTCCGCCCTGATTCTCGAGCACCAGCAGACGCCTCTGGATCGCGCCGATCGAAGCGGTTGAGACATTGCCGTAGCGCAGGGACAGCTCGGCCCGGTTCTGGCCAGTCCAAACCAGAAGCGACTGGAGGTCCTTGAGATCAAGAAGCGGAAGGCCCTGTTCGTCGGCCGTACGGAAGGCGATGTTCAGCACCCCTTCCTGGGCTTCGCTCAGCTCCAGCAGGCGGGACAGCAAGAGCGGACCCATCTCGGTCACGGTGGTCCGGATCGGATGGCCCTTTTCCCCGAACAGGTCCCAGAACGTGACCGGAAAGTCGTTGTAGCTATAGGTATCAAAGCCGATTTTGTCCGCGCGGCTTGAAAATGCCTCATGCAATTTGAAGTCTTCGCGCCCCGCAACGGCAAGCCCGCTGAGGTCGCCTTTGACGTCCGACAGAAAGACGGGCACGCCCATAGACGAAAAGCTTTCTGCCATGATTTGCAGCGTCACGGTTTTGCCGGTGCCAGTGGCGCCCGCGATCAGCCCGTGGCGGTTGGCATAGCCAAGGTTCAGGAACTGTTTTTCGGCGTAGTCAGGACCACCGCCACCAATGAAAATCTGCTCGCTCACACTCGTCCCTCTGGGTTGCGTCGTTCGGCCCAAAATAGCTTGTTAACCTTTTTGCGCCATAGTGCATTTGTCTGGCCCGCGTGATCCCCCTCACGGGTCGGACAACTTCCTCCCTGTCAGACTGGCCGCGCCTCCGGGTGCGGCCTTTTTTCTGCGCCTGCACAGGTGCTTAGATCACGGAATTGATGGTTGACGGGTGTTTTTACATATCTTAACGTCCGAGCCATAAAAAGCCGCTGGCCAGTCCGGCAGGGAGAAGCAACACGGAAAAAGGACCCCTCATCGGGTCCTTTTTTCTTTTCGGTGGCCCGGCTGAAGTTCACACCAAATTGGCCTGACAGCCAACGGTATGCGTGCTAGGACCAGCGTCGAGGTCGATCAAAAAGAGGATCATCGAGTTCATGAAGTTTTGGCGCGTATTCACGATCGGTTCAGTTGCAGCCATTGCACTCAGTGCACACATGGCGTTGGCGCAGGACACGCCTGACACCGAAGCTGAGGTTTCTGCTTCCGAAGAAACAGGTGGAAGCGGAGATTTACCATTGGGGCAGCCGGAGTCTGCAGTGCCGCGCATTTATGTCGATCAAGTTTTTGGCGATTGGGAAAAGAGGTGCGTTCGGATCGAAAATCAGGATGACGCTTGCCAATTGTTCCAGGTCTTGCGCGATGAAACCGGCAATCCGGTCGCCGAATTCACGCTAGCCCCGCTGCCAGAGCCAGAAGGCGAGGCTGTTGCGGGCGGAACGATCATCACGCCTCTTGAGACGCTGCTGACTGGCCAGCTTCGCCTAGTCGTCGATCAGGGCGAGACAAAAATCTATCCGTTCCGCTTTTGCAGGGAAATCGGCTGTTACGCGCGTCTTGGGTTTACTGCCGCGGACATAGCAGATCTCAAACGCGGAAATGTGGCGCGCGTGTCCATCGTGCCGCTACAAGCTCCAGATCAAGTCGTTACGCTTGATGCGTCTCTGAGCGGGTTTACGGCGGGCTATGACAGTCTTGCAGAGGCCAACTAGGCGCGGCCTAGCACCATTACGGCGTTCATGCCACCAAAGGCAAACGAGGAACTCAGGGCAAAGTCTACGTCTAACTTGCGCGGTGAATTGGGTACATAATCCATTGGGCAAGCCGCATCTGCGGTTTCGTATCCTAGTGTTGGGGGAATGACGCTCTCGCGCAATGCCGACAGGCATGCCAAAAATTCGACGGCGCCCGAAGCGCCCATCAGATGTCCGTGCATTGATTTGGTCGAAGAGACAACTGGCGCTTGGGGAGCGTCCCCAAAGACCTCGAACATAGCCGCGCTCTCTGTTGTATCATTGATACGCGTGCCCGTCCCGTGAGCGTTGACATAGCCAATGTTGCTGGCTTGGAGCCCCGCATCGTCGAGGGCCAATCGAAGCGCGTTGACAGCGCCTTTTTGCGATGGAACGACCACATTATGCGCGTCGGAGGACTCCGAAAACCCGAGGACTTCAAACAGGATCGTCGCGCCACGTGCTAAGGCATGCTCAAGATCTTCAAAGACGAAAATGCCCGCTCCTTCCCCGAGAACCATTCCGTTACGAGAAGCATCGAAGGGCCGGCATCCATCTTCTGACAGGACTCGCAAACCTTCCCACGCCTTTATGCCTCCAAAGGTGACCATAGCGTCGGCCCCACCCGTGATGATGACATCGCAAAACCCGTGCCGAATGGAACGAAAGGCGTGCCCCATCGCATGGCTCGACGACGCGCAGGCAGTGCTCACCGTGTAGCAAGGTCCGAACGTCTTGAGTTCGATTGAAATTTGCGCAGCGGCGGCGTTATGCATCAGTTTCGGCACAACCATCGGATGCACGCGTGTTCGTCCCTCAGCATACACGGCTCGATAGCTTTCATCGACGGTTCCATGACCCCCGCCAGCTGTGCCAAGGATCACACCGGCCCTATGTTCAAGATCAGCCAAATGCATCAACTCGCTTTGGGCAACAGCCTCGCGGCACGCAACAAGCGCAAATTGGGTCGCGCGATCGAATCGGGCTTGGTCGTCTTCTGAAAAATGCAGATTTGGGTCAAATGACTTTGCTGTCGCGCCAATGCGGACCCTAAGCCGGTCAATATCTGGAAGGTCAAGCGGACCTATTGCGCAAGCGCCATTTGCGAATGCTTCAAGTGTCGATCGTACGTCCAGCCCCAACGGATTGACTGACCCGGCTCCGGTCACGACCACGCGCCGTCGCTGTGTCATTGCGTGCGCCGTTGCACGCACAGGCGTTCGACTTCGGAACACAAGGTCGCAACGTCGATTGCATCGACGTGGGGCGTAGCAAGCGTTGCCGCAGAAAGAGAAATATCGATATCAAACGTCTCTTCTAGGACGAAGAGCACTTCGAGGAGCATGACGCTATCGAGGCCAAGGTCGGCGAACGTTTCTTCTGGACGAATGGAGCATGGTTCGCGGTACGTTTTTGCAGCGAGCACAGAAAAAACTGTCTCTTGGACGCTCATTCGTCCTCAGTCTTGTATTTGGAGGCTAGGGCGGCTCTAACGTCGCGCATGTCTTCAACCAGCTTTGGCAAGCGGCGGAAATTCCGGCTGATCTTGAAGAAGGCGTCCATCTTCATCGCCGGATAGCCCATGAGGACTCGTCCGGGCGGCACGTTAGACAGAACCTTTGCAGCGGCACCGACGACGGCGTCATCTCCGACGACAATGTTGTCGGTGACACCAGCCTGACCGCCCACAACGACGCGCGCGCCGACGACCGTGGAGCCTGCAACACCCGACTGTGCGCAGATCAGGCTGTCTTCGCCGATCTGAACGTTGTGGCCCACCTGCACAAGGTTGTCGATTTTGGTGCCATTGCCAATCCGGGTCGAGCGAATGGTGCCCCGGTCAATCGTCGTGGCGGCTCCAATTTCGACGTCATCGCCGATCACCACAGCCCCAAGCGAATGGATGCGGAGCCAGGATTGCTCGGGCGCGTCGCCACGATCGCCAAGGCTGGCGCGGACATTTTCAACGGCGGAGCGTTCCGGGGTGACGAAGGAAAACCCGTCGCCGCCAATGATGGCTTTGGGTTGGGAGCGGAAGCGGTCGCCGATGATAACGTCGTGGCCAATATGCGTGCCCGGTGCGATCATCGCGTCGTCCCCGATGACGACATTCTGACCGAGGAAAGAGCCCGCGCCGATCCTTGCCCGCGCGCCGATTTTTGCCCCGGCTTCGATTACAACGTGCGGTCCAATGGCGGGATCCGCGCCGATGTCGCATTCTTCATCGCAAACCGCTGACGGATGAATGCCGGGTCTGGGTCCGGTATCGCGCGCAAGAGCTTCCGTGACCCCAGCCATTGCGAGGCGCGGCCGTGGCGTCAGGATCGCTGCGCTCAACCCGTAGCTTTGCCAGTCGGCCCCGTCCCAAAGGATCGCGGCCCGCGCGCTACCTGCGCTCAAGGCTTCGGCATATTTGGAGGCCATCGCCATCGCAAGATCGTCAGGCCCTGCATCGCCAGGTTCAGCGGCACGCTTGATCACAATGGCGCCGTTACCCATCACGGGCAGGCCAAGCGCTTGGGCAATCGTCGCAACAGTATGGCGAGCCATCAGGTCCTGCATGTCTGCTCGGCGGCGCATTGGTGCGACCGCGCTTCTGCGACAAGGATTAGCTTTGAACGGACCGCAGCACCACCCCTTGGTCACGCAGGGCGCGCCAGATCTTTGCGTCGCGGCCATAGACGTCGCCACGGAACTGGATGCGGCCCTTGGCTTGCGTGAACGCCGTCCGATAGACCAGATGCACCGGGATTGGCTCTTTGAGGTCGACGCGGGTCTCCTTGCGGGTCGCAAGGATGTTCTGGAAGTAGCTCTCGGGGTTCGAGACCTGCTTGGCCAGAAGCGTATAGGCAAAGTCGAACGGATCGTTCAGACGGATGCAGCCGTGGCTGTAGGCGCGTTTGGCGCGCTGGAACAGGCTCTTGTCGGGCGTGTCGTGCAGGTAGATATTGTAGCGGTTCGGGAACATGAACTTTACAAGGCCAAGCGCGTTGCCGCGCGAGGGGTCCTGTTTCATGTCGAACGGGAACGTGTTGGCGTCAAACTGCGTGAAATCCACGGTCATCGGGTTCACCGTGCGCCCTGCCCCATCGATAAGACGAAGATGGCTGAGGCGCGTCGGATCCTGCTGAAGCACCGGCAGATATTCCTTGGTCGCGATCGAGCGTGGCACGTTCCATGTCGGATTGATGACCATGTGGTCCATTGTGTCCGAAAACTCAGGACTGCGCCGGTCGCGGTCATTGGCGCCGATCACCGAACGGGTGCGGAACGTCACCTTGCCGTCGTCGACGATGGCCGCCGAGAAGTCGGTCAGGTTCACCCAGACGTGGCGCTTGCCGCGATCAAGGTTGATCCAGCGCTCCCGCTCCATCGCGACGATGATCTGGGTCATGCGCGTTTCCATCGAGACGTTGACGGCCTCGATCGTGGCGGGGCCAGCAACACCGTCAGCGGCAAGACCATGGTCGGATTGGAACGCACGGACCGCTTCGGTCATCTTGGAATCGTAGCTGGCAGAAGCGTTGCGCGGCAGGTAGCCCATGCGGATCAAACGATTACGCAGCGCCGTGACGCGCTCGCCGCTATCGCCTGGCTCAAGCTTGCGACCACCGCGGATTTCGGGGCCCCAGCCGCCTTTTCCAACTGCGACTTCGAACTTCATCTTTTGCTTCATAAGACGCGTGTACTCAGGCGTCTGCGGGGGCAGTTTGCGGATGAACGCTGCCGGCGACGACTTGGCGAAGGCCGCCAGCGTCGCGCTGCGGTCGCGGTACGGCACAGAACGCACCAGACCTTCATCAATACGGCGCGGGTTCAGAACGCCGGTTTGAATGTCGCGGGCGTAGGTCAGGAACAGTGCGGATAGCTCTGCCTCCAGACGTCCAAGATCCCGCTCGGACCCGACGTTCCGAAGGCTCGTGCGCAGGAGGTCGGCGTCATATCGATCGATGGGCAGTCCGTGGTCGCCCGCGGTTTCAAGAGCGGCCAGAAGCGCCTTGCGGCGTTGCGCATCGCGGTTGCCTTTGCCGGTCCAGATCGGTCGGTACCCGTTTTCGCGATAGAACGCCAGAATGGCGTCGTCGTCCGATGCGGCTTCTGCCACGGCCTGTTTGAAGGCCATGCTCTGGGCATCCGATGGCAATGGAGCAAGCAGAAAAACAGAAAACACGAAAGCCAGAACCACGCGTAGCGGTCGATCAATCATCACAGCAGCCATAAAATAAAGCCTTTCCACAGGACTCCCTCGGGCTCACCTGCCCAAACATTCGCACGCGAGTCCACTCACATCTTTGCAAGGGTCACCACAGCTGTCGCATGCCTGCAACGCCAATCGACATACGGCGCCTCGGCAGCATTAAGCAAGAATTTGCCGATTGCGGTTACCAATTGGTCGATTTTTTATCGTCCCCTTGGTCAGGACAATCCTTTGTGTCATTACGGAATCGCACCGGGGGGTGAGACGACAGTGGCTCAAGTCAAAGACGAGCCGATGTGCGACGGGACAAGAACGTGATGAAAAATACAGATGCGAAGTGCGTCTCCCGCAGGAGATTGCTACAGGCCTTTGCAGCAACGACGATCGCAGCAGCGCCCACGATGTCCAATGCATTTGGCATTCTAAGGGGCGCTGGGGACATTCGTCGGATCTCGATGTTCTCTGGCCGAACTGGCGAAAGAATCGACACGATCTACTGGATCGAAGGCGAGTACATCAAAGAAGCCCTCAAAGAGGTCAATCACTTCATGCGCGACTGGCGCACTGGACAGAGTGTGGTGATTGATACGCGCTCGATCGATTTGATGGCGGCGACCCACAACCTGCTCGAATCTGACCAGCCTTACATGATGTTGTCCGGTTATCGCTCGCCAGCGACAAACCAGATGCTGCGGTCGCGCTCGCGTTCGGTTGCGCGCAATTCGTTGCACATGGAAGGCAAGGCGGCAGACCTTCGTATCGAAGGACGCAGTGTCAGCCAGATTGCCCGCGCGGCGGCGAGCTGTTCGGTAGGCGGCGTTGGCAAATACTCTCGCTCCAACTTTGTGCACATGGACAGCGGTCCTATTCGCACCTGGGGCGGCTAAGCCACGATCACACGCTCCTGACTGGCAATCTGCCCCGCCCGTGGGGTAGAGCGTGGTATGACGTCGCGACGCACGATCCTTATTGCTGCAGCCGTATTTGGTGGCGCTTGGGCGCTTGGCCCTACCATTCGACGCGCATTTCGGCCTGAGTTTGTTTTCGAAGATATCCCCGACTTGCCCGGGTTCGTCCAACTGGTCGCGGGGGAAGTCACCGGGGCCTCCACCCCTTTTGCAGGTTTGAATGAAACCGCTGCCATCGCGACCGATGAAGTAATCGATGACCTCACGTCAGACCTTTGCAACGCCGTTCACGATGCTCGGACCCCAGGCGACGTGCCCGTTGCCGTTTTCACCGATTACAACTGTCCGTTCTGCAGAACGCTCAATGAGGACATCCAACGCCTGTCGCGCCGTGACCCACCGTTGTCGGTGACCTGGCACGAATGGCCTCGAATCGCGCCAAGTTCTGAACCTGCTGCGCGGGCCGCCCTCGCTGCCCACAAACAGGGTGCCTACATCGCCTTTCACCGCCGATTGATGCGCACACGGTTCCAACCCAACGACGCCTATCTGCGCGAGTTGGCCCAAAGCGTGGAAATCGATGCCGACATGCTCCTTCAGGATATGGCGAGCCCGGATGTCGACGCGGCCCTGACCCGAGCGGCTGGATTGGCGGCGCTTTTCCGGCTGCCAGGCACGCCAGCGATGATCATCGGGCGCCGTTTGATCATCGGTCGCGTTTCTGCAGAAGAGCTGCAGGACCTCGTTGCTCTTGAGCGGAATGCGCCGTCGGGGTGCGAAATCGGGCGTTCCTAGGCTGGACGCGCCCTCGGCAATGACGCATATCTAGGCATATGACCCGATCTTATGCATCTCCACCGGGCGGCTTGCCCGATCAAACAAAGCTGCTTACAGGCCGCGCGGTCTTTACCGAGGCCTACGCGGTGATGCCAAGAGCCACGATGACCGACATCGTGGCCAGCTATTTGCCCAACTGGTCAAAGACGCGGGCGTGGATTCTGGCGCGACCACTTTCGGGGTTTGCGGAGACGTTTTCGCAATATGCCATGGAGATCGAGCCGGGCGGTGGTTCGGAAAAACCTGAACCGGATCCGGACGCGCAAGGTGTCCTGTTTGTCACCGATGGCGAAGGCGTACTGACCCTGGACAACGAACGGCATGCCCTTTTACCGGGCACCTATGCGTATCTCTCTCCCTCCTCGAGATGGATGCTTTCGGCAAGCGGGCGGACGCCCCTTCGGTTCCAATGGTTTCGCAAGGCCTATGAGCGTTTGCCCGACGTGGATGCGCCGTCCAGTTTTGTGACGCACGAAGATCAGATTGCGCCGATCGCTATGGAAAATACGGATGACGCGTGGACGACAACGCGGTTCGTCGATGTCTCGGACATTTCCCATGACATGCACGTCAATATCGTGACCTTCAGTCCGGGTGCCCACATTCCTTTCGCGGAAACGCACGTCATGGAGCACGGGCTTTACGTTCTCGAAGGGCGCGGTGTTTATCGTTTGAACTCCGACTGGGTCGAAGTGGAAGCCGGTGATTTCTTGTGGCTCCGCGCGTTCTGCCCACAGGCCTGCTACGCCGGTGGGGCCGGAAAATTCCGTTACCTTCTTTATAAGAACGTAAACCGGCACATGCCCCTGACACCGCGCGGGATGGCTCATTAGGCAGCGCGCACCGGCTGTCGAGCGATACAAAAAAACTGAAGTACTTTTCATGAAACGGTTGCGAAAACGCAATCGAGGTTAAGTCGCGTTCAAGATTCGCCCGCTAGAGCACTCCCATGACGCCGCTGACGCGGCAAAGCAAAAAAACATGGGACACTCCAATGAAGCACATTGTGACGACCGCAGCGGCCCTTGCCGCGTTTTCCGCACCAGCATTTGCCAATGAGTACGAACCGGCGATGCAGGAATTCCTGGACAGCAGCATCATGGAATGGAGCAGCGCGCAGGTCCTGATCGACGCCATTAACGAACGCAACGCGATGACATCTGCTTATGGCCAGGATGAGATCGACGCGCTCGACACGACGTGGCGCAACGAAGTCGGATCAAGCGACAGCGAAACAATCAAATCCGTGCTGGATAATGCAGCAGCGGACTTTCTTCGCATGCAAGTCGAACAATCCGGCGGTGTCATCACTGAAGTGTTCATCATGGACGCACAGGGCCTCAACGTTGCAGCATCGGCGCTGACATCTGACTATTGGCAGGGTGACGAAGCAAAGCACCAAGAGACCTACGGCGTTGGCGCAAACGCAGTACACTTTGGTGAAGTGGAATTCGACGATTCCAGTCAGAGCTATCAAGGCCAGATTTCAATGACGGTTACGGATCCGGAGACCGGGCAGCCGATTGGCGCCTTGACGGTCGGCGTGAACGCCGAGTCACTGTTTTAATCGTCTGTACTCCGCGTCGATCTGGGGAAAAATCCGATGACCAATACGTTCCAAAACTCGTCTTTTATAGGCTCGGTTTTCTTCAAGGTTATGTGCCTTGTCGCAATCGTTGCAGTCGTTCTGACCATTGTTGGAATCCGTTCGACTTGGACGGCCAGTGACATTGGAACCCAGATCCTCGCGTCAAACCTGACTGAGGCCACCGCCGCACAAAGCGGCGGGGCCATTCGTTTCAACAAACCCGAAGATGTCATTGCTCAACTCGAAAACACGTTCAGTGCTTCAAAGGGAATGGCCGTCAGTGCGGTCGTTATAGGAATGAACGGCGACGTGATCGCGTCACATGGCGAGCCAGGGTCTCACAGCGCTCTTGAAACGCTTGCAGTACAGGCGCTCGCCGAAAGCGCACAGGTGGTTTCCACAAATGGTTTGAGCGTCGCCGTACCAGCAGTATTCGGGCCTCAAGGCACGCTGGTTGGCGTCGTCGCCATGCAATGGACGTCCGAAACCATCATGTCTCAGGTTCGTGGCCAGTTCGTTTTGTCCGGGATCGTCTTTTCCATTATGCTCGCGCTTGCCGGACTTGCAGTGCGACAGACGGTTTCCAAACCCGTCTCCGCGGTTGCCGGCGCGATTGCCCGTGTTGAAGCAGGCGATCTAGAAACCGAGATCCCGGAATTGTCGCGTAGTGGTGAAGTCGGAAGTCTTGCGAATGCCTTGGACAGCCTTCGCCGACATTTAGGAGATGCGCAAAAAGCGACGCAGGTGGGCATCATCAAGGGCGGGGGCTTTGAGGCAAGTTCAGCAGCGATGATGCTGGCCAACGAGGATATGAAAATCACTTTCATCAATCCGGCCTACCGTCGCCTCATGGAAGCAAACATCGAAAAGATGCAGGAGGTCTATCCATGGTTCGATATCGACGGAGTTATTGGTCAGTCGATAGACAGCTTCCACAAAACACCGATGAACAACAGATCGAGCCTCGAGTCCAACACGGCTTGGCCGTTGCGCCTAGAATTCCGTGTAGCGGACGTCGTACTTTCGGTTACGATTTCAAGGATTGCCGGGGATGACGGGGCGCCTCAAGGTTATGTCGTTGAGTGGGCGGATATAACCGAGCAGCAAAAGACAACGGCTATCCTGAGCGCATTGGAATCCCAACAGGTGCGCATCGAGTTTGACCTCGACTGGAATGTAGCTTTCGCAAATACGCTCTTGCATGACTCTGCGCAGCTTGGCGAAACGGAGATTTCCGGCAAGCCTTTCGAAGAATTCTTGAGCGGTGCGAGTGAGGACACAGCAAATGCGAAAGCGACTGCCGAGCAGGGCAACGTCGTATTTGGAAAGTTCCGGCTGGCAGTCAGCAAGGACAATGAACGCATGCTCGATGCTGCCCTTTGTCCTATAAAAGCAAGCGACGGCAAGGTGGCAAGTTTCGTTCTGTTGGGGCTCGACATCACGGAAGCAGAGGCAAAGATCGACGCAATGAACGCCGCTCGTGAGAAGCTGGAATCGGCACAAAGAAAGGTCGTTGATTCACTTCGTGAAGCTCTGTCGAAGCTATCGGAAGGTGACCTTTCCAACACCATCGAAGACACTTTCAGCGCAGACTACGAGCAGCTTCGCAAAGACTTCAATGCCGCTGTCAAAAGGCTCGATGAAGCCATGGGAAGCGTTGCCATCAATACATCGACCATTCGCAACGAGGCCGACACCATCGCAACTGCTGCCGAGGACCTTTCGCGTCGAACTGAACGCCAAGCATCGACGCTAGAGCAAACAGCCGCGGCCGTTGCTCAACTTACCGCGTCAGTTGCGTCAGCGGCTGAGGGGGCTCGACAAGCCAACGATGTAGTCACCAGCGCGCGTGGGAATGCTGAACAATCGGGCACTGTCGTACGCGAAGCGGTGACCGCAATGAGTGAAATTGAACAATCATCGGATCAGATTTCCAAAATTATCAGCGTGATTGATGATATTGCATTTCAGACGAACCTTTTGGCACTGAACGCCGGGGTTGAAGCAGCGCGTGCAGGAGATGCAGGTCGCGGCTTTGCGGTCGTCGCTTCGGAAGTACGCGCACTGGCACAAAGATCATCGGATGCAGCCCGCGAGATCAACGAACTGATTTCTAGATCCAGCGGACATGTCAAACGCGGCGTTGAACTTGTCGCCAAAACGGGCTCGGCACTGGAAGAAATCGTTGCTTCGGTGACCAACATATCTGGACTTGTCTCGAACATTTCCGCGTCGGCACAGGAACAGTCAACTGGCCTTGAAGAAATCAACAATGCCATGAGTCAGCTGGACCAAGTGACCCAGCAAAACGCAGCCATGTTTGAAGAGACTTCCGCGGCAAGCCAGACACTGAACAATGAAGCCTCAGCGATGTCAGAGACGATGCAATTGTTTCGACTGAGCGGAGGACATCAGCCAACTATGCCCAAACCGGTGAGCAATGTTACACGATCCAATCCAAAGGATGTAATTTCAGAGAATCCGCTAAAGCAGCCCTTTGCTTCAGGCAATCTTGCCATCGCGCCCGCTTCTTTGGACGACGACGACGATTGGGAAGACTTCTGACTATCTGGAGCCTCCTGAATCTTCAGCTATGTCCTCGGCCCATAGCTCTGGTCTTTCGCGAATGAAACGTTCCATCAGGGCAATGCAATCGTGATTCTCAGCAATGACGACTTCGACACCATTCTTACGCAGGAACTCTTCGTTGCCGCCAAAGGTCTTGTTCTCGCCAATCACCACACGTGGAATGCCGAACTGCACGATTGTTCCCGAGCACATCATACAGGGCGAAAGCGTGGTATACAGAGTGGTATCGCCGTAAGTCGTCTGTCGCCCAGCCCGACGGATGGCGTCCATTTCTCCGTGGGCAATCGGATCACCGTCTTGCACGCGACGATTGCGACCCTTTGCGATCAACATTGAGCCTCTCACAATCACTGAGCCGATTGGGCAACCACCTTCATCAAAGCCTGCCTGCGCCTCGCGGTAAGCGACCTTGAGGAACTTGTCGTCTAGTTCAGTGAGCACATTGTTTCCTTCTCAGGCGCGCCCTTCGGCTGCAAGCTGTGTTCGGTAATCTTCGGCAATAGGATCACCCAGGTCGAGCGCAAACACCATCGCCTGAGTTCTGAAAAATGCCGCTCGTTTGGCTTCTCCGGCTAAAGCAGCCATCTCCGACGCCTCGGAATAGAGACTGATTAACGCCCTGAGATCTCGAGCGGCATGGGCTGCAAGTAGCCGTTCCTCAAGCGCGAGATCGTGCATGGTCTGTCATCCGCTCAGCGACCCAGCGGTGAAACGCATGCGTGGGACCATCCATCGCAGGCGAAAAACAACCTCCGTCAAAGCCGGGCGCGCCTCGAGTGGCCTGCATTCCTTCTACGACGCCAATGTCCTCAACGAAGACGGTTTCCCAAAGGTCGCGATTCTGGCGGCGCAGTGCCTCAGGTGTCTCCGGCAAAGAATAGTAGAGATGGATATGCTCGAGCGTACGCGTAGGGCCGCGGGGCTCGAGAATGATTGCAAAAGCATGATCTCGCTGTACGCCGAACAACACGTTGGGCGTGACAGTGATATACTCACCGGCCGAGGCCCATTTTTCCGAGAGCCCCGGAAAATCTGGGAACGTCTCACCGCACGAACCAGATATCTGGCGGTAAACATGTGTGCCCTGACCCGCGTAGCCTGGTTCCACGATGTTGTAGTGATCTTCGAGTCTTGAATAACTGTTCAGTCCGGGATGAACCCACGGCAGATGATAACTTTCGGAATAGTTCTCAACGGCGAGTTTCCAGTTCGTCTTGCAATCAAGGAGTATTTTTCCAAGCTCTTTTCCACCATGGTGCAACGACGCTTCGAATTCATCCCAGCGGTCAATCAGATCGGCATGAACGTCCACAAACGGTGGTGCGTCACCCGAGAGATTAACAAAAATGACATCGCGCCAAATGTGAGAGCGGACCTCCAGAAGACTCAATTCTTCTTGATTGAGGTCAGGATGGGTGTTTTGGCCCGGTCCGCCCACGTGCGGCGTGGCGACAAGATCACCTTGATGGCTGTAGCACCAGGAATGATACGGGCACCGAATTGCTCCTTCGATCCGGCGCGGCTCGGACACAAGGATCATTCCGCGATGGCGGCAGACGTTCTGAAAAACACGGATATGGCCGTCTTTTGCGCGTAGAGCGAACAACGGCACGCCGAGATAGTCGATGGGGCGGGCATCGCCAGGCTCGGGGATCTCTGCCGCCACGCCGATGCCGGCCCATGTCGAAAACCAAAGCGCCGCCCGCTCCGCCTCGAAAACCTCTTGAGACGTGTAGTGATCGTTGGGCAGGCCCCGCGCCGTTGCCACCGGTTGCAGGACTTCGGAGTAGTCATTGATCGGACGCGCCATGGCACGGACCCCTTGATTGCCACGCGATGAAGCGTGACGCGATCAGGCCGCCCCCGTCTCGGTCGTTTGCGACATCGGCTGGTTTTGAAACGTCCAGCTCGTGGGGTCGAGCGTGATCACGCGCCCCTCTCGCGCAGACGCCTGCGCGGCCAGCCCCATGACGACGGCACGCGCGCCGTCGTCGATTGACACTTCCACGTCGCCTTGTCCGAGAACCACGTCGTGGAACCGTTTGTGCTGGTAGAAAGTCGACCCATTGTGGTCCCCGGCTGCAAGAATCGTCGGATCAACCGGAATTTCCACGACCTGAGGACCCTTTGGATGGCGCGGGCTGGCGATCACTTGCGGGATTGGCGGCTCTCCTAGGTGCGTGGGCCAGAACCGGCCCGGCCCTGGCACGAGCGCTTCGATCTTGCCGTTCGGACCAACAGCCGAGATTTCTTCCTGATAGCGCGAGCCTTCGGCATACATGCACAGCTCAAGCATGCCCCGTGCGCCACTGGCGAAATCAACGATCACATAAGCGCTGTCCCAAATGTCGGGCGTTTCGCCGCCATACGTCTCGTCCTTGTGGTTCACGGCCTGACCCGCCGAGGCCATGATCCGAACCGGCTCGGATTTCAGGATAAAACGCATCAAGTCGAAGAAATGGCAGCATTTTTCGACAAGGGTCCCGCCGGTGTAGCGGTTGAAGCGGTTCCAATCACCGATCTTTGGAAGGAACGGAAAACGATGCTCGCGGATCGTGAGCATCTGCACACCACCGGTCGCGGCCTCGACCTGTTCGATAAAGGTCTGAACCGGGGGCATGTAGCGATATTCCATCGCCACCCAGATCGGCGCGGGGTATTGCGCGACGATTTCGGCAATGCGCGGAGCATCCGCCGGATCGGTAAACAGTGGCTTTTCGATCAGAAGCGGCAGCGGCTTACGCGCCGCGATTTCCTGAAGTTGTGCGACGTGAAGATAGTTTGGCGATGCCACAAGAAGGCAATCGATGTCGTCACGATCCAGAAGCTCCCAGACCGAACCTACCAGCCGCGCGTTGGGCGCAATAGCTTTGGAGGCTGCCGCCTGAATTTCATCGGGCTCGTAGATGGCCGTCACACGCGCCTCTGGCAGCAGTTCGATGTTGCGCAGGTGTTCCTGCCCCATCATGCCGCAGCCAATCACACCGTAGTTCACGATTTTCACTGTCTTTTCCTTATTTCAGGCGCGAGACATAGCGCACGCTTTGGGCGTCATACCATGTTCGCGAAAATTCGACGGGCTGGCCGTCCGATGATGTGCTGACCCGCTCGATATACCCGCAAGGCGTGCCGGCGGCTGGTAACCCGTCGACGGTGGCCCATCCCGGCATCGAGCCGACCGTGATCCGGTCCTCTGCCCGTGTGATCACAAGGCCAAGCGTTTGGCGGTAATAAAGGTAAAGGGATTCCAGCAAGTCAGCGCGCGTAATCGCCGCGACCCAACTTCCATCGAGCCAGATTTCTTCGAGGGCGGCTGGTCGACCCGAAAGACGCCGCAGTCGCCGTATGCGATGGCCTTCTTTGCTGGGTCCAAAATCCGGCGCACCTTCTGGCTTGGCAAGGCGATCAACCGATAGAATGTCCGCCGTAGGAAGGCCGCCGCCTTCGACCCGTTCGAGCCGAAACATTGCATAGATGCCTGCGTCCGCCGCCTTTTCGGCGCGCACGTAGTTTCCCGAGCCTTGCACGCGATCCAGCAGACCGCGGTCTTCAAGGTCTGCGAGCGCCTTGCGGAGCGTTCCGACCGATATCCCGAGATCTTCGGCCAACTGACGCTCGGGCGCCAACCGCTCACCATCCAACAGTCGCCCCGCCGCGATGTCACGGATGAGCGTTTCCGCCGTCTGGACGTAGATCGGCAAGGCGCTGGCTTCGGTCATTGTCCCCCCGAGCCGATGCGACTCGAAAAAATTGATACACCATTGATGCATATCAAAGACGGTGCTACGCAAGTGGAAATTTCGACGAAGAAAGAGATTCGCATGACCGTCGTTCCCATCACATCTCCGGATCTGGACGCAGCCGAGGTCAGCTGGTTTTCGGCCCTGTGTTCAGATGACTACGCCTATCTTGGTGTGCCGGATGGAGCGCTCCGCTCAAGCTGGGACCACTGCCGCGACATTCTTCTGGAGGCTGAGAAGCAGGGCTTTCGGAACATCCTTTGCCCGTCGTCGTATCAGGTTGGACAGGACACGCTATCCTTCGTTGCCGGATGCGCGCCGCTGACATCCAAGATCAACATGCTGGCCGCTGTGCGTTGTGGGGAAATGCAGCCGATCATGCTGGCACGCACGATCGCAACGCTCGATCACATGCTTGAGGGCCGGTTGACGATCAACATCATCTCGTCCGACTTCCCCGGCGAGAAGGCGGAAAGCGCGTTCCGGTATCAGCGCTCGCGCGAAGTCGTCGAAATCCTGCGCCAAGCTTGGACGCAGGACGAGATCAACTACCAGGGCGAGGTCTACAATTTTGAAGGCGTAACAACGACGCCCGCAAAAACGTATCAGCAGAACGGCGGGCCACTGATGTATTTCGGGGGGTATTCCCCTGCCGCGCTCGACCTGTGTGGTCAGCATTGCGACGTGTACCTCATGTGGCCCGAGCCCAAGGAAAACCTCGCGCAGCGCATGAAGGATGTTCATGCCGTGGCTCAGAAGTATGATCGCACACTCGACTATGGACTTCGCGTCCACATGATCGTGCGCGACACGGAAGCAGAGGCCAAGGAATACGCCGAGCACCTCGTGTCCAAGCTCGACGACGAATACGGCACGTTGATCCGGGACCGGGCGCATGACAGCGCGTCCCTTGGCGTAAGCCACCAGGCAAAAGCACGCGAGCTGGCCGACAAGTACGGCTACGTCGAGCCCCACCTGTGGACGGGTGTCGGCCGGGCGCGGTCGGGCTGTGGTGCAGCGCTGGTTGGGTCAACCGATCAGGTCATGACCCAGATCGAAGAGTACCAGAAGATGGGCATTCGCGCCTTCATCTTCTCGGGCTACCCGCATATCGACGAGTGCATCTCATTCGGTCAGCGGGTGCTACCGAACCTCAAAACATGTTCTTTGCCAGAGGCTTATGGGCGCGTCCCCAGTAGCACCCCGGCAACCCCCCTTGGTGTAGGAGAGCGCGTCTGATGGAGCGCATCACGGTTCAGGGCGACCTGAGTTTTTCGCGAATTGTCTATGGCACGTGGCGCGTCGACGAAGACGACACCAGCCCTGCGCATATTCAGGCCAAGGTTGAAGCCTGTCTGGAACAGGGCATCACCACGATGGATCTGGCCGACATCTATGGCGCCTACGTTGTCGAACAAATCTTTGGCGATTGTCTTCGGGCGGCACCGGCTTTGCGCGACAAGATCGAAATCGTGACCAAGACCGACATCGTGGCACCGATTGGCAAGTTCTCGAACAAGACGGTGAAGTATTACGATACCTCGCCCGAATATATCGAAGCCGCCATTGAGACGTCGCGCAAGGAAATCGGCACGGATGTGATCGACCTGCTTCTCATCCACCGCCCCGATCCACTGATGGATCATCGGGCCACAGGTGAGACGTTGGACCGGGCCGTTGAGTCCGGAAAGGTTCGCGCGGTGGGCGTATCCAACTTCCGGCCTTGGGATTTCTCGCTGCTTCAGTCTGCGATGGAAACCGACTTGGTCGCGAACCAGGTCGAGTTGAGCCTGACGTCGATTGACGCATATACCAACGGCGACCTGGCCTTCCTTCAGGAAAACGAGATCGT
>CAZWZG010000008.1:28894-30505 GCA_964638245.1 uncultured Rhodobacterales bacterium
TGGGGACCGGCGCGCCCCTTCTTTTTTCCGCCGGGAATTACGGACGCTTTACAGAGGCGGGTTAACCGCCCAAGGTGTTTTCACAAGACCGGGAAAACCGGTCACCCAGGGAGGGCCATGCGATGAGCTTGGCAGACGGTTTGCTGTACATCGGCTATGGGCTGGTGGCGTATTTCGTGCTTGGCACGATCTTCTTTGTGGCGACAAAGGGCGTACCCGACGGGATTGTCGAGCCCTGGCACCAGTTCAACGACAAGATCCTCAAGATCGGGCGCGCGATCGGCATCGCCTGCGTCGGATTGATGGTCGTGGCCATCCTTATCCAGGTCTTTTTCCGTTATGCGTTGAACAACGCCCTGCCCTGGCCCGATGAAGCGGCCCGCTTCATGATGCTCTGGATGACTGGGCTTGTGGCCCCAACGGCGTTTCGGCGGGGCGGCTTTGTCGCCATCGATATGATCGTGCGCATGTTGCCGGAACGGATCGCGGCGATCCTGTCGCTGTTCCTGCTCGTGATCAGTGCCGTGGTCCTCTACTGGGGCATCGTGATCGGCTACGCGGAAGTGACGGGATTTGTCGGACGCGGCAACACAGCGTCCCTGTTCATCCCGCTTGGCTTTATCGAAGACGGATGTAGCGCCGTGGGCGCGCGCACCGCAGGCGATTCAGGCTGGTGTCGCGTTCCCAAGAGCTGGGCATTCCTGTCGCTGTTAACGGGCTGCGTGTTGATGATGATCGTCAACATCGAGCTTGTCCTGCGGTCCCTCATCACGCTCATCGGCAAGGGAGAGGTGCTTAAGCCCCTCATGCCCGCCGAAGAAGAAATCATGGCGGAGTAAGAGACATGCTGATCTGGTTCCTTCCCGTCTTCCTTCTGTTCCTTGCCCTTGGTTTGCCCGTCGTTTTCGGCCTGCTCGCCGCGCCAGGCATCCTTCTGTTCCTTGACGATCAATACACGATCCGAGAGTTCAACCTGCTGTATCGCAACGTCTATAACGGCATGGACAGCTTCCCGCTGATGGCCATTCCGTTCTTCATGCTGGCTGGCGAGTTGATGAACAAAGGCGGGATCACCACGCGCCTCGTCGAATTCAGCCAAGCCCTGATGGGCCACCTGCGCGGCGGTCTGGCACACGTGAACATCCTGTCTTCGATGCTGTTTGCGGGTCTATCTGGCTCTGCAGTGGCGGATACATCTGCCCTTGGCTCGATGCTGATCCCGGCGATGGAAAAACAGGGCTATACCCGTCGCTTTGCGGCGGCTGTGACCGCAGCGTCGTCCGTGATCGGCCCGATCATTCCACCCTCGGGCATCATGATCAT
Organism: uncultured Rhodobacterales bacterium; assembly: GCA_964638245.1. GTDB lineage: Bacteria > Pseudomonadota > Alphaproteobacteria > Rhodobacterales > Rhodobacteraceae > CAZWZG01. The sequence goes on from CAZWZG010000008.1 coordinate 30,218, forward strand.
CTACGCCTATGTCATGGGCGAAAGCGTTGCCGCGCTGTTCCTTGCAGGCATCGTGCCGGGCGTGCTTGTTGGTGTCGGCTTGATGCTGATGGTCAAGCTTCTGGCCAACCGTTACGACCTGCCTAAGGCCGAGCGCATCGTGAACCGCGGCCAGACGATCAAGCCGGTCGAGGGCTTCTTCTCTTTCGTTCTGCTGCGTCTGAACCTTGGCGGCCTTCTTTGCCTTCTTCTGACAAACAGCTTTGGCTGGGAATTCGGAACGGACGGCACGGCTGACGTCGAACTGAC
>CAZWZG010000008.1:30605-38223 GCA_964638245.1 uncultured Rhodobacterales bacterium
GGGTCGAGACGCTGTCAAAAGCGATCCTGCCCTTCCTTGCCGTCGAAATCCTCGTGATCTTCCTGATCACGTTCATCCCCGAAATCTCGATGACGGTTCCATACCTCACGGGCTTCATCTCTTGCCCGCCGGACGCAGGCTTCTCGGTCTGTATCAACCCGGCGCGCGGGTTCTAAACTCAATCAAGCTTCAACATCAGGGAGAGTTAAACAATGTTGAAAAACCTCACCAAGTCGCTTCTCGCCGCGACAATGCTGGTCAGCGCACCGCTGGCCGCGATGGCCGCTGGCCATGCAGAGTTCACGCTTCGCGCGACTGCGAACTCCAACGAAAACGACGAGGACTATGATGGTCTGATCGTCTTCAAGAACCACGTCGAACTGGCGTCGAACGGCCGTATTCAGGTCGAAATCTTCATGGGCACGCAGCTTTGCTCGAACGGCACGGAATGTGCGCAGGGCGTCTCGGACGGCAACATCGATATCGCTGTGTCGACCTCGGGCGGTTTCGCGGGATTCTTCCCTTACGTGCAGGTTTTCGATCTGCCCTACCTGATGTCGGACGACCGTATCGCTGAAGCCGCGCTTCAGAACGGCACGCCGTTCATCAACACGCTTCAGGAAAAGATCCTCGCTGACAGCGGCGACACGATCCGCCTGATGACGATCGGCAATACCGGCGGCTGGCGCAACTTTGCCAACACGCAAGGCCGCGTGACGAACCCATCGGATATGGAAGGTCTCAAGATCCGGACTGTTGTGGCCGACATCCCGCAGGAGCTTGTCAAAGCGCTTGGCGGCGCGCCGACACCGATCCCATGGCCTGAACTGTTCACTTCGCTTCAGACAGGCGTTGTGGAAGGGTCCAAGAACGGGATCACCGACATCATGGGCATGAAGTTCCCTGAAGCCGGTCTTCAGTACATCACGCTGGACGGTCACGCCTACATGGGCGCTCTTTGGTTGATGAACAACGAAAAGCTGATGTCGATGCCTGCTGATCTTCAGCGCGTTGTGGCTGACGGCTTCTACCAGCTTCAGCAAGCAACCTTCGCTTCGCCAAAGCGTAAGTCGATCCAGGCCTATCAGGACTTCCTCGCTGGCGGCGGCGACATCTACGTCCCCACCCCGGAAGAGAAAGCTGCTTTCGCCGAAGCTTCGGCTCCGGTTTATGACTGGTTCAAGGCCAACGTCGATGGCGGTGAAGACGTCTTCAATGCACTGGTCGAAACGGTTGCTGCCGCTGAAGCCCAGATCAATGGCGAACTGATGGGCGACCTTCAGTAAGTCTCGATGCGAAATGAATGCGATTGGGGGCGCTTCGGCGCCCCTAGTTGTTCTTGAACGCCGAACGCGGCGACAGGCCCGTTCGCGCGTGAAAGGCCCTGTAGAACTGAGAGTAGCTGCCGAACCCTGCATCAAGCGCGGCGTTCAGAAGGTTGCGCTCGCCAGCCTGCATCGCGGCTTCGACCATCCCGAGCTTCTGATCGATCCTAAAATCCGTCAGGCGTTGACCCGTCTGCAAGTGAAACAGCCGCGTTAGACGACCCGGCGACAAGCCCACTTCATGGGCGATCTCGCTCGTCGCAAGGCTCGGTTTGGCTCGCAATAGTTCCGCCGCCTTGCCGACCGCCGGATGCACCTGTCGCGATGCCCCCTTCTCGGCAGTCTGCCAGTGTGCCCACGCCCGGATCAGCCACCATTTGACACCTGCCGCCAGCGCTGCGGGCGGTTGCCCAACGGTTGCGTCCGCGATCCCGCAAAGCTCGACGACCGTGTCTCGATTCAACGCTCGGGGCGGAACGGACGCGCCAGCCAAGGGCGGCAACCCCACCTCATCACCGGGAAGAACCGCGTCCGACACCAATAGAACCCACATGTCGAACGCATCGTCGTCGGACAAAAGGACATGCGCCTGTCCCGCAAAGGCCCAAAGAAGCGTTCCCGCTTCTAGCCGGTGCACCGTTCCGTCCAGCAGATACTCCGCCTGACCGGACAGCCCCAATAGCACCACAAGTTCGGAATGCGCTTCCGCCCCGGACCCGTAGCGGCGGCGCCATGAGCGACGCCAAAGCGCAGCACCGGGTGCGTCTGCTACAAGGGGGTGGCGATCTCTTTTGACAGGTTCTGCAATGTTTTTGATGTCCATCGGCAAAGATGTTGGGCCAAGCGACATGCTAGTGCAATGAAAAAGGAGAACCGTCATGATCGATCACGAATTTGCCCGCCAAGGCTACCGCGTCTTTCCAGACGCCATTTCATCCGAAGATCTGGCCACGTTGCGCACGACGTGCGACACGCTTCTGGACGAACCGATCGATGATGGCGGCAAGGATCGCCACAAAATCGGATTGGGCGCGGCGCGTCGGTTCCTTGCCCATCGCCACGAAGAATTCCCCGCGTTGGAACGCTTCATCACCGGTCCCCAAATCGCCGAGATGACGCGCAGCCTGCTTGGTCAGGACGCCTTTCTTTTCAACGAACAATTCGTGGTGAAGGGCGCTGGCAAAGGCGCCAGCTTTGCCTGGCATCAGGACAGCGCCTACGTGGGCTTTGATCACCAACCCTACCTCACGGTCTGGATGGCGCTTGACGATGCGACCGAGGACAATGGCTGCGTCTATCTTATCCCGCGCGATATCGAGGCCAAGCCGGGCATCGATCCCCATGAATGGCAGGACGACACCAATGAACTGAACGGCTATTTCGGGGACGAACCGGGCATTCCGATGACGTGCAAGGCCGGGACGATCGTGGTTTTCTCCAGCCTGACGCTCCACCGATCCGGGGCCAACACCACGCCAAACCCGCGGCGCGCCTTCATTGCCCAGTATTCGCCGGAACCGATCATCGACCCTGCGACCGGCCAACCAAAGCGCTATGCCAAACCTCTGGCAGACGCTGTGCCAGCCTAGCGAAAACCACCGCTACAAACTGTCAAATCGCCGTGGATCGTTTCACGACTTTGGCGATTTTCTCTTTGTTGGCGGGGAAGGCTTGCGCGGGATCGAACAGCCGGTAGGTTATCTGAACGGATACATCCAAACCTTGTAGTCATCGACCAGTTCATGCGCTTTTTCGATCTGCTCCGGCGTCATCTTCTTGATCACTTCTTCCTGACTGATCGCAGCGTCAGGGTCGCCGCCAATGGTGCTGAGCACGTACCACATATAGGCGCGCACAAGGTCGGGCGCGGGCATGCCAAGGCCAAGCTCATAGTACCATCCAACACCAGATTGCGCGCCCGGATGCCCTTTCATGGCACTGCGCAGATACCATTCGAAGGCTCTGATATGATCCTGCTCAACGCCCAGACCAAGAGCGTACATGACACCGATAAACTCCTCGGCGTCGGCATTGCCCGCACGCGCCGCTGGCCAGAAAGCTTCCATCGCTTCTTCAAAGCGGCCGGCCTCCATCAGGTCGCGTGCTTCTTCGATTTCGGCCCACGCGGGTGCCGCGATCAGGCAAAGTACTGCCGCAAGTTTGCGCATGGGGGTCTCCTTGCTGTGGGGCTGGCGCTGCCAGCGGCGGCCGAATTGCCGCGTCCATTGACCGATAATGATTTTATCGCCTTTGACGCGCAAAAGGCCAAGATCGGACAGCTTCTTTTCTATGACAAAATTCTGAGCGGGAACCGCAATATCTCCTGCGGGACGTGCCACAACCCTGATCTGGGCGGAACGGACGGCCTGTCCCTTGGGATCGGCGAAGGCGGCGTCGGGCTTGGACGAGAGCGGACCCCTGGCACGGGCGAGGATCAGGTCGTCAAACGCATTCCACGCAATGCGCCTGCCCTTTGGAACCTCGGGGCAAAGGACTTGACGGTCATGTTCCATGACGGCCGCCTTTCGGTGTCCGACCTGTTTGGCAACGGGTTCAACTCGCCTGCCGAAGAATGGCTGCCTGAAGGGCTGAACAGCCTACTCGCGGCCCAGGCCATGTTCCCCGTGACGTCAGCAGCCGAAATGGCGGGCCAGCCGGAAGAAAACGAAATTTCGGGCGCCGTGAATGATCGGATCGACGCGGGTTGGCCGATCATTGCCAAACGCGTGCGCGCGATCCCGGAATACGGTGACATGTTCGTGGCCGCCTTCGACCACATCGACGCGCCTGAAGACGTCACGATGGTCGAGGTCGCCAACGCCATCGCATCCTTCATCGGCACGGAGTGGAAGAGTTTTGATAGCCCGTTCGATGCCTATCTGGCCGGGGACACAACGGCGCTGGATCCCGCCGCGAAACGCGGGATGGACGTCTTTTTTGGCGAAGGCAATTGTGCCGCCTGCCACAGCGGGCCGTTGTTCACCGATCAGTCGTTTCATGCGCTGGCCCTGCCCGCCTTTGGCCCAGGCCGCACGCGTCGTTTTGATCCCATCCCGCGCGATGTGGGCCGGATTGGGGAAAGCGATATTCTGGAGGACGCCTACCGCTTTCGCACGCCCATGCTTCGCAACATCGCGTTGACCGCGCCTTATGGACACAACGGCGCTTACCCAACCTTGGAATCGATGGTGAAACACCACCTTGATCCGGTTGCCGCCAATGCCTCATGGACCCGCGATATGGCGCAACTGCCGGACATTCCATGGCTGACCAAGGTCGATTTCATCATTCAATCTGACCGCCGCGAAATGGAGCGATTGCGCGCCAAAGTCGATATCACGCCGGTTGCGCTGAGCGACGCGGAGGTCGACGACCTAGTGGCGTTTCTGAACGCGTTGACCGGGAAAACGGCTGAAGCCTTGCCGATGGGACGCCCCGAAAGCGTGCCCAGCGGACTCAGCGTCGACTGACCGCACTTTCTCTTGGCGGATAAAGGCTTAGGTTGCCTCCCGAACCACCGGGAACGCCTATGCTTGTCGACGTCCAGAACCTTATAAAGACCTATCCATCTGCCGAGGGCGACGTTCGCGTGCTCGATGGGGTCGATCTTCGCCTTGAAGCGGGGGAAACGGTCGCGATCACGGGCGAAAGCGGGTCGGGAAAGTCGACCTTGTTGCATGTGATTGCGGGGCTTGAGCCTGCGGATGGCGGACAGATCCTCATCGATGGCAAGGACATGACCGCCCCTAATGACCAGACGGCATCAGAGCTTCGCCGAACGGTGATTTCGGTCATCTTTCAGCAGTTCAATCTGGTCCCGTCCCTCACGGTGTCCGCCAACATCGCATTTCAGGCTCGCCTTGCCGGAGTGTATGATGCGCCCGATGCGCGCTCGCTTGCGGATCGGTTGGGCCTGACCGAGCATCTTTCGAAATACCCAGAAGAGCTTTCGGGGGGCCAGCAGCAAAGGGTGGCCATTGCCCGAGCCATCTCGGCACGCCCGCGCCTTCTGCTTGCCGATGAACCGACCGGAAACCTTGATGAGGCGACGGGCGATGCCGTGATCAAGGAGATGTTCGATCTCGTGAAAGAGCGCCAGACCGCACTTCTGCTCGTGACGCACTCCGCGCGTTTGGCCGAACAGGCCGACAGACGATTGACTCTGCGCCAAGGGACGTTCGCGCAGTGATCCTGACCTGTCTTCAAACACTTCTGTCCCATTGGCGAAGACGACCCGGCCAAGCGGCGACGCTGATACTTGGCCTAGCCTTGGCCACAGCGCTTTGGTCCGGTGTGCAGGCCATCAATGCCGAAGCGCGTCAAAGCTATGACCGTGCCGCTGAAGCCATCGGTGGGGACAACCTCGATGCCCTAGTAGATCCGAGCGGCCCCATCTCAACGCAAACCTACGTAGCGCTGCGCCGCGCGGGTTGGCTGGTCAGTCCTATTGTGGATGGATGGATTGCCGGTGACGGTGGCCGCGTCCGGCTGATCGGAATTGACGTTTTGACGTCGCCGGCTGGAACAGCAGTCTCGGGAGCCATGATTTCCGAACCCGACGAACTTTTTGCGGGTCCTGGAGCCCTGTTCACCAGCGCAGAGACGGCGGCGCGACTAACGTCGGATGACTTGCCGACCATTCAGGTCACCGACACCGCGCCACCGGGCATAGCCTTTGCCGACATCAGCGTCGCCCTCGCTCTTCTGGAGCGCGAAGACGGGTTCGACCGACTGGTTATTGACCCCCGAAGCCCCCGTGATCTGGAAGGTTTGAGCGCGATCGCGCCCGGACTTTTGATCGAACCCCAAGCATCAGGCGAAGATCTGGCCGGTCTGACCGACAGCTTTCATCTGAACCTGACGGCTTTTGGTCTTTTGTCCTTTGCGGTTGGCCTTTTCATCGTGAACGGCGCGGTTGGCCTTGCGTTTGAGCAGCGGCGTGCCGCCGTGCGCACGATGCGCTCCCACGGGGTGGCGATGCGGACCTTGGTGTTGGCATTGGTGATCGAACTCACGCTCTTTGCCCTGGTCGCCGGCCTCCTTGGGATTGCACTTGGTTACGCTATTGCGGCTGTCCTGCTTCCGGATGTGGCAGCGACGTTGCGTGGACTCTATGGGGCGACCGTTGAGGGCAGCCTCACGCTTCGCCCGACATGGTGGCTCGGTGGCTTGGCCATGACGGGGATCGGCACGGCGGTGGCGGCAACGGCAGCTTTGGTGACGCTGGCGCGCCTGCCAATCCTTGCCCCCGCGCGTCCCCGCGCATGGTCCATGCGGGCGGTCAGCGGCAGCAGACAGATGGCGGTGGGAGCGCTCGGGTTTCTCGCCATCTCGCTTGTCACGATGGTTCTTGGCTCTGGACTGATTGCCGGTTTTGTCATGCTTGGCGCTCTTCTTCTAGGCGCGGCACTCTTGCTGCCATTCCTGCTCGAGCGGATCCTCAGCGCCGCTCAATCCTTTGCCCGTGCGCCGCTTGCAGAATGGTTTTGGGCGGATACGCGCCAGCAGCTGCGCGGTCTGTCATTGGCCCTGATGGCGCTCCTTTTGGCGCTGGCGACCAACATCGGCGTTGGAACCATGGTGTCATCCTTTCGTTTGACCTTCACGGGATGGCTGGATCAGCGCCTGGCCTCAGAAATCTACGTTCGTGCGGACGACGCACAACAAGCCGATGCGCTTTTGGCCTTCCTTGAAACGCGCAGCGACGCGGTTTTGCCCATCTGGGATGCGCCGTTTGATATCGCCGGACGCCCGGGAGAGGTTTATTCCGTGGCCGATCACGCGACCTACCGCGACAACTGGCCCATGATCGCCGCCCTGCCCGATGTCTGGGATCGCGTTGCGTCCGGCGATGGCGCTCTTTTGAACGAGCAAACCGCACGGGCCGCCGACCTTTGGCCGGGCGACGACCTGCGGCTGGGGCAGAGCACATACACGATCGCGGGCGTCTATAGCGATTACGGCAACCCGACCGCGCAGGCTTTGATCTCTGTCGATCGCTTCATCGCCGAGTTTCCCAATGCACCGCGACTCAATTTCGGTATTCGGGTCGCGCAATCAGATGCCGAAGCGGTGCGAAACGCGCTCGAAGACGATTTTGGCCTGAACCCCGACCAGATGGTCGATCAGGCCGCGCTCAAAGCCCTTTCGCTCAGCATTTTCGAAAGGACATTCGCGGTCTCGGGCGCGCTCAACGTCTTAACGCTCTCCGTGGCTGGCTTCGCGATCCTCACAGCTTTGCTGACGCTCGCCACCATGCGCCTGCCCCAACTTGCGCCGGTGTGGGCCCAAGG
>CAZWZG010000009.1:0-12071 GCA_964638245.1 uncultured Rhodobacterales bacterium
AACCCTCTCTTATCAAATCACCCTGAACTGTCCCATTGGTGCTGACGTCAGACACGGATCACGCGTACCGGCAAACTGATCCTGACCAAATAGAGCCCGTGACAATGAGCAAAACGCCCAGCCCCTGCATCGATGTCTGCAAGTTCAAACGGAATGGTCATTGCATCGGATGCTCGATGACGAAGCAGCAGAAAAAGCTCCTTAAGTCTCTCAAGAAGGACAAGCATCGCGCGGGCTTTGTAGAAATGCTGATCGCCCAGCAGCGCGTGATGGGCAAGTACGCCCATTGGGCCCCGGCCTACATGCGCAAATGCCTCAAAAAAGGGGCGAAGGCTGCAGCAAAACTGGCAAGAGCGGCATAAAAAAAGCCGCCCGGGCGGGCGGCTCTTTCTTCAAGCTGAGACATAGCTCAGCGCAGATGCGAACGAAGCATCCAAGCGAATTTCTCGTGCGTCTGGCCCCGAGCGATACACAGATCCTCTGTCAGCGTGTCGCCTGCGTCCGCCGCCAGTTCCCCGCATCCCGCCAACGTGGACGCCAAGGTCTCTTGCGCTGTCATCAACGCGGCGACCATCTCGGTATCCTTGGCGTCACCCTCGTGTTCGGACACCTTGGAACGCGCGATCATCCCCGCCAACGTCCCCTCGGCATGGCCGTCTAGGGCCTTGATCCGTTCGGCAAGATCGTCTTGCGCAACGAAATGGTCTTCATAGATTTCCTGGAACAACGCATGAAGCGGGCCGAACGCCATGCCGGTTACGTTCCAGTGAAAATTCTGCGCCAGCATTGTCGTCACTGCCGTCTCGGCAACGGATTGATTCAACGCCTCGACAATGGCTGCGCGGGCATCGGTTGTCAGGGCAGCTGCAGTTTGTGTCATGGTCATTTCCCTTTCAAATCGTGGCGCGTCACTGGCGACGGTGCTGGCTAGCCACTAAGAGAATAATGCGGCTTAGCCACTTCGCAACCCATTTTTAGAATTATTCTAAGTTAGTCGAGCCGGGCAACAAGTGATCGTAAGAGGAAGGACATGTTGCGCTGGGCGTAGGAGCGGACCCGCGAGCGGATAAGGAAACCAAAGCTGTCGTCGTCCCCGCTTTTCGCAGCGATGGCAAGGCGCATGAGCCACGCCTCATCAAACGAGAATTCCAGTGCCCCCGGACGGTGCAGGATCGCCAGTCGGCCCGTTGCTTCAAAAAGGCATCGTACCAACGCTTCGGCATACGCATCCCGTGCGGTTTCCGGCCGCGACGAGAGAACAGCGCATGCCCGGAAAAGATCGGCCCGCGCAGCCGAACGGCACTGTAGCGCTTTGAGCCGAATATGATTCACGAACGACGAGCACCATGCATCCGGTTTGGGCGATGCGACATAATCAGGGGCCCGGGCGGCAGGGGCGTATTGGGCTTCAATCGGTTGGATCATGTCGGACGTCTTTGATGTGGTACGGACTCTAATCATCATTTCCGACAATAGTAGTCAGGAAATACTTTCGCAAGTCCTAGCCAGCATTTCTCAAAATCTGGGGCGATCTGACGCGGTGCGTTTTTGTCGACCCACGGGGTGCAATTTCTTGGGCGATACGCTATCCGGCGGGCTTTCGCGGGGCTCTTTGTATTCTTGCGCTGTTAGGGCTAACGTCGCGTTTGCTGAACGAGGGATAAGTATGACGAAGACAAGTGATTGGTGGCGAGGGTCCGTCACGTATCAGATCTATCCGCGCTCTTTCATGGACGCGAGCGGTGACGGCATCGGTGATCTCAAAGGGATCACGGAGCGGTTGGATCACGTCGCCTCGCTCGGTGTGGACGCAATCTGGTTCAGCCCGGTGTTCCCATCGCCGATGGCGGACATGGGGTATGACGTGTCCGACTACCTCGACATCGACCCGACCTTCGGAACAATGGCCGATTTCGATGAGATGCTTGAAAAGGCGCACGCCCTCGGCCTCAAAGTCATCATCGACCAGGTGCTGAGCCATTGCTCGAACGAACATCCGTTCTTTGTCGAAAGCCTGACAAGCCGCGACAATGACAAAGCGGATTGGTTCATCTGGGCGGATCCGAAGCCTGACGGTTCGCCGCCCAACAATTGGCTTTCGATCTTTGGAGGACCGGCTTGGACGTGGCATTCGACACGTCGTCAGTACTACATGCACAATTTCCTCAAAGAGCAGCCGGACTGGAACTTCCACAACCCGGATGTGCAGGATTACCTGCTGAACTGCGTGCGGTTCTGGCTCGACAAGGGCGTGGACGGATTCCGTCTGGATACCGTGAACTTTTATGTTCACGACAAAAAGCTGCGCGATAACCCAGCCAACCCAGAACCATGGGCCGACACCGCGAACCGACCCTTTGAGATGCAGTATACGATGTTCTCAAAGAACCAGCCGGAGAACGTGACGTTCCTTGAGCGTCTGCGCGCGCTGCTGGATGAGTATGACGACCGAACGATGGTTGGCGAAGTTGGCGACAGTCATCGCTCGATCGAACTGATGGCGGAATACACGGCCGGCACCGACCGGCTGCACATGGCCTATAGCTTTGAGTTTCTTGGCCCGGACTTCTCACCCAAGCATTTCCGTAGCCGGATTGAGAATTTCTGGAAGAACGCGCCGGACGGCTGGCCCTGCTGGGCATTTTCCAACCATGACGTGAGCCGCCATGTGGGTCGTTGGATGGACCATGCCAAGGATCAGGACGCTCTGGCCAAACAGGCGGCAGCGTTGTTGCTGGCATTTGAGGGGTCGATCTGTATCTACCAGGGTGAAGAGCTTGGGCAGGTTGATACGATCCTGACCTTTGATGAGCTGACAGATCCCGAGGGTATCAACTTCTGGCCCGAAAAACTGGGGCGCGATGGGTGCCGCACGCCTATGGTCTGGGACGATGCCGCACCCAACGGCGGCTTTTCGGAGGCCAACAAGACATGGCTTCCGGTGAAGGATCCGCAACGTGCCCGCGCCGTGTCGACGCAAGGCGAAGACAGCGTGCTGGCGTTCTATCGCTCGATGCTCAAGCTGCGCCATGAGACGTCTGAATTGCGCAGCGGCGGGATCGAATTTCTTGATCTTCCTGATCCTGTGCTAGGGTTTACCCGAGGAGAGGGGATCATGTGCGTCTACAATCTGTCGCCGGAACCGGTATCCGTGGATCTGCCATCGGGCATTGATCCACTGCTCACCCAAGCCGCGGATGCGTCTGGCGCAACCGTGTCGCTCGGCGCCAATGGCTTTGTCGTGGGTCGCATCACGGCATGAGCAAAGTAAAGAAGACCGCTCCCGCCCTGCCCCCACACATGGCAGAGCACGATCTGACCGCGCTTTTGGACGCGCGCCATGATCGCCCGTTTGACGTGCTTGGCCTGCACAAGACCGGCAAGACGGCATGGGTCGTCGCGTTGGTGCCCGGCGCGACCAGCCTTTCTGCGAGCTTTGGGAAAAAGACGGTCGAACTGCCACGTCTTGAGGGCCCGGTTTTCGCAGGCGAGGTGCCCAATTCGAAGTATCCCCATCGTTTGACGGCAACATGGGATGACGGGACCACCCATAGTTTCGATGATCCCTATCGCTTCGGTCCCGTTCTTTCGGACATGGATCAATACCTGATCGGCGAAGGCACGCACCGGGGCCTCTGGCATGCGCTTGGAGCGCATATACGCGAAATCGACGGGGTCACTGGCACGCATTTCGCCGTCTGGGCCCCCAATGCCGCGCGCGTTTCAGTCGTGGGCGATTTCAATGTCTGGGATGGGCGCCGCCACCCGATGCGTCGCGCCGGAAACACGGGCGCGTGGGAAATCTTTATTCCCGGTCTTGGGGACGGCGCGCTTTACAAATATGAAATCGCGCCACAAAACGGCAGGCCTTTTGAAAAGGCCGACCCCGTGGGCTTTGGGGCGCAGCATCCGCCTGAAACCTCATCCGTTGTCCGCGACATCACCGGCTACGGTTGGGATGACGGTGACTGGATGGCCAAGCGTGGCGACCTGCAAGCCCGCGACAAACCAATTTCCGTCTATGAAGTCCATCTAGGTTCGTGGCGCTATACACCCGACGGTCGCCGCCTAAGTTACAAGGAACTGGCGACCGAGCTGGTCGACTACGCCACATGGATGGGGTTCACCCATCTTGAATTCCTGCCGATCACCGAGTTCCCCTTCGATGGCTCTTGGGGGTACCAGCCGCTTGGCATGTACGCGCCCACAATTCGTTTCGGCCCGCCGCACGAGTTCCGCGATCTGGTCGAAGCCGCTCACAAAGCAGGGCTTGGTGTCATTATGGACTGGGTGCCTGCGCATTTCCCATCCGACGCCCATGGATTGGCCACCTTCGACGGCACGCATCTTTATGAACACGCCGACCCGCGCGAGGGGTTCCATCAGGACTGGAACACGCTGATCTACAACTTCGGGCGGCGCGAGGTGAAGAACTACCTTACCGCCAATGCGCTTTACTGGTTCAAGGAATACCATATCGACGGGCTGCGCGTGGATGCGGTGGCCTCGATGCTTTATCGCGATTATTCACGTGCGCACGACGCATGGATCCCGAACAAGGATGGCGGTCGCGAAAACTACGAGGCGATCGATTTCCTCAAGGAAATGAACACGCTGGCCTATGCCGAAAATGACGGCATCATGACCGTGGCCGAAGAATCCACCGCCTTTCCCGGCGTTTCTTCGCCTGTCGATGCTGGCGGGCTTGGGTTTGGCTACAAGTGGAACATGGGGTGGATGAACGACACGCTTCGTTACATCGAAAAAGACCCGATCCATCGCAAATACGATCATCACCTGATGACGTTCCCGATCGATTACTCGTTCTCGGAGAACTTCATTCTGCCGATCAGCCATGACGAGGTTGTGCACGGCAAGGGATCCATGATCTCCAAGATGCCAGGCAATGAGTGGGAGAAATTTGCCAACCTGCGCGCCTATTACGGGTTTATGTGGGGTCATCCGGGCAAAAAGCTTCTCTTCATGGGCTGCGAGTTCGCGCAATGGAGCGAATGGAACCACGACACGGCCCTGGATTGGGACGCCAACCTTGGGGACAAGCATCGCGGTGTGCAGTCGCTGGTGCGCGATCTCAACCACCTTTACCGCGACACGCCAGCGCTCCACCGCCGTGACTGTGACGGCTCCGGCTTCGGCTGGATCGCAAACGACCCGGATCAGTCCCTGACTGCGTTTGCACGCTTTGGCGATCCCGGCGATGCGCCCGCCGTCGTGGTCTGCAATTTCACACCCATCGAACGGCGCTGGCGCATTGGTGTGCCAGCGGCGGGCATTTGGGATGAAGTCATGAATACCGATGCTGCCCTCTATGGCGGCTCGAACCGCGGCAATGACGGAGCCGTGGACGCAAGGGCCGGAGAGTATGACGGGATGGAACAGTCCATCGAGATAACCGTTCCCCCTCTTGCGACCTTAATATTCCGTCATCGAAGCTGAAGGAGGACTACATGACCGACACCAACAGGCTTGCACAAAGATCCATGGCATTCGTTTTGGCCGGGGGGCGCGGTTCGCGGCTCAAAGAGCTGACGGATCGCCGGGTGAAGCCGGCGGTGTTCTTTGGGGGTAAAACCCGTATTGTGGATTTCGCGCTGTCCAACGCGCTTAACTCCGGCATTCGCCGCATGGCGCTTGCAACCCAATACAAGGCGCACTCTTTGATCCGCCACTGCCAGCGCGGCTGGAACTTTTTTCGCGCCGAGCGGAATGAATACCTCGATATTCTGCCCGCGTCGCAGCGCATGAATGAAGAGGCCTGGTATCGCGGCACCGCCGACGCTGTCACCCAAAACATCGACATCATCGACAGTTATGGGATCGAGTACATCGTCATTCTGGCCGGCGATCACATCTACAAGATGGATTACGAACTCATGCTGCGCCAGCATGTCGAACAGGGCGCTGACGTCACCGTTGGCTGTCTGACCGTGCCGCGCGAAGAGGCGACAGCCTTTGGCGTAATGGCCGTTGATGAAAAGTACCAGATCACGTCGTTCCTGGAAAAACCCGCCGATCCGCCGGGCACGCCGGAAGATCCGTCCAAGGCCCTGGCGTCGATGGGGATCTATGTTTTCAACTGGAAATTCCTGCGCGAGCTTCTTCTTGCGGACCGCGATGACGAAAGCTCGAGCCATGATTTTGGCCACGACCTGATCCCGGACATCGTAAAGAACGGCAAGGCCGTGGCTCACAAGTTCGACGACAGCTGTGTCCGCGCCGAAGGCGCTGAAAGCTATTGGCGCGATGTGGGGACCATTGATGCCTTCTGGCAGGCCAACATCGACCTCACGAACTTCACACCCGAACTGGACCTTTGGGATCAGGACTGGCCGATCTGGACCTATTCGGAAAGCGTGCCGCCCGCCAAATTCATCCATGACGAAAAAGACCGTCGCGGCGTTGCGATTTCTTCCATGGTTTCGGGGGGGTGCATCATCTCCGGGACCGAGGTGCGCAATTCGCTTCTGTTCACGAACGTGCACACGAATTCTTACGCGGTTCTGGATCACAGCATCGTCTTGCCGGACGTCGTGGTTCACCGGAATGCGCGCTTGCGCAAATGCGTTGTGGATAGCCGCGTGACGATTCCCAATGGACTTGTCGTGGGCGAGGATTCCAAAGAAGACGCACAGTTCTTCCGGGTATCCGAAAAGGGCACGACGTTGATCACGCAACCCATGGTCGACAAATGGGAGGCCGCTCAGTGATAAAAGTTCTGTCTGTCGCCTCGGAATGCGCGCCCTTGGTGAAAACCGGAGGGCTGGCCGATGTGGTCGGCGCATTGCCGGCGGCATTGGCAGAAGAAAAGATCGACGTCCGTACATTGCTGCCGGGATATCCCGCAGTGATGTCGGGGCTGAAAAAGGCAAAGACCGAAGCGCAGATCGACGACCTTTTTGGCGGTACCGCGACATTGGTCTACGGCCAGCACAAGGGGGTGGAGATCTACGCCCTCGATGCACCGCATCTCTATGATCGCCCCGGCAGCCTTTACATGAACGAGAACGGCATCGACTGGCCCGACAACGCTGAGCGCTTTGCGGCGCTGGGTCGTGTGGCCGCCGACATCGCTGCTGGCAAGCTCGGCGCATGGAAACCCGATGTCGTCCATGCCCATGACTGGCAGGCGGCGCTGGCGCCCTACTATATCAAGCGCGAAAAAATTGGCGTTCCTACGATCCTGACGATCCATAACGTGGCGTTTCAAGGACTTACGCCGCTTTACAGCGCAGGTTCGCTCGGGATTGCCCCTGAGGATCTGACGGCTGACGTGGCCGAGTACTGGGGGCAGGTTTCGACGTTCAAGGCCGGGCTTGTGACGGCCGATCACTTGACCACGGTCTCGCCGACCTATGCGGACGAGTTGATGACGCCCGAGTTTGGCATGGGCCTTGATGGCGTGCTCCGCAACCGGCGTTCCGATCTGTCAGGCATACTCAATGGCATCGATACTGATGTGTGGTCGCCCGAAGATGATCCTCTGATCACCAACTACTCCACGCCTAAAGCCAAAGCGGCCAATAAAAAGGCCTTGCGGGCCGAGTTTGACCTGCCGGAGGCGGATGGCCCGCTTTGTGTGGTTGTGTCTCGCCTGACCGAGCAAAAGGGCTTCGACCTATTGCTGGATGCCCTCCCCTCTTTGCTGGACCGGGGCGGACAGCTGGCGCTTCTGGGATCTGGTGATCCGGGGATCGAATGGGCGCTCAAGTCGCTCGATACGCCCCACGTCGGGGTCAAAATCGGCTATGACGAACCGCTCTCCCATCGCTTGATCGCGGGGGGCGACGCAATCCTTGTGCCATCTCGGTTCGAGCCTTGCGGTCTGACCCAACTTTATGGATTGCGCTATGGCACGCTGCCCTTGGTGGCACTGACCGGCGGGTTGGTCGACACGGTCATCCCTGCGACGACCGCGACGATGGCACGTGGCGTGGCTACGGGCATCCAATTCCACCCAATCACGTCAGCGGCGCTTTCGAATGCCTTTACGAAACTCTGCGATCTTTATGAGACCCCAAAGGTCTGGTCAAAGATGCAACGCAATGCCATGAACCATCCCGTTGGTTGGGGCCCGTCGGCCGCAGCCTATGCTGCGCTTTATGCCAAGCTGCTCGGGTAGGTGAGATGTGAACAATAGGTACCAGTTAACCGCCGGGCAGCCGCACCCGCTTGGCGCAACGTTTGATGGTGAAGGGGTGAACTTCGCCGTCTTTTCCCAACATGCGACGCGGGTGACGCTTTGCTTGTGTGACGACAAGGGAAAAGAGATTTACCTGATCGATCTGGCCGAGCGTGAGGGCCACGTTTGGCACGGATACATTTCAGGCCTTCGGCCGGGACAGAAATACGGCTACCGCGTTCACGGACCCTACAAGCCCGAAGAGGGGCACAGGTTCAATCCGCACAAGCTGCTGATCGATCCGTACGCCAAAATGATCGATGGTCATGTCAAATGGCATGATGCCGTCCATGGCTACAAGATTGGCCATACGGACGCTGATCTGAGCTTCGACAAGCGCGACAGCGCGCCCTACATGCCTCGCGCAGTTGTGGTTGACCCTGCATTCACATGGGGCCGGAACGAGCGGACGCGACTGGATACACCCTGGACCGACACGATCGTCTATGAGGCCCACGTCAAAGGCCTGACGCAGAACCGCAAGGACATTCACCACGCTGGCAAGTTTCTGGGGATGGCGTCCGACAAGATGCTCGATCACCTCAATGATCTTGGCGTGACTGCGATCGAACTTCTACCGGTGCAAGCGTTCCTCGACGATCGCTTCCTCGTCGAAAAGGGGCTGAAGAACTACTGGGGATACATGACCCACGGCTTCTTCGCGCCCGAGCCGCGCTACCTGAGCCGTGGCGAGATTTCCGAGTTCCAGCAAATGGTTGCGCGGTTCCACTCGGCCGGGATCGAGGTGATCCTGGACGTGGTTTACAACCACACGGCTGAAGGCGGCGAAACCGGCCCGACCCTGTCGTTCCGCGGTTTTGACAACGCAAGCTACTACCGCCTGGGCGAAAACCAGCGCTACTACGTGAATGACACAGGGACTGGAAACGCGCTCGACCTCGATCATCCGTTCGTGTTGCGCATGGTGATGGACTCCCTGCGCTACTGGGTCGAGACGATGCATGTCGACGGCTTCCGTTTCGATCTGGCCTCGACGCTGGCGCGGACGGGCGGGATATTCGACCGGGACGGTCCGTTCTGTCGCGCGGTACGCCAGGATCCGGTGCTCAACAAGATCAAATTGATCGCGGAACCATGGGATGTCGGTCCGGGCGGTTATCAGCTTGGCGCGTTTCCGGCACCCTTTGCCGAATGGAACGACAAATACCGTGACAACGTACGTCGGTTCTGGCGCGGTGACGCCTTGATGGCGCGCAAACTGGCCGGGAACGTCACGGGTTCAGCGCTTCGGTTCGACCATGACGGGCGCGCGGCGACCTCGTCGGTGAACTTTCTGACGGCCCATGACGGTTTCACGCTAATGGACGTCGTCAGCTATTCGCAAAAGCACAACGAGGCGAATGGTGAAGGCAATCGCGACGGGCATGACCACAATTGCTCGGACAACATGGGTGTCGAAGGGCCGACCAAAGACCCCGGCCTGATCGCGCGCCGCGCCCAGCGCCGTCGCAACATGCTCGCCACGTTGATGCTCAGTCAGGGCACGCCGATGATCCTTGCTGGCGACGAGTTGGGCAATAGCCAGTCGGGCAACAACAACGCCTATGCCCAAGATAATGAGATCGGTTGGGTCGATTGGGATCATGCGGACCCCGAGTTCCTTGCGTTTTGCCGCCAGATCATCGCGTTTCGCAAGGCCAGCCCGATCCTTCGCCAGAAACGCTTCTTGCACTCGCGCCAACGTGCCGTCGACGGCAAACCGGACGTCTTCTGGCGGCGCGCCGATGGGCGCGCCATGTCGGACGAAGACTGGTCCAACCCGGAATTGTTCTTCCTTGGGGTCGAGATGCGCATGGCGCGCGGAACGCCTGCGTATGAAAAACGCCTCGGCGCGATCTATGTCCTTTTCAATGCCGGACCGATGACCACGGCAGCGCTCCCCGAAGCCATTCCGGGCCACACATGGGTCCGTGTGTTTGACACAGCGGGCGTTGCTCCGTCGGGACCGCGCCAGGGCATCGTAACCGTGTCCGCAGATAGCGTGGTCGCTTTCGACCTTCGCCCAGTGCTCGAGACACAATCGGCCAACGCAATTGCCGCCAAAAGGGAGGCCAACGCATGAAACAGACCATCGCGACCAAGCCGATCGAGGGACAAAAGCCGGGGACCAGCGGCCTGCGCAAGAAGACGCGCGTCTTCATGGGGCCGCATTACCTGGAAAACTACACCCAAGCGATCTTTGACGGGATAGGCGGCATCGAAGGAAAGACGCTGGTCGTCGGCGGGGATGGACGATTTTTCAACGATGTAGCCATTGGGACGATCCTGAAGATGGCCGCCGCAAATGGCGCGGCGAAATGCATCGTCGGGCAAGGTGGCTTGCTGTCGACGCCCGCGGCATCCCATCTGATCCGCAAGCGCGGGGCGGATGGCGGACTGATCCTGTCGGCGAGCCACAATCCCGGCGGGCCGGACGAGGATTTCGGTTTGAAATACAATGGCCCCAACGGCGGCCCTGCGACCGAAGGCGTCACGGCAAAGATATTCGAGCGCACCAAAACCATCGACGCGTTCCATATTCTGGAAACGGATCCGATCGATCTTGGCTCGATTGGTGAAACGTCCGTGGGGGATATGGCGGTCGAGATCGTCGACCCTGTCTCCGACTACAGCGAGCTTATGTCCGATCTCTTCGACTTTGATGCCATTGCTGACCTGATCAAAGGCGGCTTCCGCATCCGCTTTGACGCCATGCACGCTGTCACCGGACCTTATGCGAGGGCGATCCTTGAAGACCGTCTTGGCGCACCGGCAGGTACCGTCGTCAACGGTCATCCCAGCCCTGATTTCGGCGGCGGTCACCCTGACCCGAACCCGGTTTGGGCCAAGGAATTGATGGATGCGATGTATGCATCCGACGCCCCGGATTTCGGCGCGGCTTCGGACGGCGACGGTGATCGCAACATGATCGTGGGGAAAAACTGCTACGTCAGCCCGTCCGACAGCCTTGCTGTGCTGACGGATCTGGCCCACCTAGCGCCCGGCTATTCAAAAGGCCTCGCCGGCGTCGCGCGCTCGATGCCGACCTCAGCTGCTGCCGACCGGGTGGCCCAAGCCAAAGGCTTTGAAGCTTTCGAGACGCCAACAGGCTGGAAATTCTTTGGCAATCTTCTGGACGCGGGTCGCGTCACGATCTGCGGCGAGGAAAGCGCAGGCACCGGTTCAGATCACGTGCGCGAAAAAGACGGGCTTTGGGCGGTCCTCCTTTGGCTAAACATTCTGGCCAAGACCGGCAAAGGCGTTTCCGAACTGATGGCAGACCACTGGGCGCGCTACGGGCGCAACTACTATTCGCGCCACGACTATGAGGCCGTTGATAGCGACGCTGCCAATGGACTGATGGACAACCTGCGGGCCAACCTCGACAGTCTCGCAGGACAATCCACCGGAGAGTTAACCGTCTCTGGTGCGGACGAGTTTTCCTATGATGATCCGGTCGATGGCTCGACCTCCTCCGGGCAAGGCATCCGGATTTATTTCGACGGCGGTGGCCGCGCGGTGTTCCGCCTTTCGGGTACCGGAACAGAAGGCGCAACCATCCGCGTTTATCTGGAACAGCTTGAGACAGATCCGAGCGCGCTCGACAAGGATCCCCAGGAGGCCCTTTCGGCGATCATCTCGGCGGCCGACGCAATCGCAGGCATTGCCGAGCGGACGGGCCGCAGTGCCCCGGACGTCATTACCTGACGCCCATGACTGGCGACGTTTCGGCAGGCACGCTGTTTGAACTGCGCCTTCAGCGCAGTGCTGACGACCTCTGGCCCATGGTTCAGAGCCTTTATGGTCATCGCGACGACTTCGATGCGTTTCGCAGTGCGCTGGTAGAGGCATTGAAGGATGGCTGGACCAA
>CAZWZG010000009.1:12171-17673 GCA_964638245.1 uncultured Rhodobacterales bacterium
CCAGACCTTGGCAAGATGTCGGACCTTGCTGCGCTGACCAAGGATCTGCGGGCAAACGGCATCTCGCTTTGTGTCGACCTTGTTTTGAACCATACCGCACGAGAGCATGAATGGGCCAAGAAGGCCCTTTCCGGTGATCCGTACTTCAAGGACTTCTTTTATTTCTTCACCGACAAGGATGAAGTCGACGCCTACGAGCGCTCGCTGGTCGAAATCTTCCCAAACGATGCGCCTGGCAATTTCACGTATCTTGAGGATCACGACTGCTGGGTCTGGACGACGTTCAACGATCACCAATGGGACCTGAACTGGTCCAACCCGTGGGTGTTTCTGGAAATCGTAAAGGTGATGCTGTTCCTGGCGAATAAGGGCGTTGATGTCCTGCGTCTGGATGCAGTGGCTTTCATGTGGAAGCGCAAGGGCACGCGTTGCCAATCGGAGCCCGAGGTTCACCAAATCCTACGCGCGCTGCGGGCCTGTTCGCGGATAGCCTCATCGGCGGTGCTGCATCTGGAAGAGGCGATCACCGGACCTGCCGAGATGCTGACATACCTTGGTCGGGGCGAACACGAGGGGCGCGAAGGCAATCTGGCCTATCACAACAACCTCATGGTCCACTATTGGAGCGCGCTGGCGACACGCGACACCCGTTTGATGTCCAAGGTTTTGGTCGAAAACTTCCCGGAGAGCCTGCCAAACGCCACCTATGCCACCTACCTACGCTGCCATGACGACATCGGCTGGGCCATCACGGACGAAGACGCGGCGGCGATGGGCCTTACCGGCTTTGCCCACCGCGATTTCCTGTCGCGTTTTTATGCCGGGGACTTTGAGGGAAGCTTCTCGGCAGGCGCTTACTTTCAGATCAACGAAGACACCGGCGACAGCCGAATTTCAGGATCGCTCGCATCGCTAACGGGGTTGGAAACGGCGCTTCGGGATGGCGATGCGCGCGGCACAGAGCTCGCCATTCATCGCATGTTGATGGGAATCGCCATGATCGCGGCATTTGGCGGTATTCCTCTGATTTACATGGGCGATGAAGTTGCGCTCCTGAACGACCATGCCTATCGCGACGATCCGTTGCGCCGCGATGATAGCCGATGGCTCCACCGTCCGGCTATGGATTGGGAGCGGGTCGAGGCAGCGCAGGCGAACCCGTCCTCGCCCGAGGGAAAAATCCTGACCGGGACACGCCATATTCTTGCGCGCCGACGGGCATTGGCGCAGTTGCACGCCTCGGTCCCCACGCGCATTCTCGAAGCTCCTGCAAAGGAAATCTTCGCCTTTTGCCGCTTCGCGCCAACAGGGCCCATGATCTGTCTTTTCAACTTCAGCGAAGATACGGTGCTCATCGATCTCGACTGGCTGCGCGAACAAGGGATGACGCAAGCCTATGATCACCTAAGCGAGGGCCCCTTGAGCGTTTCAGGCAACGTATTTGCCCTGTTGCCTTACGGGCGAGTCTGGCTGACCTAGGCTCCGCAAAAGAAAAGGCCGCCCCCAAGGACGGCCTTCCTGCAAGTCTTGCTTGCGCCTTTTACTTCAGTGACCCCATGAAGGCGTCGACGTCTGTCAGGGACAGATACTCCAACTCTTCAACACCGCCGTCATTGAACGCCCAGACAACCGCTGGTGCGGAAACGTCACCGTTCGCGTCAAACCTGACGTTGCCCGTGGCGCCCTGATAGGACACCGTGCCACCGCTCGCGAGGATCTCCTTGGCTTGCGCAAAACCGGCAGTGTCGGCCGTGACCGGCGTCCCGTTCGGGTCGGTGACCTTCGGAACAGCAGCCGCAATGTCCGAACCGCTGGCCCCTTCGCCTGCCGCTTCCATCGCAAGCAGACCAATCATCGCCGCGTCATAGCTGTTGGCGAGGCCTGGACCATTGGGCTCGGATCCAAAGCGCTCCACATAAGCTGCGCGGAACGCGTCCGCGCTTTCCGAACGGGGTGAGGATGTGTCGGTCCCGAAGGCTGTTTCAAGGTACTGAAGACCGACATTGTCCCGGAATTCATCCGATTTCAGAGCGTTCGCCATAATCATCTTCTGGCTGCCGCCAAGCGAAATCCATTCACGGACGGCAGATGTGCCCTCGGCAGGATAAAGCGCGAGGTAAAGCGCTTCGGGCTGGCTGGCCAGCGCCTCGGTCACTTCGCCGCGATAGCTGGGCTGCGCGTCGTTGATCGCAACCGATGCTGTCACTTCAACGCCGACGGCGGCAAAATCAGCCGCAACAAGGCGGGCCATGTCCTGGCCCCAGTCATCGTTCTTGTAGAGAACGGCGACAGACTTGAAGCCCTGGTCCTGAGCAACCTTGGCAGCGACGGCGGCCTGCACGCCGGTTGTCGCGAAGGTTCGGAAGAACAGACCGTTCGTGCCGCCTTCTTCGGACAGTTTCGTGAACGCGGTCGAGGACGAGCAGCACGACATCTGCATGACGTCGCCGGGCACAGTCACCGACGTCAGGATCGGCATCGAAACGCCAGACGACACAGCGCCGAGCAACAGGTCGATCCCTTCAAGATCCACGAGCGCTTTCGCGGCATCGACGCCAACTTTCGGATCGACTTGCGTGTCCCGCAGGATCATCTCGATCTGGCACCCTTGCACGCCACCGGCGGCGTTCACCTGATCGACGGCGAATTGCGCCGTCTCGGCAATCGGACGGCCCCAGTCGACCGACGTGGGCAGCACTGCACCAATCTTGGTGGTACAATCCTGAGCCTGCACTGCGCCGGGGAGCACCAACGCCCCAAGCGTAAGGCCAACCGCGGCCCACAAGAATTTCTTCAGTATCATCTTACACTCCCTATTATTCCGCAGGGGTTGCTCCCCTTTGAGATACGACCAGTCGTTCCGGCAGAAGACCTTGCGGACGCCAAAGCAGCATCCCGACAATGACCGCGCCAATCAAGACGAATTGGATGGATCCAGTGTAAAGTTGCGCCTCGACGGGCGCAAATCGCGACAATGCCCAACCTGACGCCGTCCATGCGCCCCAAATCACGAAAGCGCCGAAAATTGCGCCACGATTGTTCCCGGCCCCGCCAACGATCAACATCGCCCAAATCTGGAATGTCAGGGTGGGCAGGACATCTTGCGGGCTGACGAACGCGTAGAAAGTCCCATAGAGACCGCCTGCCAGACCCAGAATGACCGAACCCGTGACAAAGGCGGTCAGGCGCACCCGTGTCGGACTTTTCCCCAAGGATTGTGCGGCTTCTTCGTCCTCGCGAATGGCCCGCAGCAGCCGTCCGAATGGCGAGGCGACCAGTCGTTCCAGAAAGATGTAGGTCGCAATCAGGATCGCGAGGACGACCGCGAAGAAGAGCAGGTTGTAAAGGAACCCATCCCCAAGAACATCGCGCAAGGGCCTTTGAAACCCGCGAATGCCGCGCGCGCCGCCCGCCAGCCACTCGGCATTACGCATGACATTTTCAAAGGCCACGGCGACACCAAAAGTCGCGATCGCCAGATAGTCATGCCTTAGCCGCAGTGTCAGCAATCCGACGATCCAGGCCAGTAGGCCTGCCACAACCATCCCGCCCAATAGTGCCAACGGATAAAACAGCGCAAAGCCACCAAGCTGACCCTCAAGTGGTCCGCTTCCAAGGATCAGCGTGCCATACGCCCCTGCCCCAAAGAACGCGACCACGCCGCCGTTGAATAAGCCGGTGTTGCCCCACTGAAGGTTCAGACCGAGCACGGCGATGGCCAGGATCGACGCTGTGGTGGCGAAGAACACGAGGTATGAGATCACGCCGATCACGCCCGCGCCTCTCCGAAAAGCCCATTTGGCCGCAGCATCAGAACAAGAATGATCAAAAGGAACGGAACCGACGGCGTGTAGCCGGAGGGCAGGATCACCAAGGCGAGATTGCTCGCCAGTCCAACGATGAACCCGCCAAGAACGGCACCGTAGACGCTTCCAATGCCACCAACGATAGTGGCCGCGAAGATCGGCAAAACAAGATCGCGGCCCATAACAGGGATCAATTGGTGGCTGAGGCCGTAAAAGACGCCTGCAACCGCGGCCAACGCTCCACCAATCAGCCACACCGCCATGATCGTGCGCGAAAGGTTCACGCCGTTTACTTGCGCCAGCGACGGGTTTTCGGCAATCGCGCGCAAGGAATAGCCGAAGGTCGTGCGCGACAGGACAAGGTGCAGGATGAACATCAGGATCAGGGCCGCCACCAGCACGAAGACCTGATCGGGTTTCACGAGGATCAACGGATCAAGGCTCAGCACCATCGCGAATGCAATGTCCTTGGAATAGAGTTCTGGGCTCAACCCGAAAATCAGCCCGATGATATTGCGAATGACCAGCGCCATGCCGAAACTGGCGAACACCATCGACAGTTCTTCGCCCTTTTCGCGCACGCGTTTGAACACGAGCCTATCTATCAGAAGCGCCGAAATCCCGGTGAGCACCATGGCAATCGGTATCGCTGCGGCGAGTGCCCATGTCAGGGACAACGGTTCGATTTTGGCGGCAAAAACAGGCACCAACGCCTTCACCAAGGCATCGAAGACCAACGTGACATAGGCCCCGAGCGACAACAGTTCAGCATGGCTGAAATTCGCGAACCGAAGGATATGCATGACCAACGTCAGCCCGATCGCGCCCAGCGAGATGTAGGATCCCGTCAGGATCCCGTCGATCACGTTCTGGATCATGAGGCCGCCACCCGCCTGCCACCGAGGTAGATTTCGCCAACAACCTTGTCGTTCAAAAGCGTCTCACAAGTCCCGTCGACCTGATTGCGCCCTTCGGCAAGGATGTAGCAATAGTCCGACAAGCGCATCGCCTGATTGACGTTCTGTTCCACCAATAGGATCGAAACGCCCGTCTCGGTCAGCGCGCGCGCCTGCTCCAGCACCTCTTGCGCGGCCTTGGGCGATAGCCCCGCCGACGGCTCGTCCATCAGGATCAATCGCGGTTCGGCAGCCAGCGCCATTGCAACAGCCAGAAATTGCCTCTGCCCGCCCGACAGGGAGCCAGCCTTGTCGCGCTGTTTGTCAGCCAAGGCCGGGAATTGGGTGAACAAGCGTTCCAATACGCGCGGCGCATCGACATCCGCGCGACCCAGCGCAAGATCAAGGTTCTGGCGGATTGTCAGGCTTCGAAAAATGTTATCGTTTTGAGGGACATAGGCGATCCGATGGGCAGCAAGACGATCAGTGCGCAGGCCTGTGATATCCTGCCCTTCGAACGTCACGTGTCCCGAACTGACTGGCACGAGACCCGCGATCGCCTTGATCAAGGTCGACTTACCCGCGCCATTGGGTCCGATGATCAACGTGATCTGGCTGGCTTTGGCGGTGAGCGAGACATCCCGCAGGATCGGCAGGTCCGGTACATATCCCGCTGTCACGGCGCTAGCGTGCAAAACGATCTCAGGCATCGGCGCGCGCTCCAAGATAGGCGTCGAGCAGAACCGGGTTCGCAAGCGCCTCTTCGCTTGTGCCTTCAAACACCACTTTGCCCTCGGACA
>CAZWZG010000009.1:17773-37562 GCA_964638245.1 uncultured Rhodobacterales bacterium
CCCGCCGGATGGTCGGCCAAGGAGGCAAGTGTCACGAAATCGAGCACCTCCAACGCTTTCTTCCGGATCGCGGCTTCCTGCTCTTTCATGCGTGCGCGCGCAAGGAACGGCCCGGCGACCGTTTCGCCGATCTGCCCATTGGGCGCGAGCATGACGTTTTCCAAAACGCTCATCCGCGCGAACGGACGCGGGATCTGGAATGTGCGTCCAAGCCCTTGTGCAAACAGCCGGTCGGGGGACATGGCAGTGACATCCTGCCCGTCAAGGCGGACCGACCCGCTATCGGGTTTCAACGCTCCGGTCAGAAGGTTGAACAGCGTCGACTTCCCAGCGCCATTGGGCCCAATCAGCCCGGTGATCGCGCCGCGTCTGATTTCGAGCGATACCGTATCGACCGCGCGCAACTCTCCGAAGCTTCGGCTGAGGCCGTCGATGGACAGGATCGCGTCAGCCACGCCCCAACACCTTGTCGTCCGGTTTGGTGTTGAGGTTGTATTTCATGATCTGGCCGTGGCGCCCGCTACGGTCCCGCTCCAAACCAAAAACGGGGCCCTCCGGACCCGATGCACCCTCTAGAAGTCCGTCGATCGCCGCGCGATCCGCGTCATCAAGCGAAAAGTCGAACACCTCAAGTGTGAGGGGCAAGTGTCGTGCCGTCCGGGCGCCCACGATCGCAGCACCAACCTGGGGGCGATCTAATACCCAACGCGTAGCGACGCTCGACAAAGACACTCCATGCTTGCCGCCAATGGACTTGAGGATGCCGAGCAAACGCTGAAACACCTCCCATGGCCCAAGTTCATCGATGATCAGGCGGTACTTGATCAGGCTGCGGTTCTCAAAGGCAAACCCGGGGTCCGGTTTGCCCAACCAGTTCTCCGTCAGAAATCCGCCCGCCAACGTCCCGTAGCAAAGAAGCTTCAAGCCGTTTGCCGCCGCCCAGTCCGTCAGGCCATTCTCCGGGCGGCGATCCAGGAGCGAGTATTGCACCTGCGTGGAAACAAGCTCTGCACCGGCGTCGAGAAAGGGTTGCGTCTCGGCGACATCCCAGTTCGTAACGCCAATATGAGCGACCTTGCCCTTTTCCTGGCATCGCATCAGGGTTTCCATGCCGATCATCGGATCGCCCAGCGCAAGGTCCCACCAGAAGTACTGCACAAGGTGCAGTTGCTCGATCTGAAGCCGCTTGAGCGATCGGTCGATAATCGCCTCGATATCAGCGGGTTGTACGCGTTCGAGCAAACCAAGATCAGGCACCAGCTTGGTGTGCACGCGGGCACGCGACGCCACCTCAGCACCTCGGCGGCGGCGGACATCGGCAATGAAATCGCCGATCATTTCCTCAACGCCAACGTAGATATCCGCGCAATCATACGTCGTGATCCCGGCATCCAGAAAAGCCTCCATGTCGCGCACGGATTCCGAGCGGTCCACGGGGCCGTGGTCTCCGGCCAGTTGCCAGCCGCCCTTGATGACCCGTGAAATTTCGTAGCCCGGGCGGAGGTCGATCGTTTCCACCGTCATTCTGTGCCCGGTTTCCAGTGGGGCGTCCTACGCGCATTGGGCAATCCGGTCGTCCCCTCATGCGTGAAAAGACGCTTTTCAAGACGCGTGATGCGGAACCTGCCGCCACAATGGGGATCAGGACAGGCGACCTCTGCATCTGTGCTCATCCAATCGCTGGGGTCCGTTTCCCGCTGCTTGGCTGGCAAAAGAGGCAAGAGCGCCGCCAGCGCGTACATCGACACCTTTGTGCCCGCCTCGAACACCAGCGTTTCGCCCTCAACACGAAAACTTTCGCCCTCGACATGGCGGCAAACGGGCGTGCGTCCGTCAAGGACGGTCTCGACCTTCAAGTCATACAGCCAGAAGTCCCCGCCCCGGTCGCCCGCCGTCATCATCCCCCTTTCGCTGGACCTCGCCCAGCGCATCGTCTTATCTCCCCACGTTAGAGCATGTGGCGCGGCCCTCAAGGACCTTTCGCCGCCGCCCCGTCACAGATTGGACCACGATATGGACACACGCCAGACCCCTGAACGGTTTCGCCTCTCGAACCGGCTGGAGATTTCGCGGGTTTTGACGGGTTTGTGGCAGGTCGCGGATATAGAGAAAGACGGAACGACAATTGATCCCGAAGTTGGCGCAGGTTGGCTTGGGGACTATGTCGCGCAGGGCTTTGATACGTTCGATATGGCCGATCACTATGGCAGTGCCGAGATCATTGCCGGACGGCTACTGGCCAAAAGCAGCACGCCGAAGCCGCTCGTTTTCACCAAATGGTGCCCGGCTCCCGGGCCGATGACAGCTGACGTCGTGCGGGCGGGGGTACAGGAACGGCTGGACCGGCTGGGCACCGAGTGCGTCGATCTTCTACAGTTCCATTGGTGGAGCTTTCAGCACCCGGCGTGGCTGGATGCCTTGCATGAAATGTCCGCCCTGCGGGACGAAGGCGTCATTGGCGAGATTGGCGTGACAAACTTCGACGCTGCGCATCTGCAAATAGCGCTTTCGGACGGTATCCCGCTTCGGACCAATCAGGTTTCGTTTTCTCTGGTCGACCGCCGCGCGGCGGGTCCGCTGACCGAGCTTTGCGACCTAACTCGGACCAAGCTTTTGGCATATGGGACGCTCTGCGGCGGGTTCCTTTCCGAACGGTGGCTGGACAAACCCGAACCCACCGACCTCACCGACTGGTCAAAGATGAAATACAAGCGCTTCATCGACACAACGGGCGGCTGGGCCGGGTTCCAAGGCATACTCGCTGCCGCCGCTGAAATCGGGAAAAAACACGGTGCATCGATCTCGAACGTGGCGAGCCGTTGGGTGTTGGAGCATTCCTCGGTGGCCGGTGTGATCGTCGGTGCGCGGCTTGGGGAGGCGATGCACGCCACCGACAACCTACGACTGTTCGACTTTGCACTCGACGCCGAAGACCATGACCGCCTGTCTGATGCGTTTGCGGCGACGCGCCCGGTTCCGGGTGATTGTGGCGACGAGTACCGCCAACCTCCGTTCCTTACGGCGTCGGGCGATCTCAGTCACCACCTCGACACCATGCCCCTGCCCCATCAGGCCGAGCCCCACGCGTTTCGAGCGGGCGATCAATCCGTCCTGAGCGGTTCCAAATGGGAAGACATCGCGGGCTATGCGCGCGCACAGAGGATCGGAAACCGCATCCTTGTCTCCGGCACAACAGCTACGGCGGGATCTGACCGCGTTGTTGCGACCGATGATGCTGGAGCCCAGACGACCTTCGTTCTGGACAAGATCATGGCCGCGTTGAGCGCGCTTGGTGCTAAGGCAGAAGATGTCGTTCGCACGCGGATCTACATCGTCGATGAAGCCGACGTCGAAGCGGTGTCGCTGGCCCATGGCCGCGTTTTTGGAGCGATCAAACCCGCCAACACCCTTGTGGTCGTTGCGGGCCTCATCGGTGGATACCGGGTCGAAATCGAAGCCGAGGCGGTGTTGCCCTAACCCTCGGCGCGCTTCATTTTCTGGTGCTCGTCCTCGACCAGACCGATTTTCCAATAGCCGGAAATGTAGGTGTCGGCGCGGGGAACTTCCTTTTCCTGATGCAAGAAGGCTCGCAGGCTACGGATCACACCGCTTTCGCCCGCGATACAGGTCTGAACACGCCCCTCCGGCCAGTCCAACTCGCGCACGAAAGCCTCTTGGCGGTCTGACGTTTCATGCGGATCAGCATGGACAAGCCAATGAACATCGAAACCGTCCGGGATAGCAAGGTCCTGTCGGTCGTCCTCAGACGTCACTTCGAAGATCGCAATCCCCTTGGCATCCCGTGGCATCGCCTCAAACGTCGCTGCAGCCACCGGGATGGCCGATGGATCAGCGGCGACAAGATACCAATCGGCGGTGAAATCCATAACCTTTGGCACGCTCGGCCCCATGAAGCCCAAGAAGTCGCCTTCGCTGGCATTCATTGCCCAACGCGACGCAGGGCCGTTGTCCCCATGGGCCACGAAATCGATGTCCAATTCCTGACTGTCAGCGCGATAGGCGCGCACCGTGTAGGTCCGACGCGTCGGGGCAGGCCCGTCAACAAGCCGTTTGGCAAACGCCTCTCGGGTTTCGTCGGGTTCCGGGATCAAAAGCTTGCAATTCCCGCCCTCTCGCCCCTCCGGAAACCCTTCGAGTGTAGGGCCGGCAAAGGTGACGCGGATCATGTTGGGGGTTAGGTACCAGGCCCGCTTGACGCTCAAAAGCCTGGGCGAGGGACGCCCCGTCGCAGCGCGGACCGAATTCTTGACCGTTTTCAGCAGACCCATGATGGCCTCCTCGCATAAATCCTGATTGTTATTGTCGGAAATAGAGGTTCGAGGCCAATTGCGCAATGGTCGGATGCGAAAGTCACTGTTCGGCATGGCCGAACGGTTCCCTCGACAATCAAGGCGTACTGCGCCGCTACGACGGGTGATACGTTTTCAACAACCAAAGGAGATTGATTTGGGACAGGGATTGGACAACGTTCGCCGCATCTATCTTGAAGGCATCGCAGGGGGCCAGGCGCGCGAAGCCGTTTACGCCTACATCGGGCACCGCTACACGCAGCATTCAACCGGCGTTGGTGACGGCGCTGAAGGGTTCCTGGCCTTTTTTGAACCGTTCGTCGAGCGGAACCCCAAACGCGATATCCGCATCGTGCGCATTTTCGAAGATGGCCGATGGGTGTTTTGCAGCGCCTACCAATCGCTTAACGACGGCGAAGCGCAGTGGGTCACGATGGACATGTTTTTCACGGATGAGAACGGTCTGATCCTTGAGCATTGGGATACGATCGCTCCGTACGCGGCGGAGACGCTTTCGGGCAACGATATGGTAGATGGCGCATCTGAGGTGGATACCACTGCGGATGGCGAAGCCAGCAAGGCACTGATCCTGGAGTTCACCAAACAGGTTCGTCAGGAAGGCAATTTGGACAAGCTTGACGCGTTTGTGCACGAAGACCTGATCCAACACGCACCAACAATTGGCAGTGGACGCGCCGGACTAGCAGAATGGCTCGCCTCTGAAGAAGCGGGCCGCTACGACATGCTGTTCCAACTGATCGGCCAAGGGAACTTCGCGCTGACCTACGGCAAGCGCCACGCAAATGGCAAAGATATTGCCGTCTTCGATCTATACCGTGTGGAAGGCGGAAAAATCGTCGAGCACTGGATGAACGAAGAGGAAATCAGCCCGCGCGAGGCATGGGGCAATTCCGGCAAGTTCTAGTGCCTTAGTGCATCGACCAGCGGCGAGGGAATTGAGCGATAGATGGTGCGGCCAAAACGCGATCGGTCCATCGCGGCTCAACCATCAACATAAATCCTGCTCAGCAAGGTATCGCACGAAAAGTAGTGTCAGGCTTTCGCGCCGGGATTTATCAGGCCACACAGCGTAGATCCCGAGCGGGCGCAGCGTCCATTCGGGCAGAAGGCGGACCAGCGCTCCTGCCTCCTGCGCTCGCTGGGCCAGGAACGATGGCAGGATCGTCACCCCGGCATCCAGCGTTGCAAGATGATAGAGGGCGTCGATGCTATCGACTTCGATCTGTGCGTTGCCGGTTACGCTTTCCGTACGCCCGTCGGGGCCCTTGAACTCTGTCGTATCGGCCCGGTTCTTGTATCGGATCCAATTCCAATCCTCCAAGTCCTTGGGGCTCTTTGGAGTCGGACGGTTCTCGACGTACCCTTTACCGGCGACCAGATGACGCTGTCCATCGCCAAGCTTGCATGACATCATCGAACTGTCGTCCAACCAGCCAACCCGGACATTCATGTCGAACCCATCTTCGAGAAGTCCCAGCCGGTTGTCGGTGTAGGCCACGGAGATGGCGACGTTCGGATGCAGCTTTGTAAAAGAGGCGACCGCCGCCGACAAAGGACCCGCCGCAAGAAAGGCCGGGATCGATATCCGCAAGGCGCCGACCGGCTCCAGCGATAGCGCGTTCAACTCGTTCAGCCCGGCCTCGGCACTTCGCAACATTTCGACGACGCGGGCGTAGAACATCCGCCCCTCATTGGTCAGTGCGATCTTCCGGGTCGTGCGATGGAGGAGCGTTACGCCCAGATAGGCCTCAAGATCCGACACGGTTTCGCTGATCCGAGATGGCGACAGTCCGATCTCACTGGCCGCCGCCCGAAAGGACCCTTCATCAACCACACGCGCGAAAACGGCCATTTGTTTGAGATGATCGATCATTATTCCGTATAACGGATGAATTTTATCCTATTAATTCAGATTTCAGAATTATCGCAAGTCGCCTGTGGCCAGAGTTCTTCAAACGAGACGGACGACCGATCAGCGCGCCCATAGTTCTGAAATTCCGAATTATGATTTCAGAAATCGGCGGATAATCAAAACAATAGCACGGCCATAGGGTTCCTTCACGCTTACGAGGAACGGCCCAATGGATGCCACCGCGATATTTCCAACCGATCAGGCCGAGCGCCACATGGCGACGCTCGTCGACCACTTCGCCCGCAAGGTTCCCGCCTTTTACGACGCCCAAAGCGGCTGTGTCGAGTTTCCGTTTGGGCGGTGCGACCTTGCCGCAAGCCAAGATCACCTAAGGCTCGTCGCAAGCGCGGATGACCAAGAACAACTTGGAACCGTCGTCGACGTCATCACCCGACATCTGGAGCGTTTTGCGTTCCGTGAAAACCCAATCCTCGACTGGCAACCCAACACCGGCAACGACTGAAGCGTCGCTTTTCCACCAGCACTCGGAGACCCCTATGCACCGCAGAACTCTTCTTAAAACCGGCCTTGCGACAGCGCTCGCAACCATTCTCGCACAACACGCAGGAGCTCAAACAATGGACGACACCAGCCAAGCCTCTTTTGATACCGTCATGGCCTTCATGGCTTCGATGAGCCAGGGCCCGGACGCCATGTCGCCGCTGATGGCAGACGACATGGTCTGGCGCAACGAAGGCGACAAGAGCATTCCCTGGGTGCATGGCGGCATTCAAGGAAAGGACGCTATTTTCGAGTTTCTCGGCGTCTTCGGCGCGGGCTTGCAGACTACGAAATGGGAAAACACGGACGCCTTTGCTTCAGGCGACACCGTAGCCGTTTTTGGCGTCATGAACGGGATCACCACCGCCAGTGGTCAGGAAATCGGCGAGTTCAGCTTCGCCTTGCGCGCCAAGGTGCGCGATGGCCAAGTGATCCTTTGGCATTGGTTCGAAGACAGCTTTGCGCTCAGCCAAGCTTACCACAGCCGCGGCTAGATCCGAGCAAACGCGCCGCGCCTTGAGGAGGGAGCGGCGCTTACTTCAAGACAAGAAAGAGATCCAAGATGACTCGACGCAACCTGATCCCGCGCATCCTGATTGGCCTCATGGCCTTGGTCATGCTTGCGGCGACTTTACCCGCATACGCTAACCCCAACAGCAATCCAGGCCTCATCAATCTTGCAGGCGAGGCTCTGTCGCTTGGGGAGACCGCGGGTGCGTTTCTTGGACGACAGTTGACTGTCATTCTCATCGCCTTGATCGGAGCGCTGACGGGCTTGCGGCACATCGTCATGATCGGGGGCTTTGGGATGGCCTTCATGAACGGGCACGATGCGGTGTTCATGGGCCTTATGGGCGGCCCGGACTTCGCCACCGCAGCCATCGCTGGCCTGGTCTTTTCCTTGCTCGGCGCACTGGCCGTCTTCCTGACATGGCGTGCGCCAGTCGAATCCGCCTAGCAATGAGTCAGAAAGCGCTCTGACATGAGGACCTTTTTCAAAGCGATCTCACCTTATTGGCTTTGGGTCTTGCTGTCACTGCCAGCGGCAGGCTTCGTCGTTGCCGTCACAGGTTCGGATGATCCCAAGATCTATGAAGAATTTCTGCACTCCACCGGTGAGTTCTCGGCACGGTTCATGATCATTGCCATGCTGGCATCCCCACTTGTCCTGATCTTCAAGGGCTGGCGTGGACCTCTTTGGCTGAAGAAAAACCGACGTTACTTTGGAGTTGCTGCATTTGGTTATGCAGCGCTTCACACCCTCTTCTACCTTGCCGACTCCCAAACCCTCGAGCGCGTTCTAGCAGAAGCACCGCGCCTCTACATTTGGACGGGGTGGGTTGCGTTCGCGATCTTTATTCCGCTGGCCGTCACATCGATGGACTACTTTGTGCGCGCGATGGGCACACTCTGGAAAAAACTTCAGCGTTGGACATATGCCGCCGCCGTTCTGACACTGATCCACTGGGCGACACTCCATGATTGGGGCGGACTCGGCCCGGCCTTGGTGCATTTCCTTCCCCTTGGCCTTCTAGAGGCCTACCGTGCGACCTATTGGACGCGTCGGCGTTCCCTTTATCAGAAAGCATAAGCCATGAGCGACCAATCCGTTCCCCTCATTGCCGCAACGAGCCCGGCAAAAGTCGATCTCGAGACAGGCAAGACCTACTACTGGTGTGCCTGTGGCCGCTCCAAGAACCAGCCATTCTGCGATGGCTCACACGCCGGGACGGGTCTGTCTCCGGTCAAGTTCGCCGCCGAAAAGGACGGACAGGCGACGCTTTGTCGATGCAAGGGCACCGCGAACCGTCCGTTCTGTGACGGCACACATGCGCAGCTTGGCGACGCCAAACCCGGCGATCCTGCACCGGAACCCAAGTCAGAGGTTCCGCAAGCCAAAGCAACGCCCGAAGAACCCACCGTGGCGCGCATTCACGAGCTTGCCCGCGATGGGCTGTCCAAGCTGGGGCATCACGGTGAAATGGGTGCGATGGGTGTGCCGCGAAAGGACCTGCCCCATTGGGACGAAATCCAGATTTTGGCCGCACAAATGGCGCGCAAGCCGCTTTTGGACGACAGCGATGTCGGCACGTCGGTCGTAGTTGGCCCGCGCGCGACCAAACCCCTCACGCTGCAGATCCCCCTATTTGTGTCTGACATGAGCTTTGGGGCGTTGTCGCTGGAGGCAAAGACGGCGCTTGCCCGAGCGGCAGAAATGGCGGGCACCGGTATCTGCTCTGGTGAAGGCGGCATGCTGGCCGAAGAGCACGCAGAGAACTCTCGCTATTTCTATGAGTTGGCCTCGGCAATGTTTGGCTGGGATATCGACAAGGTTGCCGACGTTCAGGCGTTCCATTTCAAGGGCGGGCAAGGCGCCAAGACGGGAACCGGCGGCCATCTTCCGGGCGACAAGGTCGACGAAAAAATTGCAGAAGTCCGCGGCTTAAACGTCGGTGAAGCCGCCATATCTCCATCGACCTTCCCCGACCTGCATACGCCCGCAGATTTCAAACGCATTGCGGACCAAGTGCGCGAGCGATCGGGTGGAATTCCGATCGGCTTAAAGCTTTCCGCCAACCACATCGAAGACGATATCGACTTCGCGCTTGAGGCCAGCGCTGATTACATCATTCTGGATGGCCGCGGGGGCGGAACGGGTGCGGCGCCTTTGATCTTTAGAAATCATATTTCGGTTCCAACCATTCCGGCGCTCGCCCGAGCCCGGCGCCACCTTGATGCCAAAACTGGGCGCGACGTCACGCTGGTGATCACAGGTGGATTGCGAATGCCCGAGGACTTTGTGAAAGCCATGGCGCTCGGGGCCGATGCGATTGCGGTTTCGAACTCGGCCATGCAGGCCGTGGGCTGCATCGCCGCGCGCATGTGCAACTCGAACAATTGTCCTGTCGGCGTTGCGACGCAAAAGCCAGAGCTGCGCAAGCGGTTGGATGTTCAAAACGGTGCCGAGAAACTGGCGCGGTTCTTCGGCGCATCCGTCGAGTTAATGCAAGTGATGGCGCGTGCCTGCGGACACGATCACCTATCCGGCTTTGACGCACGGGATCTGACGACCTGGAAAAAAGAAATGGCTGCGCTTTCAGGGATCCGTTTCGGCGGCGTGGGATGACCCAGCGCCCCGACTACGCATCGCGCCCGACCAAACTAGGCCGAGCGCGCACCGCGAAAAAACACGTCATAAAGAACTGGTGCCGCGACAAGCGTCAGGATTGAAGCGAACGCCAACCCGCCCATGATGGTCACCGCCATTGACACGAAAAACGCGTCCCCAAGCAAAGGGATCATCCCGAGGATCGTTGTCGCCGCAGCCAGCAGAACCGGGCGCAATCGCGAGGTCGAGGCGGCCACGATCGCTTCGCGCAAAGGTCCCCCTTCGGCTTTGACGAGATCGATTTCTTCCACCAGCACGATGCCGTTCTTGATCAACATGCCCGACAGGCTGAGCAGTCCAAGGAGCGCGGTGAACGTGAACGGAAGGCCGGTGCCTAGAAGGCCAAGCACGACCCCATTCACGGACATCGGCACCAAGAGCCAGATGATCAGAGGCTGACGCAAGGCGTTGAAGAGCAGGACCGAGATCAACACCATGATCAGGATCGTCACCGGAAGCTGCGCGCCAAGACTTGCATTCGCGTTTGCCGAGTTTTCGAACTCGCCCCCCCATTCCATGCGATAGCCCGCCGGGAGCGGGATGGCCTCGACGGCGGCACGAACCTGACTGTGCACTTCGGCAGCCGTGCGTTCGGGCGGGATCGACGCGCCAACAGTTATCGCTGGCAAGCGGTCGCGCCGCATCAGAAGCGTATTCTGCGCGCGCAATTCGAACCCATCCACCACCTGCTCAAGCTGCAAAAGCGTCTGACCGTCCTGCGCGACAATGGCCTGATCCAGGATGCCGACGTCGGAGTCCGGCGCCTGACGCAGGATGATCGGCAAAGAGCGATCGCCGTCGCGATAGGACCCGGTACGCTCCCCATCCGTGGCAAAGCGCATCAATTGGGCCACGTCATCACGGGTCACACCCGCGGCCTGCGCTCGGTCCGTGTTATAGACCGGGCGCAAGACCAGTTCCTGTTCGCGCCAGTTTATGCGAGGGCTCAGGATGTCAGGCGAAGCCGATGACATGGCCAGGATGGCTTGATCCGATAAATCTCGCAGGATCTTGGGGTCGCTTCCCGAAAACCGCACCTCGATCGGGCTGCCGCCTCCGGGGCCAAAGACCATGCGTTCGGTTCGAAATTCGCCTTCGGGAATGGCTTGCGCCGCAAACGCCTCAAGCTCTGCCTGAACAGTCGGGATTTCTTCAAGCGTTGGCGTTCGGATGATCAAATGACCATAGGCCGGGTTTGGCGGCTCTGACCCATAAGTCAGAAGGAAACGCGTGGCCCCTTCACCGGTAAAGCTTGCGACGGAAACGACATCATCACGCGCATTCAGGAAGGCTTCCAGCACCGCCATACGCTCGGCCGTCTCAGATATCGGTGTGCCTTGCCGGAACGTCAGGTGCGTTAGAAAGAGCGGGGTGTTGGAGTTGGGAAAGAACTGCTGCCTGACCTGCGCGAACCCGACATAGCAGGCTGCGGTCACTGCGACGAGCAGGAGAAGAACGACCCAACGAACCCGCAAGGCACCGCGCAAAAGCGCTGCATATGCTCGGAAGATCAGACCGCCATAAGCGTCCTCAGCCCCCTCGCTGCCCTGCTTGAAAACGTAGTGGCCCAAGAGCGGCGTGACCGTGATCGCCAACACCCATGACAATAGGAGGGAAATCCCGATCACGGCGAAAAGCGAGAACATGAACTCACCCGTTGAATCGGGGCTTAACCCGATCCCCGCAAAGGCCATGATCCCGATGACAGTCGCGCCCAGAAGCGGCACTTGCGTCTTGCCCGCAGCTTCGGCAGCCGCCTGACGCGATGTTCGTCCACGCCGCATCGCGATCTGCATGCCTTCCGCAACAACGATTGCGTTGTCCACAAGCATGCCCATGGCAATGATCAGAGCGCCAAGTGAAATCCGCTCCATTTCGATCGAGAAAATCGCCATGAACAACAGCGTCCCGACGACCGTCAAAAGCAGCGTCGTTCCCACGACGATTGCAGCCCTTGGTCCCATGAAAAGACCCAGAACGAGCACGACGATCCCCACCGACATGGCAAGGTTCACAAGGAAGCCATTGGAGGACTCATCCACCACAACGTGCTGTTGGTAGATCGGGTGAAGCTCAATGCCGTAGGGGATCTCTGGCTGCAATTCCGCAAGACGGGCATCCACCCGATTGCCGATCTCGACGATGTTCTGATCGCTGATACCCGAAACGCCCAAGGTGAACGCCTCTTGGCCATTGAACCGTATGATCTGGGACGGATGCTCTACCCTGCCCCGGCTGACATTTGCAATGTCGATCAGATTGATCGTCTCGCCTCCGATCCCGATGGTCAGCGATGCAATCTCGTTGACGGAATCCGAGCCTTCGGGGGTTTCAATCCGTGTGCGCAAGCCGCTGCCCACATCGACGGATCCCGCAGAGGCAACCGAGTTGGCGTCCGCGATCGCTTGGACCAATGCCTGTGGGTTGGCCCCGATATTGGCGGCAAGCGCCAAGTCGGGTTCGACAAAGATCGCTTCTTCGGGAAGGCCGGCGACCGCGACATCTGCCACGCCGTCCACGGCCAAAAGCTCTCGCCGCAAAAACGTCGCCAAATCATAGACTTCTGCGTCGGTCAGACCGGGTGTCGTGACAGCAAAGAAGATTCCGTAGACGTCACCAAAACCATCATCGACGAATGGTGTGCTCGCTTCGCTGGGCAGGTCCCCTTGGACATTCGTGATCCGCTCGCGAAGTTCGGTCCAGATCCGAGGCAAATCACTGCCAGGCACGGTGTCTTCGAC
Source organism: uncultured Rhodobacterales bacterium (assembly GCA_964638245.1). Lineage (GTDB taxonomy): Bacteria > Pseudomonadota > Alphaproteobacteria > Rhodobacterales > Rhodobacteraceae > CAZWZG01. The sequence continues at coordinate 30,428 of CAZWZG010000009.1, forward strand.
CAGGACATCGATCCGCGACACGCCCGGACGGTTGCTTGATGCAACGCGATCAACCTCGGCCATGCGCTGAATTGCAGCCTCGAGGGGCTCGGACACCTCCGTCGCCACCTGTTCGGCGGACGCACCGGGGTACTGCGTGATGACGACTGCCTGCTTGATGGTGAATGCCGGGTCTTCGAGCCGCCCGAGAGACGAAAACCCCCAAATGCCGCCAAACAGGCAAATCAGGATCAAAAGCCAGGTCAGGATGGGTTTGTCGATCGACCCACGAGCGACCGAAAGAGAAGACGCGCTCACGCTTAGTATCCTTCAAACCGGCGAACGGTTTGACCGTTTGACAATGCTTCGGCGCCCGTTCGCACAATGGCGTCCCCTGCAGCTAGACCGTCGATAACCTCGACAAGCCCGTCGCGATTGGCGGCGATGGTGATGGGGGTTTCTTCGACTGTGCCCAGCGCGCCGTCGCCGGGGATGAAGCGCATGACGCTTGGGGAGCCATCATTGGCCAATCGGATTGCTGTAGGGGGCACAAGGATCGCAGGATCATCTTCAAAGATCGTGGCGAGGACCGTAACGCTACTGCCGGGCAACGCATTGACCGCCTGGCTGTTCACCAGTGCGAGCGTTGCGCGAAAGCTTTGCCCGACGCTAGACGCCTCGGCATTGAACTCCCGAACGACCAAGGGATAGCTATCGTCGCTGGTCGGAAACCGGGCCACGAGGCGGATGTCAGCGTTGTCCCCTGCCTGCTGGAACAAAACCTCAGGCACATCGATTTCAACGCGTAGTTCTGACATGTCGTGCAGGCGAACAACGGGTGAACCTTGTCCGATCGTGGTGAAGTTCGCGACATTGCGACTGGCGACAAGGGCGGTGAACGGGGCCGTAAGCGTTGCATTTTCCAGCGCAACTTCCGCGTTTCGAACCGACACCCGTGCGAGTCCAACCTGCGTTTCCGCGTCGTCACGCTGCGCCCGGCTGACAGTGCCCCCAAGTTGTTCCAGGCGTTCGAACGTGCGTTGAGCCTGCTCGAACTGAAGCTCCGCCTGTCGAAGTTGAAGCTCAAACGGCTCTAAATCGAGGGCCGCGACAAGGTCGCCTTCTGGGATAACTTCGCCCTCTTGGGCGGGCAATTCCACGATCTGCCCTCCGACCTGAAACGCCAGATCGACCGTCTGACGCGCCACAACGGTGCCAAAGAATTGGCGCGTAACGCCGTCGCTCCCAGCCTGAACCTCTGTGATGATTGCAACTCTTGGCGCTGGCTCGTTGGCAAGACCCGCTACGGGAACGCAAAGGAGGGTGGCGCATACCGCCCAAAGCATGTGTGAGAGTTTCATTGGACATCCTTCCGAGCGCGGCTGTTCTTGGTAGTTGACGCAAAAATCCACCCAAAGTCCAAATCCTTTCTGCATCGATTGGCAAAGCGACGGTGTCCATTGGGCGGAACTTGGGCCAAACTCGCCCAGATGCGAGGATGTTTCAGAGCAGAAGACGGGGAGTTGTCATGGAAAAGCGACGTGTCGGGCAATCCGATCTTTGGATTGATACCCTTGGGGTTGGCGGCGCTCCGCTGGGCGGAAATTTCGTCAAACTCACGGACGAGGACGCATCAAACCTGATCCAAACGGCGCGCGAAGCTGGCCTCAGCTACTTTGACACGGCGCCTTGGTATGGGTTTGGGCGATCCGAGCGGGTGATCGGTGATGCGCTTCGGGGGTCGGACTATGTCCTGTCCGACAAGGTCGGTCGGCTTCTCAAGCCCGGCGCGATGGACGATCCTATGGAATTCGGGATGATCGATCCCCTGCCGTTCAATGTTGTCTACGACTATGGATACGATGGCATGATGCGCGCATATGAGGATAACCTGCAGCGCCTCGGCCTGGAGCGGATCGATATACTGCTGATCCACGACATCGGCGTCATGCAGCACGGCGAAGATAACGCCAAACATTTCGCGGATCTCGAAAACGGAGGCTACAGGGCGCTCGAGGAGTTGCGCCGGGCAGGCGACGTCACGGCAATCGGGATCGGCGTCAATGAAACGGCCGCCTGTATGGAGGCGCTTGGAATCGGGACCTGGGACGTCTTTCTTTTGGCGGGCCGCTATACACTTCTCGAGCAGACCGCACTTGATGACCTCTTTCCCGCCTGTGAGTCCGCCGGGACGACGATCATTTGCGGGGGACCGTTCAATTCCGGCATTTTGGCGGGTCGGGATATGTGGAACTACTCAACGGCACCTGAGGCCGTGATCGAGAAGGTCCGCAAAATATCCGATGTGGCCGATGCGCATGGAGTCCCCCTCGCCGCCGCCGCACTGCAATTTCCGCTCGGCAGCGAAACCGTGACATCCGTCATTCCGGGTCCACGGAACGCTATCGAGCTGTCGCAAATTGTCGAATGGTTCAGCACGCCGATCCCCAAAGCCTTCTGGGATGACCTTCGCGCAGCGAACCTGATCTCACAGGCCGCACCCACGCCTACTGGCGATTGAGCCGTCCGTCTGGCCGTTCTGCTCAGATATAGTTGCTCAGGACCTCTTCGACGCCATCTGCCCAGATCCGCTCCAACCGGGCGGCAAACGCCCCTGCAAATGCGTCCTCGTCACCCAGATCGCCATAGAGATCCAGCTGGAGCCATGCCTTGGGGTCGTCCTTGGCCGCCAGCGCCGCTTGGCGCAGTTCATCCCAGATCGGGTCATTGGCTTCGATTGTGGACCCGTCTTCGCGGATCCCAGCGCACATGCGTGACCAGAGCGCTTCGACCAACGCAAGCCCATCGACCGACTGCCCACCCGACAAAGCGTCCCGGATCGTGGGAAGCAGAAAGCCCGCGTGACGCGATGAACCGTCAAACGCAACACGACGGGTCGTGTCGACAATGCGTGGATTGGCAAACCGCCGCGCGATAAGCGAAAGATAGTCATCGGGCGTCATTCCCGGGACAGGCTCGACAAAGGGGACGATTTCCGCACCCGCAACTTTCTTGAAAAACCGCCCGATCAATGGGTGTGTCATGCATTCTGAAATCGTCATCACGCCCAGCAGTTCGCCTGCGTTTGCAAGGATTTGATGGCCGCCGTTCAATAGGCGAAGCTTCATCGCCTCAAAGTCATGCACATTCTGCGAGAAGGTCGCGCCCACCAAGTCCCAATCGGGGCGGCCTGCGCAGAAGTCGTCTTCAATCACCCATTGGCGAAAGGCTTCGTGCGTCACCGGCACTTGATCGAGGATCCCGAACACCTCTTGGACAAGGGTCAGTTCCTTGGGACCCGTCGCCGGAACGATACAATCGACCATCGAGTTCGGGAAGCTGCAGTTTTGGTCGATCCAGTCGCCAAGCTCGGCATCCCCAAGGCGTGCAAGTGTCACGACCGCCTGACGCAGGATACGTCCATTGCCCTGAAGGTTGTCGCAGCTCAACAGCGTGAAAGGACCCGCGCCGGCGCCGCGCCGCGCCCTAAGCGCTGCAACGATGGCCCCGAACGCCGTTCGTGGCGTTTCGGGATGGGCAAGGTCGTGTTGAATATCCGGATGATCTACATCGAAGCCATTGGTTGCAGGATCAATGAAGTAGCCGCCTTCCGTCACTGTCATCGCCACAATTCGGATGGCCGGGTCACTCATCTGCGCGATGAGAGGGCCGTTCCCTTCTTGAATCGGCACGTAGCCGATCATCGATCCGGTGATCTCGGCAGCGGTCTGTTCTGGATCCAACAGGATTAGCGTCGATAGAAAATCCTGCGCGGCCAGCTTTGTGCGTTGGGCTTCATCATAGGCGCGCACGCCTGCGCCAATGATCGCCCAATCCTTGGCCAGACCTTTTTGCATCAAGCGGTGCAGGTACCAGGCCTGATGACCTCGATGGAAATTGCCCAACCCGATGTGGACGATCCCTGGCGTCAGCTGGGCACGATCATAGTTTGGCGTCGAAACGTCGCCGCGAATTTTTTCCAAGGTCGCGTCCGACAACGCGACCGGTGCAGTGTTTAGCTCAACCAATTTCCACCATCCACGTTGTAGGTTTGTCCAACGATGTAGTCGGCCTCCTTCGAGGCCAGAAACACAGCCATCCCGGTCAGGTCATCGGCGGTTCCCATACGGCCGTATGGGACGGCCTCGCCGACCTCGCGTTTCTTTTGCCCCGAAGGTTTGCCTTCATGTTTTGCGAAGAACGCATCAACCCCATCCCAGTGCTCGCCGTCGACGACGCCGGGTGCGATGGCATTCACATTGATGCCATGCTTGATCAGGTTCAGACCGGCTGACTGGGTCAGGCTGATGACTGCGGCCTTGCTGGCGCAATAAACGGCGACCAGTGACTCACCGCGCCGTCCCGCTTGGCTGGCCATATTGATGATGCGACCTTTGATGCCCTGCTCGATCATGTGACGCGAGACCGCCTGCATCACGAAAAGTGTGCCCGCAACATTGACCGAGAATATCTTTTCATAGTCGTCACGCTCAATTTCAACGATCGGCGCTGCCGTGAAGAGCGCGGCATTGTTGATGAGAATATCGATCTGCCCCAAGGCATCGATGGTTTGCGCGATGGCCCCATCGATGCTGTCCTGTCGGGTCACATCCATCTCGACACCTAAAGCGCCTAGCCCGATTTCTGCAGCAGCACCTCGCGCCGCGGCAAAGTTGATGTCCGCAAGCGCAACACGGCAACCTTCACGCGCATAGGCCTTGGCAAATGCCAAACCTATCCCTCGTGCAGCCCCTGTGATCAGGGCCGTTTTGCCGTCGAGCCGCTTCATGGCATGCGCAAACCGTCTGGTCCGAACTTGTGGATCACGTCAGAGCGCGGGGTCAGGAAGATCTTGTCACCGTGGTGAAAGCTCACCTCACCCCCGGCGCGCACTGTGATCGTGTCACCAAGCCCGGTGTTGTGCACATGGAAGAACGTGTCCGATCCAAGATGCTCGGAGACTCCAACCGTGCCTTCCCATGTCCCGCCGTCTGCGGACACTTCGATATGCTCAGGCCGGACACCGATGGTAGTTGCACCATGTTTTTGAGCCTCGGCGCCTTCGATGAGGTTCATCTTGGGCGAACCGATAAAGCCGGCGACAAAGGTGTTGCGCGGTGTCTTGTAAAGCTCCAGCGGAGATCCGACCTGCTCGATATTCCCTGCCCGCAAAACCACGATCTTGTCCGCCATGGTCATTGCCTCGACCTGGTCGTGGGTCACGTAGATCATCGTGGTCTTCAGCTTGGCGTGCAATTCAAGGATTTCCATCCGCATCCCGACGCGCAAAGCGGCGTCGAGGTTGGACAAAGGTTCATCAAACAGGAAGGCCGCAGGTTCGCGAACAATCGCACGCCCAATCGCCACACGCTGACGCTGACCACCCGAAAGCTGGCCCGGCTTGTGATCGAGGTAGTCCATCAGGTTCAGCGACTTCGCCGCCGTCTCGACCTTGGCGTCGATTTCCGACTGGCTCATCTTCGACATCCGCAGCGGAAAACCGATGTTCTTGCGCACCGTCATATGCGGGTAAAGCGCGTATGACTGGAACACCATCGCAAGGCCGCGCTTGGACGGCGGGATTTGCGTTGAGTCCACGTCGTCGATCTTGATCGCGCCGGTTGTCAGGTCTTCAAGCCCTGCGATCATCCGCAGAAGTGTCGACTTACCGCAGCCCGAGGGGCCAACGAACACCGCAAACTCACCTTCTTCGATGGTCAGATCCAGTGGCGGAATGACCTGTGCACTGCCGAAGGTCTTGGTCGCCTGTTCAAGTGTAATGCGTCCCATGGTTTCGTCCCCTATTTCACGGCGCCGAAGGTCAAGCCTTGGACAAGTTGTTTCTGACAGAACCACCCCAGAACCACGATCGGTCCAACAGCGGCAGATGACACCGCCGAGAGGCGGCCAAAGAAGAGGCCTTCAGGTGCCCGGTTCCCTTCGATGAGTTTCGAGAGCGTCGCGGCTTCGGTCGTCGTCAGACGAACCGTCCAGTAGGCCTCATTCCATGCGAAGATGAAGCACAGCAGGGCCGTTGACGCGATGCCGCCCCATGCGAGTGGCACAAGGATTTCCTTGAACTCACCCCATGTGTTGACGCCGTCCATTTGACCGGCTTCGATGATGTCCTTCGGAATTTCCTTGAAGTAGGTGAAGAGCATCCAAATTACGATCGGCATGTTGATCAAGCTGAGCACCATGATGATCAGAAAATGGGTATCAAAGAGACCTACGCTCTTGGTCAGGAAGGTCATCGGGTAAAGAACTGCCGCTGCCGGAAGCATCTTGGTCGACAGCATCCACATCAGCACGTCTTTGGTGGCGCGGCTTGGGTAGAACGCCATGGCATAGGCACATGGGATCCCGACGAAGAGCGTAAACACCGTGGCCAGAACGGCGGTGATGACCGAGTTCTTGGCGAAGCGCCAGTAGTCGTAGTTCTCCGCCATGTTCAAATAGTTGTCGAGCGTCGGCGTGAAGAAGAACAGGAACTCCGGCTTGACCGCATCCGCGTCCGTCTTGAAGCTGGTCAGCAGCATCCAGAAGATCGGGAAGAAGAAGATCAGAGCCACGATCCACGCCAGCATCGGCCGACTGATCTTGGAGAACTTTGAAGTTTCAGCAACGATTGCCATGATCTTTCCCCTTAATCCATCAATGTCTTGCCGATCATGCGCAGCAGGAAGATCGCTACGATGTTGGCAAGAATGACTGCGAAGATGCCGGTCGCACTGGCGGCGCCGATGTTGTTGTTGGCGAACTCACCGATCAGATACGGCAGGTTCTTGTTCCCGTTGCCCCGGCTGACGATTTCAATCTCGGCGTAGAGCGACAGATGGAAAATCGCCTGAATCATGACCACGATCGCAATGGGTCGCCCAAGGTGCGGCAGGGTCAGGAAGCGGAACATTGACCATTTGCTTGCCCCATCGAGGATGGCCGCTTCTTTCTGCTGCTCGTCCTCGGACTGAAGCGAAGTCATAAAGATCAGGACCGCAAAGGGCGTCCACTGCCAGGTGACCATGATGATCACGGCGATGGCGGACGTTTGCGTCGCCCTAAACGAGATCGGTTGTAGATCTGGCCAAAGCGAGAAGAACCAACCGACCAAGGGTGCGCTCTTCAGCCCGTCGACAAGATCGTTGATCCCTGCAAC
>CAZWZG010000010.1:0-13239 GCA_964638245.1 uncultured Rhodobacterales bacterium
ATGCGCGCCGTCCACGTCGGCGTCCGTCATGATGACGACCTTGTGGTAGCGCAGCTTTTCGATGTCGAATTCGTCGCGCCCAATGCCTGTGCCAAGCGCCATGACCAGGTTGCCGATTTCCTGGCTGGAAAGCATGCGGTCAAAGCGGGCGCGCTCCACGTTCAGGATCTTTCCGCGCAGCGGCAGGATAGCTTGTGTGCGTCGGTCACGGCCTGTCTGAGCCGAGCCACCCGCACTGTCGCCCTCCACAAGGAAGATTTCTCGTTTGGCGGGGTCCTTTTCGGAGCATTCCTTCAGCTTGCCCGCCAAGTAGGCGACATCGGTGGTCGACTTCTTGCGCGTCATCTCGCGCGCTTTGCGAGCGGCCTCGCGCGCCAAGGCGGCTTCGACGATCTTGGTGACGATCACGCGGGCTTCGTTGGGATGCTCTTCAAACCACTCGGCCAGTTTTTCATTCATCAAGCCTTCGACCGCCGGGCGAACCTCGGACGAAACCAGCTTGTCCTTGGTTTGGGACGAGAATTTGGGGTCGGGAACCTTGACCGACAGGACGCAGGTCAGCCCTTCGCGGGCATCATCGCCGGTGAAGTTGATCTTTTCCTTCTTGGCCAGCCCGGATTGGCCGGCATAAAGGTTCAGCGTCCTCGTCAGTGCGCCCCGAAAGCCTGCAAGGTGGGTACCGCCATCGCGCTGGGGGATGTTGTTGGTGAACGGCAGAACCATTTCGTTGTAGCCGTCATTCCACCACATCGCGACTTCGACGGTGATGTCATCGCGTTCGCCCGTGACGAAGATCGGGTCCTCGATCATCGGGGTTTTGGAGCGATCGAGATAGCGGACGAATTCCTTAACGCCGCCCTCATAGAAAAGTACGGTTTCAAGCGGCTCCGCAGGGCGTTCATCGATGAGACGGATGCGGACGCCGGAGTTCAGGAAGGCGAGTTCGCGCAGGCGGTTTTCGAGCGTCTTGAACGAGTAGTCGAGGTTCGAAAACGTCTCTGTCGAGGCAAGGAAACGGACTTCGGTTCCGGTGTGGCCGCCGGAGTCGCCCACCACCTCCAATGACCGCGTCGTAAAGCCGCCCTCGAACCGTGCGGTATGTTCTTTCCCGTCGCGCCAGATGCGCAGTTCCAGCCAGTCCGACAGCGCGTTTACGACCGACACGCCAACGCCGTGCAGACCGCCCGAGACCTTGTAGGAATTGCTGTCGAATTTACCACCAGCGTGTAGTTGGGTCATGATGACCTCGGCCGCGGACACGCCTTCTTCCTCGTGGATACCGACCGGAATGCCACGGCCATTATCGGCCACCGAAACGCTGGAATCCGCGTGGATTTTGACGGTGACTTCGGTTGCGTGGCCTGCCAGCGCTTCGTCGATGCCGTTGTCGACGACCTCGTAGACCATGTGGTGGAGACCCGAGCCATCATCGGTGTCACCGATGTACATGCCGGGGCGTTTACGAACCGCCTCTAAGCCTTTGAGAACTTTGATTGAATCGGCGCCATAGTCTTCTGGCGTTGGTACTGGCTCGGACATGCTCGCCGTCCTTTGTTATTGTGCTCATTTTATAGGGGTTTTTGGGCGGATTGTCACGCCTGAGACACAATATTTGGTAGTTGGTCGCCTCTAAATCAATCCCGCTCAGGTGAAGGGAATAATCAGCCCGACAACGATCAACATGCACCCTGCCGAAATGTTCATGCGCCGGATCGCTTTGGGGGTCGAAAGCAGGCGTCGCAGACGTTCAACAAACGCCGCCAAAAGCAGGTTCCCTGCCAAAGGAACGACCATTGAGACGGCCATGATGGCCGCGATGTCGGGCGCTGTGACCGTCGTTAGATCAAAGAACCCGGGAAGCATGCCCATGTAGAACAGAATGGCTTTCGGGTTGCCTAGAATGACCGCCAAACCGGCCACGAAACCGGCCCACATGCCCGGGCGCGTCAGTCGATTGTCTGTGCTGATTTCCTTGTTGGCGTTCCTCAGGATCATGATCCCCATGCCAATAAAAAACGCCACGGCCACCCATTTGAGGACGGTTAGGAACCCGGCATAGACCGACACGATCCACGTCACCCCGATGATCGCCAGAAACGGCCAGATCGCATCACCGATCACCACGCCGAGCGCCAGAGGCCATGCAGAGCGGAACCCGCCCGAAAGCGCGCGCGCCAAAAGAGCCACCCAGACCGGTCCTGGTGTCAGGAACAGAATGGCGACGGCAACGGCATATAGGCCGAGATCTGAGGCAGTAACGGTCATGGGAAACTCAGGACGTGCTCAGAACCCGTGAGATGCCGTCATCCTCTTCCACTGTCAAATACTGCGCGCGGGTCCCCAGCGCGTCAAACAGGCTCGCGTCCGTCCCGGTCATCCACACCTGGGCCCCGAGTGCGCAGATTTCGTCGTACAGGCTGGCGCGGCGCCCTTCGTCGAGATGTGCGGCGACCTCGTCCAGCAGGATGATGGGCGGCGCGCCGAAGTCTGCGGCCAGGGCACGGGCGTTGGACAGGATAAGAGAGATCAGGAGCGCCTTCTGTTCGCCCGTCGAGCATTGATCCGCCGGAACGCCTTTGTCGGTGTAGACGGCGGCCAGATCGGCCCTGTGTGGCCCGACCAATGTGCGCCCCGCGCGCAGATCGTCTTGGCGACCCTCTTCCAGAGCTTGGGTCAAATCGTCAGGCGACGGCCCTTCCAGTGTCAGGTCCGCAGCCGGAAAGGCCGTGCTGGCGCTGTCCTGCGCCTGGGCTAGGCGGGCGAGAGCGGCCTTTCGGTTTTCTATGATCGCCGTGCCGGCGCGGCCCATCTCGGCCTCCAATGCCGCGTACCAATGGGCATCGCGCACCATGTCCTTGAGCAACCGATTGCGCTCTCGCATGGCCTTTTCGTAGGCCAGCGTGACGTCTGCGTGGGTCGGCTCGAAGCTGAGGGTGATACGGTCAAGGAAACGCCGTCGCCCATCCGCGCCCTCGATCCAAAGGCGATCCATGGACGGAACCAGCCAAAGGATACGCGCGATCCGCCCCAAGGCGGTCTGACTGGCCGCCTTGCCGTCAATCCGTGTCTGGCGGCCTTGATCCGGCTCGGCCCAAGTTTCGACCTCATGGCTTTGGTGCAGGCTGGTTAGATCGGCAGCGACTTTCCACCCGTGGGTTCCGGGTGTTCGCGCGAATGCGGACGACGTTGCCCGGCGCAACCCGCGCCCCGGAGACAACAGAGAAACTGCTTCGAGGATGTTGGTCTTTCCGGCTCCATTGGGGCCGGAAATCGCGATCGGCCCGGTTTGGGCGTCGATCGATGTAAGAGCGTGGCTGCGAAACTGTCCCAGTTGCAGCGACGTGATGGCAAGGGCGGGCAAGGTTGGGTGGCCTAGACCCGCATCGGCATCACGACGTAGACGGCCGATTGATCATTGCCTTCACGCATCAGTGTCGGGTCGCCTGCAGAGTTAAAGAGGAACACCGCATTCTCGCGATCCACTTGGCTTGCGATTTCAAGCAAGTATTTGGCATTGAAGCCAATTTCCAGGTGCTCGTCGCCATAGGCCACGGCGAGTTCTTCCTCAGCCGCACCGCTGTCCGGAGCGTTCACCGACAGCACCAAACGATCCTCGTCCAGTGCGAGTTTGACGGCGCGCGACCGCTCGGACGACACGGTCGAAACGCGGTCCACGGCTTGCGCGAACTCGCTCGCGTCGACTTCGAGGCGGCGTTCATTCGCAGTCGGGATGACGCGGGAATAGTCCGGGAACGTCCCATCGATGACTTTCGAGGTCAGCGTGATCTCGGGCGTTGCAAAGCGCACCTTGGTGTCACTGACGGAAACGGCGATCTTGGTTTCGTCGTCATCGAGCAGCTTGCGCAGCTCTCCAACGGTTTTGCGCGGGACGATCACGCCGGGCATAGATTCTGCGCCTTCCGGCAGATCTGCATCGATGCGGGCAAGCCGGTGGCCATCGGTGGCCACACAGCGCAGCACCTGACCACCATCGGCGTCCGAGACATGCATGTAGACGCCGTTCAGGTAGTACCTTGTTTCTTCAGTAGAAATCGCAAATTTCGACTTGTCGAAAAGGCGGCGCAAAACGGGTGCGGGGGCGGTGAAATTCGCGGTGTATTCCGTCGATGTCATGACCGGAAAGTCTTCGCGCGGCAATGTTTGAAGCGTGAATTGTGAGCGTCCCGCCTCGACCAGAACGCGCCCAGAGGCACCATCATCGGTGAGCGAAACAAGTGCGCCGTCGGGCAGTTTGCGGACAATCTCGTGCAATGTCACCGCCGGAACGGTCGTAGCACCGGCGCGTTCGATTTTTGCGGGCGCCTGATCAACGACCTCGATATCGAGGTCGGTGGCGCGAAAGCTGACCGCGTCGCCTTCGGCTTCGATCAACACGTTGCCAAGGATCGGAATGGTGTTCCTGCGTTCAACCACGGATTGGGCGTGGCTGACGGCCTTGAGCAAGCTGCCGCGTTCAATCGAGAATTTCATGCCATTGCTCCGAATTCGACCGGGGAGGGCACGTTATCCGATCGCCACCCCTGTGCAAGCGTTTTCAGGACATTTCCGCGCCTTGCGGGGGGCGTCAAGAGGCCGGTCGGATCGCATATGGTGCCGATGCAGAAAACCAACGTCTTTGGACGGCATATTGGAGGTCTGGGGGCAGGGCCCCCAGGTTCTTCATCGGCCAGTCAAGTAGGGCGCTTTGCTACGCTTCCAGAGAACGGCGCAGCAACTCGATGTCGTCGGCGATCTGGCTATCGGTGACCATCAGCTCTTCGATCTTTTTAACCCCGTGCATGACGGTGGTGTGGTCACGACCCCCGAAACGGCGTCCGATTTCCGGCAGCGAGCGCGACGTCAGCTGTTTGGACAAATACATCGCGATCTGGCGGGGGCGTGCCAGCGTGCGCACACGTTTGGGACCCAGCATGTCCGACAGACGAATGTTGAAGTGGTCCGAAACCTTCCGCTGGATTTCTTCCACCGTGATCTTGCGATCCGAGGCGCGCAGGATGTCCGAAAGGCACTCCTGCGTCAGCTCCATGTTGATCTCACGCCCGACGAGCGTGCCGAACGCAAACAGTCGCATCATCGCGCCTTCCAGCACGCGCACGTTGGTCGAGATACGATGGGCCAGAAATTCCAGGACGCCATCAGCGATTTCGAGGTTCGGGAACTGCTTCTCGTACTGCTCGACCTTCTGCTGGAGAATGCCGAGGCGCAGTTCGTAGTTCGTTGGGTGCAGGTCGACGACCAGCCCGGACTGAAGCCGCGAGACGATCCTGTCTTCGATGCCAGGGATCTCGGTCGGGGCGCGATCAGACGAGATGATAATCTGCTTGTTCTGATCGACCAACGCATTGAAAGTATGAAAGAATTCTTCTTGCGTGGCATCTTTGCCGGCGATGAACTGGACGTCATCGACCATCAGTACATCAACCGAACGGAACAGTTGCTTGAAGGCCATCATGTCCTTGTCGCGCAGCGCCTGAACGAAGCGATACATGAACATTTCCGCGGACAGATAGACGATCTTGAGGTCGGGAGTCTTGGACTGAAGCTCCCACGCAATGGCATGCATAAGGTGCGTTTTGCCAAGGCCAACACCGCCATAAAGGAACAGCGGGTTGAACGTCGCAGGGCCGCCTTCGGCCACGCGCCGCGCGGCGGCATGGGCCAGTTCGTTGGGCTTACCAACGACAAAGCTGTCGAATTTGAAGCGCGCATCAAGCGGGGCACCGGGCAAGTCGACCTCTTGCTGATTGGTTGCGGCTGCAACCTGAGTCGTCTTTACCTTCGCCATACCCTGTCCCCCTGATTTTGGTCGTGCCGTTCGCTGCACCTTGGGGACGGAAAAGGCGACGCGGCTCACTGGTTCGCCAGCACCGCTCAGCTTTGTCAGTATCTGCTCGCCGAAATTCCGCGAGACCCAGTTGCCCATGAACTGCGTTGGAACAAGAAACGTGGCAACGCCGTCATCGTCCAATGCATCGAACTCAAGCGGTTCGATCCAGTTCACATAATTATTTGTACCAACCGTGTCTCGTAACTCTTCACGTATCTGTCCCCAGGTGTCGTCCGTCATTTTGACCCGTGTCTTTCGTCTTTTTGTTGTTCAGGTCTGGCGCCATGCCAGGCCGCGTGCTTTCCAGCCGTTAAGGCTACCTCGCTGTCCCTTCACGCTCAGATCACCTTCAAAGCCCTCGACGACATTTAAACAGGCCGCAGCTTGACCTGTGTCTGCCAGATCCGATGCAACCGCATGGGCCGCATGGAGAGAGCGTACGCCCGACCGACAGAGGAACAGATACGTATCGGGCGCCTTGGGCCCAACCGCTTCTCTCACCTCCGCGACGAAGCGCGGATTAATGGACATGTCTGGATACGCGGCCCACTCTATGAATAGTGGTGACCGGTGCAGCCCAGTAAGGTCAGGTACGCCCACGAATCCCCATTCGGCGCGCGTTCTGACATCGACGAGTACGGCTCGCGGATTGTCCCGCAAGATCTGCCACGCTTCTGTTGGTTCCACGTTTCCAACGCGTTCGTCAGATCCCGTGCTCATCGCATGTCCCCCCAAGACGATGTGAATCGCTCAGCTAAACTAGCAACGCGTTTCGACCCCGCGCAATAAGCCTTTACGCTTGACTCAAAGTTGGACTGACCGAATCCCGAGACGTGGTTTTAAGGCTTCGCGGCAAGCCTGCCGAGAGAAACAAAAAAGAGCGCCAGCGGCGCTCTTGAAAAAAATTTCTCGCATGTGCGGCGATCAGCCGATCGCTTTGACCCGAGCGGCCAGACGCGACATTTTCCGCGACGCTGTGTTCTTATGGTAAACACCCTTAGTCACGCCGCGCATCAGTTCAGGCTGTGCAGCACGCAGTGCACCTTGAGCCGCGTCCTTGTCGCCCGACGATATCGCTTCTTCAACCTTACGCAGGTAGGTGCGGATGCGCGAGCGGCGCGCTTTGTTGACAGCGGTGCGCGCTTCGATTTGACGTGCGCGTTTCTTTGACTGGGGCGTGTTAGCCATGCGGGTTTCGTCCGTTTCGACTCGAATTGAATTCTGAAGTCGCGCTTCTAGGACCGCCGGCGTCGTGTGTCAACGCCTTTGGGGTGCCTTATTTGTCGCGGAAATTCGGTTCTCGTTTCTCAAGGAACGCTTCCATGCCTTCGGTTTGATCCGCGGTGGCAAAAAGCATCTGGAAAAGCCGCCTCTCGTGCAGCGCACCTTCGCGCAAAGTCGTCTCATATGCGCGATTGACGGCTTCCTTGACGGCCATGGTGGTCAGGCTGGATTTCTCGGCGATTTTTTCGGCCGCAGCCTGCGCCTCGTCCATAAGGCGTTTGGCGGGAACGATCCGGCTGACAAGGCCACAGCTTTCCGCTTCGACCGCTTCCATGAAACGCCCGGTCAGGTGCATTTCCATAGATTTGGCCTTACCCACAAAGCGGGTCAGCCTTTGGGTACCGCCCATACCGGCAACGATTCCGAGATTGATTTCAGGTTGACCAAATTTCGCGGTCTCCGAGGCGATGACAAAATCGCACATCATCGCCAACTCGCACCCACCGCCCAGTGCATAGCCCGAAACGGCCGCGATCATCGGCTTGCGGCAGCGTTCGATCTTCTCGATCTCCAGCGCAAAAAGGTCGGTAGAAAACACGTCGACAAAGTCCATGCCCGACATGTCCGAAACATCCATCCCGGCAGCAAAGGCCTTTTCCGAGCCGGTCACGATGATCGCCCGAACCCTGTCGTTGCCATCAAGGTCAGTGAACGCGTCTGCCAGTTCCCGGATCATCTCCAGGTTAATGGCGTTCATTGCGTCGGGCCGGTTGAGCGTTACACGCGCGACATGATCGTCGATGTCGACGATGATCGTCTGATAAGCCATATGCGTCCGATATCCCCGTTTCGGTCAGCACCAAGGCTTAGCAGTCAAATTGATCGGTTCAAGTCATCTTTGACATTGACAGCAGTAGAAAGACGACCGCCCCGATTGCACGATCCGGCGCACGTCGCCGCCACAGCCCGGTCGCGGGCAACGGGCGCCTTCGCGGTCGTACACAGCGAAATTGTGCTGGAAATAGCCAAGTTCCCCATCCGTCTGGCGGAAATCGCGCAAGGACGACCCGCCGGCTTCAATCGCCTCGGCAATCACGTCGCGCACATGGGCCGCCAGCGCCTCGAGGCGAGCGCGGCCAATGCGACCTGCATGGCGTTTCGGCGAGATGCCTGCGCGAAAAAGCGCCTCGCAGACGTAGATATTGCCCAAACCCGCCACGATGCGTTGATCCAGCAGGGCAGATTTCACAGGCGTGCGTTTGCCCAAGAATTCCTCGGCAAGATGGGCTCCACTGAATGCGTTGCCGGTGGGTTCAGGACCGAGCGATTTCAAAAGCCAATGCTCTTCAACCTCAAGCGTCGGGCAAAGATCAATCATCCCGAAGCGACGCGGGTCGTTGAATGTAACGCGCGTCCCGTTTTCGAAGTCGATCACCACGTGGTCGTGTTTTTCCATCGCCGGGTGATCGTGGACAAATCGTCCCAGTGGGTCGCCCGACACCAGCATGCGTCCCGACATTCCAAGGTGAATGATAAGCGTTTCGTGCGTGTCCAATGCGGCAAGAAGGTACTTTGACCGCCGTCCCATCGTCCCGATCCGCGCGCCTGTCAGTCGCGCCGGCAGGTCTGTGGGCATTGGCCAACGCAGATCGGGACGCCGCATCTCGACCGCGCTGACCCGTTGCCCTTCGACAACAGGCGCAAGGCCGCGGCGGACTGTTTCAACTTCTGGAAGTTCTGGCATGGGCTCCGGGTGCCACGTCGCATTGTAACGGGGCGCAACAGTCCTATAAGTAACACCAATCTTCAAGGAGGCCCGATCATGGCCGAACACGACGCACAACCATCGGAAAAAACGACCCATTTCGGAGCGGCCACAGTGCGCGAAGCCGAAAAGGCAGGTATGGTACGTGGTGTTTTTGAAAGTGTCGCATCGCGATACGACCTGATGAACGACCTTATGTCCGGTGGGGTGCACCGGCTGTGGAAAGACGCGATGATGGATTGGCTTGCCCCGCGTCCCGGCCAGCGATTGCTGGACGTCGCAGGCGGCACGGGTGACATCGCCTTTCGGTTTCTCAAGCGCGCACCGGGAGCGTCCGCGGTGGTGCTCGATATGACAGCCGAAATGTTGGAGGCGGGAAAGACCCGGGCCGATGCTGAAGCGCTTGCAGGCCAAATGGAATGGATCGTAGGCGACGCGATGGCATTGCCCTTCGAGGATGCCAGTTTTGACGTCTATACGATTTCTTTTGGGATCCGGAATGTGACCCGCATTGAAGAGGCGCTGTCAGAAGCGCGCAGGGTCCTTAGACCGGGCGGCAGGTTGATGGTTCTCGAGTTTTCCGAGGTGCCCAATCCGCTGTTGCGTCAGATCTATGATCTTTATTCCTACAATATCATTCCGCCCATGGGGCAGGCCGTAACCGGGGATCGCGACAGCTATCAGTATCTGGTCGAATCCATCCGCCGTTTCCCCCGTCAGGAAGCGTTTGCCACGATGATCCGCGCGGCCGGGTTCGAGCAGGTCAAATATCGCAATCTGACGATGGGCGTGGCGGCGCTTCATTCCGGCTGGGTGCTCTAACACGTGCGTGGTCCTCACAACATCTGGCGGCTGATCCGTACGGGCGCGACGCTTGAGCGCACGGGCGCGATGCGGGTGACGCTGGACGCGTTCGGCGCGCCACGGAGCCTTCGCATTCTTGCCCGCGTCCTTGGCTGGCCATTTGCGTGGCTGGGTCTTAAGGGCGATCCGTCACAACCGCCTTTGCCGCGCGCGCTGACGGCCTTGGGGCCGGCTTACATCAAGTTTGGCCAGATCCTGTCGACCCGCCCCGACGTTGTTGGCGATGATCTGGCTCGGCAGTTGCGGGTCCTACAGGATAGCCTTCCCCCCTTTGCTACGGCCGAGGCCAAGAAAATGGTCGCCCAAGAACTGGAAATCGACGTCGATGATGTCTTTGCCAGTTTCAGCGAGCCGGTCGCAGCCGCCTCGATCGCGCAGGTGCATAAGGCCCGGATCAGGGCTACTGGCGAAGATGTGGCGATCAAGGTGCTGCGGCCTCGTATCGAGGCGGCCTTCCGCAAGGACGTCGACGCGTTCTACTTCGCCGCGCGCATCATCGAGCTTTTCTCGCCATCTTCGCGACGTCTTAAGCCGATGGACGTCATCGAGCATTTCGAAGGTGTCGTGCTGGGCGAACTTGATTTGCGTTTGGAAACCTCGTCTGCCGCCGAATACGCCGCAACGACGGCCAAGGATGACGGATTTGCCGTGCCCAAGGTGCATTGGTTTCTGTCAGCGCGCCGGGTCATGACGCTGGACTGGGTGGATGGGATTGCGGCCAGTGACGTTGCGGCCATTCAGGAGGCAGGGCACGATCGCGCGGCGCTGGGCACGAGCGTTCTCACGTACTTCCTGCGCCATGCTTTGCGCGATGGCTATTTCCACGCGGACATGCACCAGGGCAACCTCAAGATTGCGCAGACCGGCGACATCGTTGCACTGGATTTCGGCATCATGGGGCGGCTCGATTCCTACACGCGGCGGGTCTACGCCGAAATCCTGTTCGGGTTTATCCGCAAGGATTATCGCCGCGTCGCCGAAGTCCATTTCGAAGCTGGCTATGTGCCCGCTGACCGCGATGTCGATGAATTTGCGCGCGCGCTGCGATCCGTTGGCGAACCCATTTTTGGTATGGACGCGTCACGGATTTCGATGGGTCGATTGCTGGCCTACCTGTTTGAAGTAACCGAGCGGTTTGGCATGGAAACACGCACCGAACTGATCCTTTTGCAGCGCACCATGGTCGTTGTTGAAGGGGTGTCGCGCTCGCTTAACCCGAACATCAATATCTGGGAAACCGCCCGCCCGGTTGTCGAAAGCTACATCAACGAGCACATCGGTCCCAAGGCCATCCTGCGCGACCTGACCAAAACAGTGCAGGTCCTGTCTCGGTTTGGCCCCAAAGTCCCTGAATTGGTCGAGGAAATGCTGATCCGTTCCGGGCAACCCCCCGAGCCCGAACGGCGCGGGCGCACGCGCGTCGGCGTGATCGGCGCGGTTGTAGGTGCCGCGGCAATGGCTGCTGGCATATGGATCGGCACTCAGCTTTAAAGGGCTGGATCGCGCACGCCTGTGATCGCATCAGTGAACGCCAAAGCGCCGCCTTCCATAACCACCAGCGTCTGCCCATCCACGATCTGGATTTCCTCGACGGTGTTATAGACCTCAAGCGGGATCGTCTCGGTCAGGTCTTCGCCCTGCGAAATCTCAATCCCGAACGTATAGAGACCTTCGGGAACAAGCGTTCCCTCTGCGTTCATCCCGGCCCACAAAGCTCCTTCGGCATTCAGCGGAAGGACCTGGCGCGAAACCTCGTTCCCGGCCACATCAAATGCGACAAGGTTGGCCGATTGCGCCGAGCTTGGGATCGAGAATTCCAGCGGTTTCGGTGTAACGCCATCAAAGTAGGACGGGCCATTCGCCAGAACTTCCTTGCCGATCCAGTCGCTATAGGCGGACAGGCCTGACGACCCAAGCAGAGCCTCAAGCGACTGCGTCAGATCAACGAGGTATTCGTTTGTGAGCGCTTGTTGCTCAACACTTGCAAACGTCGCGAGCTGGGTCGAGTATTCGGCGCTGTCCATTGGATTGAGCGGGTCCTGGTTTTCGAGCTGTGTGGTCATCAGCGTTAGGAACGTCTCGAAATCCGAGCTAAGGGTTGCACTTGCTGCCGCCGTTTCGGCGACGGCATTGGATTGGGTATTCGTGACCGTGGACTGGGTCGCGGAAATGGCGTCTGTCATTTTCGGTGTCCTTCCTAAAGACGAATGTCTAATCGCGCGCTGGGCGCTATGGTAAGAGTTTGTTTGATGACCGGGGTATCCGGTGTGTTTGCGGTGCCGCTAGACCTAAACCCGCCGCTATGGTCGCTGTCCCGCCCTTGGTCTGCGTGATCCGAACTGTCCCCAAAACTAAAGCCGACATCAGTGAACCCTTGGCGTTTGAGGTCCTCGGCCAGGATGTCGATGTGGCGGCGGATCAGGTCTTGAGTCTCCGGCCGTTCGGCAATGATCTGGATCTGAACGCTGGTGTCGGTGGTCGACAGGGCAAGGCGCACGCGGCCCAATTCCTCGGGCGAAAGTTGAATTTCGACGGGTCCGTTTCGCAGACTTGGCGCCATTTCAGCCAACTGGGCCATGACTTGGGGCGGCAAGCCCGGTGCATTGGGCTGGAGCGTTGGTGGCGCTCCAGCGGGTCCAGTTGGGCCCGTCGGTATGAGTCCATCGCGCGCAAGGGGGATAATGTCACCACCTAACGCAAGCGACGCCTCAGTTTTGACCGCTGAAAGACCGGTTGCAATCTGGCCAGATGCAACCGCTGGAACGGGCGTCGCCGTGGACGGCGTCGCCGTTGCTTTTGCGACTTCAGGTGCCTTACGCGCCGGCTCTGCCAATTCGCCAGAGCGCAGTTGGGCAACGGTCACCGTCATTGGTGCCGTGGCTTGCGGGACTGGAGGCGCCGTAACTTGCGGAGCCGACGCCGGAGCCGTAGCGGTCGCCGGTTGGGCTTTTTTAGTGGGCGTTGGGGGCGCGGTGTTGATATCTGTTTTGGCGGATGTTGTCGTTTGAGCGACCTTCGCCGGGTTGGCACTATCTTGGCCCACGACCTCGGCCTGCGTGGATTGAGCAGGCGAAGAGGTTGCTGGTGCAGGAAACGTCCCTGTGCGCGGTACTGTTGTTTCATTGGGGCTCGGACTGCCCGGCAAGCCTTCCTTGAACTGAGGAAGGATCAAATCGGTTGCTGCGTGAGCCGCGAGCGGCGTCGTTGCAGTCGCCTTTGTCATAACGTCCGTCGCAACTGTCTTGGAGACGACTTCGGCTTCGGTTGTGGTCGGAGGGCTGAACGGCGTTTCCGCGGTCGGTGTCTGCGACGTGGAGGCTTTTTGATCTGATGCAGGTGGTGCTTCGCTTAGGCGGGTTTCACGCGAGACCGGGGGCGAGGGCAAATCAACTGGTTTTTGGTCTTGGTCGCTCTTTGGGGCATCGGCTAGCGCGTTAGCCGGACGCATTGCCTCACTTTGAGACGCTGTCTGATCTGACTTAGATGGCGTTTTAGAAGGCGCGGACAATTCGGTAGAGGTCTCAACAGGCCTAGCATC
>CAZWZG010000010.1:13339-36537 GCA_964638245.1 uncultured Rhodobacterales bacterium
GCCTGCGCCATTTCGGGCACAAGTGCGGTCGTCTCTTTCGGCGTTCTACCGGTTTTGTCTGCCGGGGGCAGCAAAGGAAAATCCATATCTCCATCCGCGTGTTCTGCCAGCGAATGGGACTTCCTAGCCGCAAGAGACTTACCGGTTCTTTACCGAGAGGCGATATTCACGCTCTCAATCCATAGATTTTCCGAAGAATTGGAAGGATTGAAGATGATAGATCCGGTAACGACGCAACCGCTACAGGTGACCGACAGTGATCGGCCCCTGCGGGAAGCGGCGGAAAAGCTTGAAGCGGCTTTTTTGTCGGAGATGCTCAAGTCCGCGGGGTTTGGCGAGGCGCGGGAGGCGTTCGGCGGGGGCCCCGGCGAAGAGCAATTCGCGTCCTTCATGCGCACCGCGCAAGCTGAGGCTTGGGTTCAGCAAGGCGGTATCGGTCTTGCTGAAGCCTTGTTTGACGCCATGAAAGTGAGGGCCAATGACGCGGGTTGAGCGAGCCATCGACGCGCTGCGGGATGCGCTTGAGCAAGAAAGGGCGGCCCTTCGCGAAGGGCGCCTTGATTTGATCACGCGAATGGCAGCGCAGAGGGAAACGTTGATGCAAGAACTGCGCGCCGCTGCGGTGGATGCACTTTCAGGATTGGATGCATCGATGATTGCGGCATTGAGGGCCGATGCTGAGGTCAATCAACGCCTTCTGATAGCGGCGGGACAAGGCATCAAGAGCGTCATCGACCGAATTGCCGCAATCCGGGAGGCTGCCGGAAAACTGACGACATACGGTGCGGACGGACTGAAAACCGATCATGTTCAGGCGCGATCGCAGTCTCGCAAACTGGAGCACAAAGCCTGAAAGTCGGTGGCATTTGAACGATTTCCGGACGTGGTTCTTCGAGTTTTTAACGCCCTCTTAAGGCCGCTTGCCGCATCTCTACCGGGCACCCTCAAGGTGGCACAGCTGTTGTCAAAGCTTCGGTCTGTACCTGTCAGAATGGCACGAGCGCGATCCGAGGGGATCGCATTTGAACCACGGCGTAAAATTCGCGCCTGAAGTGAGAGGAGCCATGAAATGGCAAGTATTCTGACAAACACCAGCGCCATGGTCGCGCTGCAAAACCTGCGCACAATCAACAGCAACCTTGTTGACACGCAGAACCAGATCGCAACCGGTAAAAAAATCGCCACAGCCAAGGACAACTCGGCCATTTGGGCAGTGTCCAAAGTCCTTGAATCAGATGTCAACGCGTTCAAAGCGGTCAATGACTCGCTGAACCTCGGCGACTCGACTGTCGCAGTTGCGCGTCAGGCGTCTGAAACGGTTTCGGATATTCTGACCGAACTCAAGGGCAATATCGTTGCTGCCCAGGAAGAGAACGTCGATCGTTCGAAAATCCAGGCGGATATCGATGCGCAGGTCGAGCAGATTCAGTCGATTGTTTCGGCGGCTCAGTTCAATGGCCTCAGCCTCGTTGAAGGGACCGAACAGGCGAGCATTGTTGGCTCGCTAGAGCGGACCGGTACTGGTGCTGTGACGGCAAGTGAGATTGCAATTCTTCGTCAAGACCTCACAACATCTGCAGGCACGTTCGGATCCGGAACATCCCTGAACGCAAACGTGGCGGTGTCTGACGCCACCTCGAATGCGTTGAACAATGATGGCAACACTGCCGTCATCACATTCAACACCAATGCGGATTACTCGGCTGCTACGGCAAGCTTCACAATCGGTGGTGTGGTGGCCAGCTTCGCGGCTGGAGACCTGGGCACGGGTAACCAAGATGCGGCGGCCTCGGCATTCGCAGCGAAGGTCAACGCACTTGGGATCGAAGGCATCACCGCCGCTGCTGCGGGCGCGGACGTAACCCTTACATCTACAAGAGCGTTCGAAGACGTCAACGTCACGGTTGACTCTGTGACCGGCAACGCAGCTGGAACACAGATCACTGCTCTTAACGGCACAGGATCGCTCACGCTGACGACGGGCGATATCTCAGAGCGTGCAGAGAGCCTGACGTTTGATCAAGCGGCTGCGGTGAAAGAAGGTGACGGATACCGTGTCACGTTTGGTGGAGAAACATTTACCTATGTGGCCGGGCCAAATGAAACGTTTGAAGACGTGGCGCGCGGTCTGCAAGCAGCAATTGGCGGAACGGAACTGTCCGGTATCTCAACTTCAGTCGATCAGGATGCTAGCGGTGACTATGTTCTGAAGATCGACAACGCCAGCGACACAGATCTGACGCTTGCTGCCATCGGTAACGAAGACGGCGTGGCATCGGGGGGGCTTTTTGGCCTCGAAGAACTGAGCGTTTTGACCAATGACAGTGCCGCTGCGGCTCTGACGAGTATCGACACCTTCCTGAACACCGCGATTGACGCATCGGCTTCCTTCGGTTCGGCCCAAAGCCGGATTGAACTCCAGTCGGACTTCATCGGCAAGCTGACGGACTCGATCAAGACGGGTATCGGCTCGCTCGTGGACGCTGACCTTGAAGCGGCTTCGGCACGCTTGCAGGCGCTTCAGGTCCAGCAGCAGCTTGGTACGCAGTCGCTTTCGATCGCGAACCGGGCGCCGCAGTCGATCCTGGCCCTGTTCCAGTAAGGCTAGTTCGGAGCGCTGCGTGAGCGGCGCTCCGATCCTTCATTTCGCAAGGGCTCTGAAACAGGGTCGCTTGCCCCGCCGCAGAATGATCGGTGTGAGAATTGACGTGATCGGAAGGATCAGACGTGAACGCTCTTCAACAGGCTCAGACAGCCTACGCGTCCCCCGCCGCTGCCGGGCGGGTCAGAACGCAGCAGGACACCGAATACGATGCGCTCGCGCGCGTGTCCCACAAGCTCTACGCAGCGATCAAGGCCGGCAAAAAGGGTTTCCCGGATCTGGTTGCCGCGCTTCACGACAATCGAAAGCTTTGGACAATCCTTGCGACCGATGTCGCGGACACCTCCAATGCCTTGCCGCAAAGCCTACGTGCCCAGCTGTTCTACTTGGCGGAATTCACGCAGGTGCACACCTCTAAAGTGCTCCGTAAAGAGGCAGACGCGGGTGTGTTGGTCGAGATTAATTCAGCCGTCATGAAAGGTCTGCGGGCCCAAGGTGACGCGATCGGGGGTGCCGAATGAGCGGTTTGGTCCTGAAACTTGCGCCCAAGGAACGGGTGCTCATCAACGGTGCCGTAATTGAAAATGGCGACCGCAGGTCGCGCCTTTCGATCATGACGCCCAATGCCAACATCCTTAGGCTACGTGATGCAATTCATCCAGAAGACGCTAAGACCCCTGTAAAACGGGTCTGCTATATCGCGCAGTTGGTGCTTTCCGGGGACGTCGAACCCGAAGAGGCGCGAACGCAGCTTCTTCGTGGGATCGAACAACTGAGCCAGGTCTTCAAAGATAGCGATAGCCGAGATCAGCTGAAAGCTGCCTCAGAAGCTGTTCTGGCTGAGCAGTTCTATCAAGCCATGAAGGCCCTTCGAAACCTGTTGCCGCGCGAAGAACGCCTGCTCGCGGCGTTGCCGACATGACCTATATCCCGGCCGTCCCCTTTTCCGGCAACCTTGGCTGGACCTTTCTGCAAGAAACCCGCGAAGCCCAACAGGCGGCTTTTGACAAATCTGCTGTCGTCGAACGAGAGACGGAATACTTCCGTGAAAACATCGGCAAAGTGAGCAGCGCAGACGATCTGGTTGCCGACAGGCGGCTGCTGGCCGTGGCCCTTGGCGCATTTGGCTTGGGCGACGACATCGGAAATACGTTCTTCGTCAAGAAAGTCCTCGAAGAGGGGACAATTGATGAGGAAAGCTTTGCCAACCGGTTGGGCGACAAGCGCTATGCCGACATGGCCGAAGCTTTCGGCTTCGACTTGTCGCCGCCCAACACGGTTCTCAGCGACTTCGCTGATAAGGTCGTCTCCAGTTTCAAGACGCGGGAATTCGAGGTGGCAGTGGGCCAACAGGACACCAATCTGCGTCTGGCGATGGGATTTGAACGCGAGCTTGAGACGCTTGTGGAGCGATCGACATCCGATAACGCGGTGTGGTTCGGGATTCTGGCATCGAATTCCTTGCGCGCCGTTTTCGAAGGGGCGTTTGGCCTACCGGATGGCTTTGGCGCGATTGATATCGATCGTCAGGCCGAAGTTCTCAAAGAGCGCGCGAATGCCTTCTTTGGGGCCGAAGACCCTTCTGACTTGCTCAACGAAGACGTCCAGGAACAACTCTTGCGCCGTTTCCTTGTTTCGGAAGAAACCAGCGCTTCGGCGGGATCATCTTCTGCTTCAATCGCTCTCGCTCTGCTCCAAGGCACGGTCTAAGGGCGGCTCGAGGCAGGCTTGAAGCGCTGCAAAACTCGCGGGTGTTCCGTTTTTTTCGGACTGTGCGAAGAATGCATCGAGCGCGGGCCATACACGGATCGCTTCATCGATGGCGGGATCGCTACCGGGTTGGTAAAGGCCGGATTGGACCATCAATTCTGCACGTTCGTAGGTTCCCAAGACTCCGCGCGCCCGTGCAATCAGAACGTTTTCCTCCGCGCTCGCGCATTCAGGCAGAGCACGCGAGACCGAGCGCAGAACATCAATCGCAGGGAAGCGGCCGCGTTCGGCAATGTCTCGATCAAGAACGATATGGCCGTCGAGCGTTCCGCGAATGATGTCAGCAATGGGTTCTTCCATATCTGAGCCGGCAACGAGCACTGAAAAAACAGCCGTAATGTCGGACTGACCGTCGGCGCCAGGACCAGCGCGTTCGGCTAAGGATGTCAAAAGTTGAGCAACCGAAGGCGGATAGCCTCGCATGGTTGCCGGTTCTCCGGCGGCAAGTGCAATCTCGCGATGCGCATCGGCAAAGCGCGTGATGCTGTCGAACAAAAGAAGTGCATGTTTGCCCTGATTGCGAAAATGCTCGGCCACGGCCATCGCCGTCCAAGCCGAGCGGCGTCGCTGTAGGGCGGAGCGATCGGATGTCGCGGTCACGACCACGCATTTTGGCATCGCCTTTGGCCCAACAACCCGTTCGATAAATTCCCGCACTTCCCGCCCTCGTTCGCCGACCATCGCGATGACAACGACGTCGGCTTCAAGGTGGTGGGCCAACCGCGCCAGCAACGTTGTCTTGCCAACGCCCGATCCCGCAAAAAGGCCAATGCGTTGTCCGCGCACAATCGGCAGCATTGTGTTGAGTACGGCCTGACCCGTTTCTAGGCGATGCCCAAGAAGGCGCCGCGACACCGGGTCCGGTGGGGGCGCGTTCAGGGGACGGGGCTCTAAACCGCCCAGGAGAGGGGCGTCATCCATGGGGCGCCCGAAGCAATCGATGATCCGGCCAAGCCAACTGTCATCTGGTGAAATCGAGGCGCTGCCTAGGTGAACGACCGGGTCGCGGGCCACGATGCCTTCTGTATCGCCATCCGACATGATCGTCTGCCGACCGTTGTCGAGGGCGACAATCTCGCCATAAAGACTTTCGAATTTCTCTGGCGCAAGTTGCACCTGATCCCCCACCGCGGCCTGATCCAGACCGGTCGCGATCAAGGTTCCGCGCCGTGCGGCGATAATGCGTCCAATCGGGCGTACGGCCTTATGACTCCTGATTTCGGAGCGTACATGTTCAAAGCCCAATGATCGCATTGGCGGATCCTCCTGCCGGTCAAAACGGTTTTTAAAGGAATCACCCTTAATCCTTCGTGCATTGGTCGAGGGAGAAGCCCCGATGTTTGAACAACTGGAACTATTGCGTCTGGCAGACGCGATGGCGCGGCACGCAAGTGACCGCCAATCGGTAATCGCGCGGAACGTCGCGAATGCTGACACGCCGGGCTATCGTTCTCGCGACCTTCCTGATTTTTCCGAGATTTATTCTGCGTCTTCCGCGAAAGAGATGCGTGCGACGCGCAGCGGACACCTGAGCGAAACCAATGTGCAAAGCATCGAGGCGTCGTCCTTTGATGCGCCCGGTGCGACGTCCCCCAACGGCAATACAGTGTCTCTTGAGGTCGAGATGGTGCGCGCCGCGGAGGTGAGACAGTCCTATGACATAGCGCTGGGCGTCTACAGCACCTCGCTAGACATGCTGCGCAGTGCTCTGGGGCGGAGATAAGCGATGGCGGGCCTGATCGAGACCATGGGTATCTCTGCGAGTGGGATGAGCTCGCAGTCAGAGCGTTTGCGCTATGTTTCTGAGAACATAGCGAACGCAGACACGCCGGGCTACCGGCGCAAGATCGTAAGTTTTGAAGCTGCCGTCAAAGACGGTGAAAGCACCGGAAAGGTGCAGACGGGTTCGGTGAAGCTGGACCCAAGCGTGTTGGAACGGGTTTTCGATCCGGCCCACCCGCTTGCCGATGACTCGGGCCACTACGACGGCTCGAATGTCGACCTGGTCTTAGAGCTGGCGGACGCGCGCGAAGCGCAGCGTAGCTACGAGGCGAACCTCAAGCTCTTTGATCAGGCACGGCAAATGTCAACGAAACTGCTGGAGCTACTCCGACGCTAGCCCACAAACACTGAGAGGAGGCCAGAATGGTATCCCCCACCGGATTTGCAGCGCTGCAATATGCGCAAACGAAGACAGCGACCGCGCCAGGTGAGGCGCCCGCACAAAACCCACTGGGTTCTGCGGCGGATGACTTTGCAAAAACTCTTCGCGAGGGCGAAGCGGCCGCGACTGCGGCCCTATCGGGTGGTGCCGACCCTCAGGCTCTGGTCCAGGCCTTGGCCGAGACGCAATTGGCGGTCGAAACGACCGTGGCCGTGCGTGATCGCGTCGTCGAGGCCTATCAGGAAATCCTAAGGATGCCGGTGTGATGACCGAAGCCCTCTTTTATGACACTTTGCGGCAGGGCCTTTGGGTGTCCGTGATCATTTCGGCGCCTATCCTTGGTATCGCGCTGGCCACCGGTTTGCTGATCGGTCTTTTCCAGGCGCTGACATCCATTCAAGAGATGACGCTAACCTTCGTGCCCAAACTGGCGGCGATGGTGGCAGCGTTCTGGATTTCCATGGCCTTCATGACCGAAGCGCTGACGAGCTTCTTTTCCAGCCACCTCGTCCCGTTGATTGCAGGAGGATAGGGCATGGACAACACGGGTTACACGACTCTGACACGGCAGGTCGGTCTTTCCAACGAGATGCAGAAAATCGCGAACAACATCGCGAATATGTCGACCACGGGCTACCGCCGGGATGGCGTCGTTTTCTCGGAATTCGTGTCGTCGCTCGGAGCGGGCGAAGAAAGTCTGTCCATGGCCATAGGCGACGGTCGCATCACGGCGCTGACACAAGGTGCGCTGACCCAAACGGGCAGCCGCTTCGACCTTGCGATTGAAGGCGAAGGCTTTTTCATGCTCGAGACGGCGCAGGGACAGGTTCTGACCCGTGCCGGTGCCTTCTCACCTTCGGAAATCGGCGAAATCGTTGCTCCGGACGGCGCGCGGTTGCTGGATCTTGGCGGTGCACCGATACTTGTTCCCTTCGACGCAGAACGGATCGCGGTTGCCTCGGATGGTACGGTCTCTGCTGATGGCGAACCGCTTGCACAGATTGGGCTTTTCCAACCTATCGACCCCAACGAACTGACCCGCGAGGCAGGCGTCCGTTTCTCTGCCGAAAGCGGTTTCGAGCCAGTCGAAGACAGCACGATTCGCCAGGGTTTCATCGAAAGCTCGAACGTAGATCCGGTGGTCGAGATTGCGCGCATGATCGAAGTTCAGCGCGCCTATGAAATGGGCCAAGGCCTGATGGAGACCGAGGATCAACGCATCCGTTCGGTCTTGCAAACCCTCGGAGGGCGCTAATCCATGAAAGCGTTATCAATTGCAGCGACGGGTATGAGTGCCCAGCAGATGCGGGTCGAGGTGATCTCGAACAACCTCGCGAACATGAGCACGACGGGATACAATGCGCGACGGGCAGAGTTCGCTGACCTGCAATATCAACAACTAACGCGCGCTGGCACGATCAACGCATCAGACGGGACGGTCATCCCGACCGGTGTTCAGTTAGGTTTGGGCGTGCGACCCTCAGCTGTGACTTTGACGATCGAGCAGGGCACTTTGGCGCAAACCGGCGGCGACCTGGATCTGGCGATCGACGGTCTAGGGTTCCTTGAGGTCGAACTCCCATCTGGCGTTTCTGCCTATACCCGTGACGGCGCTTTGAAGCGTTCAGCGGATGGTCTGATCGTGACGTCGGACGGATACGCCGTTTCCCCTGGCATTACGGTTCCCGACGACGCGCGATCGATTTCGCTGAACGGGGATGGAGAGCTTTACGCTTATTTCGATGACCAGGTCGAAGCGCAGCTCTTGGGGCAGTTCACGCTCACCGGTTTTTCCAATCAGAAAGGTCTTGAAGCAATAGGCTCCAACCTTTTCCTTGAAACCGAGGCGTCTGGAGCGCCGGTAGTCGCCAACCCAGGGACTGATGGACTGGGAACACTAAGACAGGGTTATCTTGAGGCGTCGTCGGTAGATCCGGTGCGGGAAGTGACGGAGTTGATTGAGGCTCAGCGCGGGTATGAGCTGAACGCCAAGGTCATCACCGCTGCTGACCAGATGCTTGGCGCGGCGACGCAGATCCGATGAATCCCTTTTTTGTTTCATGTGCTCTTGTTTTGATGGCCCTTCCATTATTGGCGGAAACGGTCGTGCCTAGCCGCACAATCCGGAGCCAGTCTATTATCTACCAAGACGATCTAGCGATGCAGACCGGGTCAATCCCGGGTACAGTGAGCGATCCTGCCAAGATTATCGGGCTAGAGGCGCGAATAACTCTGTATGCGGGTCGCCCCATTAGGCTTGGCGACGTCGGGCCCGCCGCAATGGTTGAACGCAACGCCATCGTCCCGATCCTTTATGTCAACGGAGGTTTGCGCCTCAGTTCTGAGGGGCGTGCCTTGGCCCGTGGGGCGATTGGCGACCGTATTCGCGTCATGAACCTCAGTTCTCGAACGACGGTGGTCGGGACCATTCAAAGCGACGGCACGATACTTGTCAGCGGATCTGTTCTGCCATGACCAAAAAGGAACTTCCTACCATGCGAACTGTCGCAATAGGCCTACTTGTTTTTTTCGCGCTGACAGGTTGCTCTCGTTTAGAGAGTGTGGGGAAGGCGCCCGCATTTACTCCGCTCGACGGCTCCGCTGAAGCTGCCGCAATGCAAGATCCTGGAACCGCTGTGGCTGAGAGACGCACTGGTGTCGCCCAGGCGTCACTTTGGAGTGGCTCGCGGCGCTCTCTGCTCGGAGACCGTCGGGCGGAACGGCGAGGCGATATTTTGACGGTTGTCATTGAGATTGATGACAGCGCCGAGATTTCAAACAGCAGTGGCCGGTCCCGGAATGGGGCCGAGTCTGTTCAAGTTCCTCAGCTTTTGGGCATACCGCAAGCAGCCGGGGCTCTTTTGCCTGCAGGCGCTTCCCTTGCCAACGCCGTCTCTACGAACAGCTCCAGCTCGTCCAGTGGGACCGGCTCAGTCAGCCGAAATGAACGTTTGGAACTTAAGGTTGCAGCTACTGTCGTCGAGGAACTACCGAACGGGATCCTTAGGATCCAAGGGACACAAGAAGTTCGGGTAAATTTCGAGCTGCGTGAGTTGATCGTGACAGGTTACGTGCGACCAGAAGATATCTCGCGTCGTAACGAGATAACGTATGATAAACTCGCTTCGGCGCGGATCTCGTACGGCGGGCGTGGCCAGATAACGGATGTCCAGCAACCACGCTACGGCCAACAGGTCGCAGATATCATCCTGCCTTTCTAAAGGGGCGAACCATGCTGCGACTCTTGATCCCCTTCATTTTAGCATTGTTGGGAGTGGGCGCCGGAATCGGGGCGGGTCTCGCACTTGCTCCATCAGGTGGCGAGTGCGCGGAAGGTAGTGAAGGTTGCACGAATGAGGTCGCCGAGCCGCCTCAAGCGGCGCCCGAAGAAGGCGTCGACTTCGACTATGCGCGTTTTTCCAATCAGTTTGTAATCCCCGTCGTGCGAACGGAAAGCATCCAGTCGCTCGTGGTAATGTCGCTAACAATGGAGATTGAAGTGGGGACAAACGAAGCAATTTTTGCGCTTGAACCTAAACTCCGTGACGCGGTGCTGCGGGTTTTGTTCGACCACGCGAATGCTGGTGGTTTCAACGGACAGTATACATCTGCGAGTGCGATGGACACCTTGCGTCGATCCTTGCGTGAAGCGACGCGCGCGGTCGCAGGCCCAATAGTAAAAGATGTTCTAATAGCTGACGTTATTCGCCAGGATCTTTAGAAATAGACTTTGCGGCCACGGTTTTGTCGGAGAGTGGCCTGTTCGTTTCTAATCAATTCGTTCAGTACTCTTTTTGCGCCAACCGCACGAGCCGTGAGTCGCTTTTGATCTTCATGCGCCACCATTGCAGATGCGATTTCTTTCTGGCGTTTGCGAGATTGATGACCTTCCCTTTCGGCCCATGCTGAATAGCTGACGTCTATCGCTTGCCCGTTGATGATTTGATTGCGCTGGATCTGCCGCTCGATTTCGGCGGATCTGCTCACGCCTTTCAGATGCGCGATGGCCAAAGAGTGCTTCGAAAGGCGCGCTTCCTCAACGGCGCTTTTGGCTTGCATGAGTGCTTGCAACCGACGAAAGGACCTTAGTCTTTTCATGTTCAAGCCCTCGCCTTCGAGCGCACAGTCTCTGCAAAGCGTATAGCCGCTGCTACGGGATGAAAGTCTTCGCGTCGGATCTCTTCGCCAACTTCGACGCTGGCATGCAGAACGCGCGCTGTTGGTGGATCACGATGTATTGGAACTTCGGCTTCTTGGGCCATCTCACGAATCCGAGCCGCAATCGCATCTACACCCTTAGCCACGCATATTGGCGCACGCCCGGAACCGCGATCCCATTTCAAGGCAACGGCATAATGCGTGGGGTTTACAATAACAACATCGGCTTTTGGGACGTCTAGGAGCATCTTGTTGGTTGCAATGTCGATCGCTTTTTGCCGGCGGTTCTGCTTCATATACGGATCGCCATCGCTTTCCTTGCTTTCATCGCGCAATTCCTTGTGGCTCATTCTGTGCTTGCGGGCGTGTTCTGCGCGCTGCCAGACCAAGTCCACCGCGCCGATAGTTGCTGCGATGACAGCCACAATGATCAAGAAGTCGACCAAAAGCGACAACATCAGCACTATTGCAGTGCTGGGTTGGAGCCCCTGACTTGAGAGTATTTCAGGAAGCCTCTGCAAAACGAAGATTCCCAAGATCAATGAGATAAGGATTAGTTTAACGGTGCTTTTGGCGAATTCGAAAAGACCGTGCGCTCCAAATTTTTGTTTTGCATTGGAAAGCGGCGATATTCGACTGATTTTTGGTGCCAGTTTCTCTCCTGCCATAACAAAGGCCTGCTGTGCCAGTACTGAACAAAGAGCTGCCGCGGCAGGAAACAGGAACCATGGCAAGAGATAGGGTACGAGGTCGGCCTGAAGTCTAGACTGAAGCGCTTGGCCGAATCGATCTGTTTCGCCAAGCCAGGACGCTTCCGCGAGGAACCCCTGGAGAGCCGCCCCCATCGCCTTCAGGCTATCTGCACCAAAAGCAATAGCTGCGATCAGAAAACCGATATATGCAGCGGTCGTCGTAAGGTCCTGGGAATGAGGAACTTCACCCTTCTTACGAGCGTCATCCAGCTTCTTGGGTGTAGCATCGTATTGTTTGTCCTGATCAGTGTCTTCACCATCTGCCATCAGCGCGTCGCCAAAGGCCGTGCGAGTTGAGCGTCAAGCGCCGACGCCCATACGGAGAGCATGTAGGGTGTGCTCAGCGCCATCAGAACAAGGGCTGCCGCTGTAATGGCCGGAGCTCCGACAAATGCCACCATTAATTGGGGCATTGCTCGATTGATTACGCCCAATGCCACATTGTAAAGAACAGACGCAATTACGAATGGCGCGGCGAGACTGAAGGCAAGGGCAAACGCTTGCGATACTTTTGCCGACCCCCATTGTGCCACATCAGCGGCAGGTCGCAACTTACCCGCCGGAAGAACCTCGTAAGAAAAGATCAGCATCTCGGTAACTTTGAGATGAAATCCCAGTATCACCGCCAAAGCGAGGCCGCCCAATACCAACACCTCGGAAATGGCAGGTTGGGGATCAGCCGACGCTGCCCCGAATATTTGAGCAAGAGAAGTTGCCTGTGCAGCGATTGTGCCCGCAATCTGCAGCGCCATGATCAGTAGGCGAAGCCCGAGCCCGAGCAGCAAGCCCGCAACCACTTCTGCCCCTAGAAAACCCAGTACTTGTACATCATCCAGTCCTATCGTGACCTCAGGCACTACGGCCGGCGCAACGATCATTGTAAATCCGATCGTCAGAACGAGCCTTATTCGGGTCGGGATCATGCGTTCTCCGAAAGCCGGCAAGATCGCCATGGCCGCCCCAACGCGGAGAAACACGGCAAACCCTGTCATCAGTCCGACCTGAGCCTGTTCGAGCAGTTCTGCAAGGGCCAGGGTCATGCTGAAACTGTGCCGACCAAGGCGGGCTTGGAATCAATGCCGATTTCTTCAAAGGATAAAACTGGGTTTGCGATGCCTTTGGCCGACAAAAGTGTCTTGAGAAACCTTCTTCTGCGCACCGACGTGATCAGCGCGGGATAAGTCCCGTCTTCTCCGACATGGGCGAGGGCTTCCGCAACATTCGCCGCCAATCGGTTGAACGTGCTTGGTGGCAGTGCAACGTCGGGATATCCCTTGTCGCTCTGTGTTTGATAGGTTGCGAATTGATCCTCCCATTCTGGGTCAAGCTGAATCAGAGGAAGCGAGCCGTCCGGACGGCGCAATTCGGCCACCATTTGAAAACCCAGTCTTTGACGTACGTGCTCTGCGACCATCTCCGGTGTTGCTTGGCTTGACCTTGCTTCTGCTGTGGCTTCGAGAATGAGCGGCAGATTTCGAATAGACACGCGTTCTTCCAAGAGTAGGCGAGAGACTGTCAAAAGCAGATCAATCGGGACTTTGTCTGGTATCAGTTCGTCGATCAGTCTACGATTTGCTTCGGCACGTGTGGTATCCGTAAGGTTGCACGCTTCATCCAGGCGCGCGCGAAGAGCCTTGAGGCCAAACAGGCGTCCGAAGTTGCGCTTTGCCACTTCTAGCAAATGCGTGGCCAGGACTTCGGTCGGGTTCACGATTGTTGCCCCTGCTAGGGCGGCTTCTTCACCTGCATTTCTCGAAATCCATCTTGCAGGAGCCCCATAGACGGGCTCCTTTACATCCTGTCCGGGGGGCAGCAACGTAGCGTCCCCACCAAGGAGTGCCATGGACTTGTCAGGATGCAATTTGTCTCGAGCCTGTTCGACACCCTGTATTCGAATGACATACATTCCGGAGGGTAGGGCAGCATCATCCGTCAGGCGGATCTCAGGCAGTATCAAGCCATACACTGTGGCGACGTGGGTGCGCATATTGGAGATCCGCGCATCCAAACCCGTTGCCGGATCCAGAACCATCGAGACCAGATCGGGCGCGAATTCCAGATGGATATCATCCAGGTCTAGGAGGTCCGCGATCCGTTCAGACTGTTCCTGCTTTTCCTCGCTCAAGTCTTCGCGCGCTGCAACGGCTTCTTTTTCCACGTTTCGTCTATTCGAAAGGTATGAAAGCGCTCCAAGCCCCACGCAACCGGCAAGAAAAGGAAGAAACGGAAGACCGGGAACAAGTGCAAACAGTCCCATGAGTGCAGCAACAGTGCCGAGCGCGGCCGGGTGTTTCCCGAGTTGGGACAGAATTGCAAAATCAGTGGAGCCCGTTGCTCCACCTCGGGCAAGGAGGAGAGCGGAAGCTATCGAAATAATGACCGCCGGAATTTGGCTGACCAAGCCATCTCCAACTGTCAAAATCGCGTAAGTGTTGAAAGCGGTTCCAAGCTCCATGTCATGGACTGCAAGTCCAATGATAAGCCCCATGACGAGGTTGAGAAGCGTGATAAGCAGACCCGCAATTGCATCGCCTTTAACGAATTTCGATGCGCCGTCCAGTGAGCCAAAAAACGTCGTTTCGGCTTGTTCCGTCTCGCGCCGGGCCTTGGCTTCGGCGTGATCTATTGCCCCTGCGGACATGTCGCTGTCGATCGCAAGCTGCTTGCCGGGCATTCCGTCCAGAGCAAATCGCGCACCGACTTCAGCCATGCGTGCAGCACCCTTTGTGATGACCATAAAATTCACGATGAGAAGGACGCAGAAAACGACCAGCCCTATCAGAACGCTGCCTCCCATGACGAACATGGCGAAGCCCTGGATAACATTGCCAGCAGCGTCGGTGCCAGTATGTCCTTGTCCAATTATGAGCTTTGTCGATGAGACATTCAGGGAGAGCCGCAACATCAAGGATGCGAGCAAGATCGTTGGGAATGAGGAGAAATCGAGGGGCCGTTCAATAAAAAGCGTGTTCGTGAATATTAGAATTGCGAGTGCAAATGACGCCGCTAGGCCAATGTCCAGAACGAAGGCGGGCATCGGCAAGATCATCATGAGAATGACCGCCATCAGTGCCATCGCAAGGACAATAGTCGGCCGAAACAGCAGGGATGTGGAAGGCATCATTGAAAGAACCCTCGGGGATTGCCATTCACTGGAAAAAGTGAGGATCCTGACCCATTGCGTGGAAGCGAAACGAGGGAACCAAGTCCTGCTTCTCCCTGAGACATTCTCAATAGTGGGTAGCTGTTTACCCGGTTGTGTTCAGGGTGGGCCGCGATGACTTGGGTCGTTGGGTTTGGCGCCGCGATCGGGTGATCCTCTGTTACGTCATCAAGCGACGCGCGGATCCGATTGAAACGGGCTTTGTAGCGGTCGGCGAACTTTGGGGTCCTGGAATGGTAGGCGCCGGCTGCCTTTGACCAGTCTCCGAACTCTTCGAAAAGCTCGGAGAGAAATCTTGCTGCATATGCCGCATTCTGATCCGGATCGAACATATCCGGGATCGAGGCGAAGGCATTTCCGTGCCAGCGATAGTTGATTTGAAAGCAGCCGACATCAAAGCTTCGCGCTCCGCGATCATAGTGCTTTTCCACATATCTCAGTGCTTCGTCCGGCGTATCAAACCAGACGCCCTTGCCTTCCATGTTGACAGTCCAAGGCCAGGGTTCAAAAGAGCCTTCGCGTTTGCGCCCTGTTTCTGTAAGTGAGATCGCTCGCAAAACATCGACTGGTATGCCAGAGCTGCGCGCGGCGCGAACCGCAGCTGCGTCGCAAATGTCTGCAATGTTTGCGTTCACGGATCGCGGCGACCCAAAAAGGCTGACGGCGATGCAAAGCGCCATACCGGCACACTTTATACCCAGAGCTTTGCCCATTTTCCCACGCAGTTCTTGCGGTTTGGGCAAACATAGCGGCCAACCCGTTAAGGCAAGGTAACTGAAAAGAAACCTAGGGGCTTGCTGATGCTTCTAGGAGAGCACGCATGGCGTTTCGTCGTTCAACGCTTGCCTGCACCACGGCATCCGCAGCGTCTCTGAAGACGCGACCGTCAACGGTCTCAAGGTTCAGTTGCGCCAAAGGCACGTCTTGGGCCTGCCGGATTGCTGTGGCTGCTGCAGATAACTCATCTACGTCAGTCTCCAACCCAGACCAGTCACCCGCCCTTTGCCGTGCAATCAGTGCAGATTTGGTTCGGCCAATGCCTTCCCACACAGCTGCTGCTTCGCGGTGCGATGCCAAAGCCGAGTAAGCTTGTGCCCGAAGCTCGGCCACTTCCTGGCCGCTTAGACCTTCAAGAACGCGAAGGGCTTTGCTGGCATCGTCCCGAGCGAGTTCGATCCTTGCTAGGCGAAGTTTGTTTTCAAGCACTCCGCCGGGAATATCGTCAACCATTTGCTCCGCTGTGTTCGCGAACCCCAATGCAATCAGGCGATCAGCCAATGCGCGACGAGCTTCGACAGAAACTGGACCAACGCCCAGACGTTCATCTGCAGTCGTTGCAAAAACGAGGAGGGATGCGTCCGTCATGCTGTCAGCTGCCGCAAGCGCGACCGCGCGAAATAGGCTTTCCGCTGTTTCCCGGTCAATGGCGTTTGTTGCGCGTGCATGCTCGAGGGCTGCAAGCGCGGGCGGAATCTCACCGCGACGCCGATAACCATTCACTTCTGCAATACGCAAGTCGCGAGCCGATTCCGAGCCACGCAGTTCAAAGGCGAGGATTGGCAAGAGCGCCATGTCCTCGTCGTTTGGAAGCGTTCCGGTGTCTTCGCCTGCCGAAATACGGCGTAGCACCGTCTCCGCAAGTAGTTTTGTGTCACCAGCCACCGCATCGGGGGATGGCGGCAGCATCGGGTCTCCACGTTCAGTGGATAAAGCAGCAACCGCCATTGCCAAAAGCGTGTCGCCTTGAAATCCGTCGCGTCGGATGGCGTTCAACACAGTCGCGGCTGCGTCCGGATCTCCGGCTGTGGTTAGACGTTCCATGAGCGCTGGGCCAAGGTGACGGCGAAGGTGGACCGGTAATGCCGAAAATGTCGATAAAATCTTTGCTCTTGTCCGCGCAATCTCTTGCGCTGAAAAGGGTTGAGCAAGCGCCGCCCAGAAAGCCGCGTTCGTCTCGCACTCCAATTGCCCAGCAAGCGGCCCCGGTTCCGAGATTTCAGTTGCATCAATGAGTTCGGCGAGCGTCAAAAGGAGTTTCGTTTCAGGATCGTTCGAAGGAAAGGCCTCGAGAACTGCGCGGGCCTCGGCCCCGAATCCCATATTGATGTAAAGGCGACTCAACCTTCGCACCGCGTCCAGATCAGTGACATCAAACTCACCCACAAGTGCAGAGCGGGCTCGAGAAAGATCAAGATAGGGCTGGTCCAGATCTCCCCAGGAGCCCACGTCAATAATATCGCCGGAAAGGCATACGCCACCGCGCAGGCCCGAGACCGATGGCACAAAGCCTGCGTTTGCTCGATCGATCGCGGTCGACACTGCTATATTTGCACCGAAATCGGCGAGGGGCCCTACGAAGGCCTCGGCGTTTTGGTCTGGAGGCTCGACTTTTTCGATCGGAAGCGCATCGACGAGCCCTTGTGCAGCGGCACGTCCAAACGCCTCAAGCGTTTCGTCGATGGTTGCACGTTGCATGCTTTGTCGCTCAAGTACCACTTGAAAATCTGGTTCAAGAAGTGCGTTCGTCGCCAAACGCTCATAGGCACCATTCTGATCATTGGGGGCCCGCAAAAGCGCGTCGGCGAAGCCACCTGTTTCGAAGGCGGCCACGCCGATCGGGGCGGTCGCTGCTACACCCGGCAAAACGACCATTGGTGCTAACCGATGCGGCGGAAGGTAGATCTTTGGCAGAATTATGTCCGCAACGTCGGAAGGTTCTGGTAGAGCGTCGAAGGCGGGGAAATCCTCTTTTCGCGCTTGTACATATTCAACACGTGTCAAAAATGGTTCTTCGAACGAAGAGCCTTCCGGAGGGGGACCATCGTGGATATCAACAACCAACAGTCGGTCGCTTAGTTCGAAAGCTTCTACGTGGCAGGCGCAAGTTACGTTGAATTCAAGGCTAGCGCTGTCATCGGTTTCTTTGATGCCTCTCAAACGTGTTTGCGGGATTTTGTCGTAAACACTTCCAACGTTAAAGCTGCGGCTATCGTTTGTAACCAGGACATAGCCGGTTTCAGTTCGCGAAACCGACCATTCCGGTAATGCACCGAACTCGAAGACGAGCCTTGAGAATGTTGGATGTTCTCCGGAGCGAACCTGAATGGTTTCTCCAAGGGCTGCCTGCGCTAGAAAAATCGAACATATGGCGATCAGAATCTTCATGCAGCGTCCTTGGGCACGGCCTTGATCGCTTCCTCCAGATCCGAAAAGCCCGGGCGAACCTGATGCGGCGTGTTCTGGCGTCCGACTTCAATGCAAATGCTTGTTGCATGGTTGTGGAGGTTCGCCACCAGCACTTCGCGGATTAGGCGATAGAAATGTGCATCGTCTTCGACGACGGCTTTCACGCGGTTGGCGAACGGACCAAAAAAGCCATATGCCAAAAATACTCCAAGGAACGTCCCAACAAGCGCGCCCCCAATGAGTTTCCCCAGGATTTCAGGAGGTTGGTCGATCGACCCCATGGTCTTAATGACGCCCAATACTGCCGCAACAATGCCGAGGGCTGGCAAACCATCGGCAATGACCTGCAAAGCATGGCTTGAATGCAGTGCGTGGTGATGATGTGCCTCAATTCGCTTCTCCAAAACCTCTTCGACTTGGTGCGGGTCGTTATAGTTCATCGACGCTGAGCGAAGGGTGTCGCAGATAAGCTCTATGGCTTCGTGATCCTTCAGAATACGCGGATAGCGTGCGAAGATTACGGAGTTTTCTGGATCTTCAATGTGTTCTTCTAAACCCACCGGGTTTTGTCGTGCGAGGCGGATGAGTTCGTAGAGCAGGCAAAGAAGGTCTCGATAGTCTTCCGCCTTCCAGCTTGGACCTTTGAACACCTTGCCCATGTCAGAAAGGGTTTGTTTGACCGTGCTCATTCCGTTTGCGATCAGAAACGCGCCAAGTGCAGCACCACCGATCATGGTCATCTCGTAGGGGAGAGCCGAAAAGATGATCTTCATCTTCCCGCCCGACCAAAGGTAGCCGCCAAACACCATGGCGAATACTATGATGATACCGATTATTCCGAGCATTCGCCGCGCTCCGCGCCCCTCTTAATATCTCGCTAGTGCTAAGGAGAGGACCTTAAGAATCCGTGTCATCTACTGGTCGGATTGGTGCACTTGCGTTGCGTCCAGCTAGAACGACGGAAATGGCATAAGCGAGTTCAGGTTCAAGGCCTGATAGAATTGCTGCCGCGGCGTCAGGACGCATGCGCCCGAGGAAGCCAGCTGCGAATTCCGGTGCCATCTGGGCAAAAAGCGCCGATGCTTCGACGGGCTTCATGTTCTCATAGACGCTTGTCAGGCGGGCGAGATCGCTTTCTGCGGCCGAGTCCGCGAACGACAAGGCTTCGCGCAAGGAGGTTTCCGCGATCTCCAAGCGCGCAAGGTCAGCTTCTATTTCTTCCTCCACCAAGGCGAGCGCTTGAACACGAATATCTAACTGCTTCTCGCGCTCTGCAACACGAGCTTCGCGGTCGAGAATGGCCGCCAATGCTTCCGCCACACCAGGTTCCATTTCGCACATGGGTTCCACAGAGACTGGAAGGGTTTCCTGCAAAACATCTGATGCAGCGGTTTGCGCAATTGCCCAGCCATTTTCACCGGCAATACGCAATCCTGCGGAGAGCAAGAATATTGCTGAAAGAACCGCGAGCGTTCCGCCGCCCCTGGTAAGCCGACGCCAAAAACCAAACACAGATCCGCGCATTACGACGCCGCCTTTCTACGGGAGGCGAACATGGTTGCAGTTGCTGGTCGTTCGGTTTCACTTTTGGCTCCCGGAGCCGGTGTTGGCACCGGCTCTGAATCAGTTTCAGGCTGCTCGCTACCGTCCATTTTGATCTCGCCATTCTCTTGTTCAATTGGAAGATCATGCATAGAGGCCACCAAGAGTTCGAGTTTCCTTGCCACTTCTTCGGCGCGGTTCGTCAATGCATCCAGTGTTTCCCGTTCCGTCTGAGCCGTGCCACGAGCGTTTTCGAGGGTTTTTGTCATGCCATCGACTTGAGCCGAAAGAACCGCAATCGCTCCCCCAACACCATTCTCGAGACTGTTAAAGCGCGTCAGCCGTCGGGAAAGCGTCACGCAATACAATCCTGCGCCAAGCGCAGCTGCTATCAACATAATGTCTGCGATCATTTCCATCTTCGAACCCTAGTTCAGTACGAATTCTTGAATGAGAACGTCCTTCACGCGATCGGGTCCCGCGACGAGCTGAACCCGCCGAAGCATTTGTGCCCGAAGTCTGAAAAGAGCGACGTTGTCTTCAATATCTGCCAACCGAAGTGCGCGTAGGTATCCATTTAGCACGTCCACGATTCGAGGCATTATTGCTGTAACTTCATCTGCGTAAGCCGTGTCGACTTCTAGTTGTGCTTGAAAGCGCAGAT
This sequence comes from uncultured Rhodobacterales bacterium, assembly GCA_964638245.1. Lineage (GTDB taxonomy): Bacteria > Pseudomonadota > Alphaproteobacteria > Rhodobacterales > Rhodobacteraceae > CAZWZG01. Next base: position 33,341 of record CAZWZG010000010.1, read on the forward strand.
GGCGGTTCGCACCCGCTTCGCCTATTGAAATAATGAGCGGCTCAATAGGTAAGAAAGCGACGTCATCGGATCGCGAAGAAGGCTTGGCGACCCGTTCCGCAGAACTTGACGAACCGGCTCCGCCAATAATTCCCGACTGCACAGCAAAGAAGCCTCCGCCCGCACCGGCAAGGCAAAGGATCAAACCGATGAGCAAAGGCATCAATATGCCTTTCTTTTTGACTTCGTCGTTTTCGGCAGTCTGTTCTGACATGCGCGCAAGTTCTCCTTTGTTGGAGGTCTTATAGGGGCGACGTGACTAACCGAATCTTAAGGGGCCCGTGCGAAGTCGGGTGCGTGGGCAGAAGCCTTGGGTCGGCAGGACGTTGCAAGAATGCAGAACTTAATTGCGATTTGGACCGGATTGACGGCGCAGCGGCGCATAGTTGTTGTGCTTGCGACTATCGCTATGTTCGCGGCTGTTCTTGCTGTCGCGCGCATGGCGAGTACTCCGACCATGGCGCTCCTTTATGCCGGCATTGATGGACCCGCATCTGCAGACGTCATTCAAGCCCTTGATCAACAAGGTGTTGTATACGAAGTGCGCGGCAGCGCCGTCTACGTAGAAGCTTCGCGTCGAGACCAATTACGCCTTACGCTTGCGGGCGAGGGGCTGCCGGCCAATGGTGCGCAAGGCTACGAAATTCTTGATAGCCTGTCAGGCTTCGGCACGACTGCTCAAATGTTTGATGCCGCGTACTGGCGGGCAAAAGAGGGGGAGCTTGCGCGGACAATCATGGCCAGCCCATTAGTGTCCAGCGCACGCGTCCACTTGTCGGCAAGTCAATCTCAACCGTTCAGACGTGATCAGGCACTGAGCGGTTCTGTGACGGTTACGCCGAATGCGGGCGCGTTGGGCGCCGGGCAGGCGAATGCCTTGCGGCATCTGGTAGCGTCGGCTGTTGCTGGACTGGATGCGGCAAATGTCTCGGTCATCGATGCAACCAACGGAACCATCCTTGGCGCAGAGACGCCCGCTCGCTCGACGGGGGAGGTGAGTGATCGTGCAATGCTTCTCAAACAGAATGCTGAACGCCTACTTGAAGCCCGTGTTGGTCCCGGTCGTGCAGTAGTCGAAGTTAGTCTGGACGTAACGACCGAAAGTGAGCAGATCACCGAAAGGCTCTTCGACCCCGACAGCCGCGTGGCCATCAGTACGGATACTGAAGAACGCACGACGACATCCAGTGGTTCTGATGGCGGTGGCGTAACTGTTGCATCCAACTTGCCTCAAGGTGACGCAGAAGGGGCGACCCGGTCTTCGAACGCCAACAGCAGTCAAACCCAAGAACGCATAAACTACGAGGTTTCCGAAACCCAAAGAGAAATTGTTCGTGCGCCCGGTACAATCAAGCGAATGTCTGTGGCTGTACTGGTTGATGGTGAGCGGCTGACCACAGAAACAGGCGTTGTCGAATGGTCGCCGCGCTCTCCTGAAGAAATCGAAGCGCTCCGTGTATTGGTCGCATCGGCTGTCGGTTTTGATGAATCGCGAGGAGACATTCTCACGATTCAGAGCCTCGAGTTTATGCCTCCCGTTGAAGAGGGGACGTTGGCTGAACCCGGGTGGATGGATTCTATTGCGCTGGATGTAATGTCCCTGATTCAGCTCTTGGCTTTGTGTGTCCTCGCGCTTGTTTTGGGATTGTTTGTGGTGCGACCCTTATTGCTGGCTCCAGAGCGGTCTGCTCCTGCCCCGGCCTTAACACCGCCCTCTCCAATCCCTGAGCCAGAGCACGCAATAAGTGGCGAGATACAGGACGAGTTGTCGGGGTTGCCTGATCTGGGTCCAATTGACTTTCCCGACAGCGGCAATCTGCCAGCTCTACCAGGCATAAGTGATAACCCGGGTGATCGGCTAAAGTCCTTAGTCGAGGACCATCAAGAGGAATCGCGGGAAATACTGCGCCGTTGGATGACGCAAGACGGTGAGGCGGCATGATCGGGTCTCGGTTCCCTCTCGAGGACTTTGGAATGCCGAGCCGTGTCCAGAAAGAACAGCGGGTCGGTCTTGAGGTTCTCGAGAAGGTGCGTGGCGAGGGCTACGAAGACGGTTATCAAAGCGGTTGGGATGATGCGATATCTACCGGCCACGATCGCGACAAACAAATCAGTGAAGAGTTTTCCCGCAATCTCCAGGACTTGGGGTTTACCTATCATGAGGCAAGGGCACATGTCGTATCGTCAGTTGTCGGGCTACTTGAAGATCTGGTCGAGTTGGTCTTCCCGCCGGTGTTGTCCGAGGCTATCGGTCATCACTTCCTATCGGCGCTGCAGGAAAACGTCGAAACACTTGCGGATGGGGCTGTGCACATCCTGGTGAATCCATCAGACGCTGATGTTCTGAAATCCATGATCGATGAAAATGCACCCCTTCCTGTGAAGGTGATAGTCGAGGACGCGCTCGTGCCTGGCCAAGCTTATTTTCGTTTTGGTGCCAAAGAACAACGCGTGGATCTCGATCGAGCTTTGCATGGTCTCCGGAATGCTCTCGACGGTGTCAAACTATCAAATGAAAAGGTTCTCAAAGATGGTGCAGGATAGCAGTCCGGGGCCCAACGACGAAGGGTCTGAAACCACGCCCTTTTCAAAAGTGCCGCTCGAAATCAAGATCTCAGTTGGTCATGCCCGCCCAATGATACGCGATTTGATGCGCCTAACTCATGACAGCGTTTTGCCATTGGATCGGCGGATAGACGACCCCGTCGAGCTTTTTGTTGGCGACCGTCTGATTGCTCGGGGTGCGCTTGAGGAAATGGAAGGCGGTGATGGAAACGGGCAGTTAGCTGTACGCCTTATTGAGATTGTCCGAGGGGTAGACGAGCTTTCGTGAGACGTTTTATCCTTCTTTCGGTCGTCCTTCTTCTTATTCCTGCAGTGGTCGCCGCCCAGGACATTTCTATTTCCTTAGGTGAGGGTGAGAGCATCAGCGGACGTGTGATCCAGGTGATCCTGCTTTTAACGGTCTTGAGCATCGTTCCCGGCCTCGCGATCATGATCACGTGTTTTCCCTTTATTGTGACGGTGCTTTCGATTTTGCGGACCGGAATTGGGCTTCAACAGTCGCCGCCCAACATGTTGATCGTCAGTCTGGCGCTTTTTTTGACTTACTTCGTCATGGAGCCGGTGCTCACAGAGGCCTGGACGGTGGGGCTTGG
>CAZWZG010000011.1:0-5395 GCA_964638245.1 uncultured Rhodobacterales bacterium
GATTTCCTCGGCGACGTGGTCTGTGGCGGCTTTGGCCTACCCATCGCGCGCGACATGGCCCAAAAAGTCATCCTTGTCGGCTCCAACGACCTGCAATCGCTTTACGTGGCCAATAACGTCTGCTCGGCGGTTGAATACTTCCGCAAGCTGGGTGGCAACGTCGGTGTCGCAGGCCTTGTGATCAACAAGGACGATGGCTCGGGCGAGGCACAAGCCTTTGCCAAGGCCGTCGACATCCCGGTTCTGGCGTCTATCCCGCAGGACGACGACCTGCGCAAGAAATCCGCGAACTACCAAATCGTCGGCACCGCCGAAAGCCAGTGGGGCGACCTCTTTGCGGCCCTTGGCGAAAACGTCGCCGTCGCTCCGCCGATGCGTCCGACCGCGCTTAGCCAGGACGAATTGCTTGAGTTGTTCGACGGCTCGGAAACCGGCGCCGGGATCCGGCTTGAACCCGCAACCGACGCTGACATGCGCGGCAAGGACGCCAAGCCCAAACAGTCGCTCGAGGTGATCTACGATGATGCCTAAGCGCACCCCAGATCGCGACGCGCAAAAGGACGCAATCGCGTCTATGCACGAGTCGAGTGAAGGCCTTGCCAGGGAGAGCAAGGCCCTTGTCGAGGCTTCGATGCGAGCGCGTGCCGATGCCGACTTTCTTCGCAAGCGGGCGGCGGAAGAAGAAAGGAAATCCAAGGAACAAAAGGGGTCACAGGATGAATGATCAGAGCAACGCCTCGTTCACAGGCCTGACCCATTCGCTTGTCGAAGAAGAATTCATTGAACAGACCGCGCACGCTCAAAGGTTGAGCCGTCGGAGCAGCGCCCTCGTCGGTGAAAGTGAGCAGTTGATTGCTGCTTCCCTTGAAATGCGTGCCCACACCAGCCGTCTACGGGAGCTTCTTCAAAGCGTAAAGCATCGCCTGGAAAGGACGAACGACATCCATGGCGTCTGAGGTCAAATATGACTCCGCTGCCGAGGCAGACGTGATCGAGGGCACCGCCCGCGAAGACGCACCTGTCTTGCAGGACGGCATGGGCTGCCACGCCGGTGCCGCTGAAATGGAGGCCGCCGCGCGTGCTGCAGGTCAATCCGAGATTCTAGATCAATACGCCAAGGACTATCCCCAAGGCCCTCACGACAAGCCACAGTCCATGTGCCCGGCCTTTGGGAGCTTGCGCGTCGGCCTTCGCATGCGCCGCGTTGCAACCGTCCTTTCGGGCTCGGCCTGTTGTGTCTACGGCCTGACGTTCGTGTCCCATTTCTACGGTGCGCGCCGCTCGGTTGGATACGTGCCGTTCAATTCCGAAACGCTGGTCACTGGCAAGCTGTTCGAGGACATCCGCGACAGCGTGCATGAGCTGGCTGATCCGGACCGCTATGACGCGATCGTTGTCACCAACCTTTGTGTGCCAACCGCTTCGGGCGTGCCTTTGCGCCTGCTGCCCGATGAAATCAACGGTGTGCGCATCGTTGGCATCGACGTGCCCGGCTTTGGCATTCCAACCCATGCCGAGGCCAAAGATGTCCTTGCCGGCGCGATGCTGAACTATGCGCGCAAAGAAATCGAAGCCGGTCCCGTCCAGGCGCCGGCGGCGGGTCCATCCGACCGCCCAACCGTTACACTTCTGGGGGAAATGTTCCCCGCCGATCCGATGATGATCGGACAAATGCTCGATCCGATGGGGCTTGCCGTCGGTCCAACCGTTCCCTGCCGGGAATGGCGCGAACTTTATGCGGCGCTCGACTGTGGGGGCGTGGCCGCAATCCATCCGTTTTACACATCAGCCATGCGCGAATTCGAGGCGGCCGGTCGGCCGATCGTCGGGTCTGCGCCCGTGGGGCATGATGGGACTGCGGCATGGATCGCCAATATCGGGGAGGCGTTCAACGTCACCCCCGATAGGGTCGCCGCCACGCAGAATAGGCTCCTCCCTGCCATCAAGGCTGCGCTGGCGGCGAACCCGATCAACGGGACGATCACGCTTTCGGGCTATGAAGGGTCCGAACTGATCGTGGCACGACTTTTGGCGGAATCCGGCGCTGATATTCCTTACGTGGGCACGGCCTGTGCAAAGACCGCCCAATCGGATGCGGATCGCGAATGGCTCGAAGCGCGCGGTACACGCGTTAAATTCCGCGCCTCTCTGGAAGACGATCTGGCCGCCATGGAAGGCGTCAAACCCGATCTGGCCATCGGCACGACGCCGGTTGTCCAGAAGGGCAAGGAGCTTGGCATTCCCTCGCTATATTTCACCAACCTGATTTCCGCGCGTCCCCTGATGGGCGTGGCCGGGGCCGGGTCGCTGGCACAGGTGGTCAATGCCGCCATGGCCAACAAGGACCGCATGGAGCACATGCGCGAGTTTTTCGAAGGCACGGGCACCGGTGACACCGCCGGTGTTTGGGAAGGCGACCCCAACCTGCGCCCCGATTTCCGCGAGACACACCAGAAGAAGCTGGACCGTCAAGCCAAGGCCGCGAAGGCGGCAGAGATGATATGACTGGCGTTTCGATCTCTTATGTGCACCCCTGCACACTGGCTTCAGGGCCCCATATCGGTGCTCTGCACCGACGTAATACCGACGTAATACCGACGTTAAGCCGATCGGCAGAAACACCGAAAAATCCTTGTGCATCAATGAACAAGGAGGGTGGGCGTTGCTAATTCAGGACCACGACCGCGCGGGCGGATATTGGGGCGCTGTTTACGCTTTCACCGCCGTGAAAGGCCTTCAGGTTGTCATCGATGGCCCCGTTGGGTGCGAAAATCTGCCAGTGACTTCAGTCCTGCACTATACCGACGCGCTGCCGCCCCATGAATTGCCCATCGTCGTCACAGGGTTGGGCGAAGAAGAGCTTGGCCGCGACGGCACCGAAGGCGCTATGAAGCGGGCTTGGGACACGCTTGATCCCGCCCTTCCTGCGGTGGTCGTGACGGGGTCCATCTCGGAAATGATCGGCGGCGGCGTAACGCCGCAAGGCACCAATATTCAACGGTTTTTGCCGCGCACCATCGACGAAGACCAATGGGAAGCCGCCGACCGCGCGATGACATGGCTCTTTACCGAGTTCGGTCAGACCAAGGGTCGTATGCCCAAGGAAGCCAAGCGGGAAGAGGGCGCCAAGCCGCGCGTGAACATCCTTGGCCCGATGTATGGCACGTTCAACATGCCCTCTGACCTCGCCGAACTTCGGCGGCTGGTCGAAGGCATCGGCGCGGACGTGAATATGGTCATGCCGCTGGGCGCGCACTTGGCCGAAATGCGCAATCTGGTGAACGCGGACGTCAACGTCGTCATGTACCGCGAATTCGGTCGCGGCCTCGCCGAAGTGCTTGGAAAACCTTATCTTCAGGCACCGTTCGGCGTCGACAGCACCACGAAATTCCTGAGGAAACTCGGAGAGTTACTGGATCTTGACCCCGAGCCGTTCATCGAACGCGAAAAGCATTCGACCATCAAGCCGGTCTGGGATTTGTGGCGCTCGGTCACGCAGGATTTCTTTGCCACAGCCAGCTTTGGCGTCGTCGCGAATGAGACCTACGCCCGCGGCCTGCGCAACTATCTTGAGAACGACCTTGGCCTGCCGTGCGACTTCGCCATTGCGCGTGTGGCTGGCAAGAAGACCAACAACGAAGAAGTCCGCGCCCTGATCGGTCAGAAGCGTCCTCTGGTGGTCTTTGGTTCGATCAATGAAAAGATGTACCTGGCTGAAACCAAAGGCGGTCACGGACCCGCACCGGCTTTCATCCCCGCCAGCTTTCCCGGTGCCGCGATCCGGCGCGCCACGGGCACACCGTTCATGGGCTACGCTGGCGCGACTTATGTGCTTCAAGAGGTCTGCAATGGCCTGTTTGACGCGCTGTTCCACATCCTTCCGCTGGCCTCCGACATGGATGCCGTGGACGCGACCCCGACGACCCTTCGCCGCGACTTCCCATGGGATCCGGACGCGCAAGCGCTTCTGGACCGGATCGTTGCCGAGCACCCCGTTCTGACCCGCATTTCTGCCGCCAAATCCTTGCGCGATGCCGCCGAAAAGGCCGCGCTGGATCAAGGCGCCGAGCGTGTGGTCCGAGAAACCGTCGAGGCCCTGCAACCTGCTGGCTTCGTTGATCAAAAAGGAGACACCCAATGACGGATCAGACCACTGATCTCGTGATGATGGACGAGGCCCCGCGCACGCGCAAACGGCCCCAGACCGAATTCGCGATCTACTTTGGGATCATTTTCCTGGCGACCTTGCCGCTGGCCACTTTGACCTGGGCGCTGCGCGCGATCCGGTCGATGAGCCTGCCCGAAAAGGGCCCTGTGGCCCGCGCCTGGACACAAGCACGGCTGATTACGCCGATGATTTTCGCGGCCTGACAGCCGCATTCGAAATTCGCTGGTCCTCAGACCAGCGGATACCCAATGGACACTCGGTCCGGCGGGGACCCAGCCGCGGGGAGCGCGGCGTCAGTCTGAGATCCGGAGGATACCATGGCTGATAAAACTGATCTGTCTTTCACAGGTCTGACCGACGAGCAGGCGCAGGAACTGCACGCCGTCTACATGAGCGGGCTATGGGTCTTTGCGGCCGTAGCTGTCCTTGCTCACTTGGCGACGTACATCAAACTGCCCTGGTTCTCGTGGGGTTAAGGAGGACACATGGCACAGTTCTACAAGATCTGGCTCATCTTTGACCCGCGCCGCGTTTTCGTGGCGCAGGGGGTGTTCCTCTTTCTGCTGGCAGCGATGATTCACCTCGTCCTGCTCAGCAATGACGCGACCAACTGGTTCTCGCTCGCCTTTGGCGGCTGATCCGACGCGAAACGACAAAGCTTCGGGCGGCGCCTGTCGCCCGAGGCAAATCAAGAAAAACACTGACGGCCGACCGGGGGCTTATTCCAGCCGGCGCCGCCAACAAACGGAGTAAGAAGTATGGCGATGCTCAGCTTCGAACGAAAATACCGCGTTCCGGGAGGAACGTTGGTGGGCGGCCCGCTTTTCGACTTCTGGGTCGGACCCTTTTACGTGGGCTTCTTCGGGGTGACGACGATCTTTTTCGCCGCGCTCGGGACTGTCCTGATCTTTTACGGCGCCACGTTGCAAGGCACGTGGAACCCATGGTTGATCTCGATCAGCCCGCCGCCGATTTCCTACGGGCTCGGCGCTGCACCTTTGGATGAAGGCGGCCTTTGGCAGATCATCACGATCTGTGCGCATGGTGCCTTTATTTCATGGGCTTTGAGAGAGGTTGAGATCTGTCGAAAACTCGGCATGGGCTTCCATGTTCCTGTGGCATTCGGCGTCGCCATCTTTGCCTACACAACGCTGGTTGTGATCCGTCCCGTCCTGATGGGCGCATGGGGCCACGCCTTCCCTTACGGGATCTGGAGCCATCTCGATT
>CAZWZG010000011.1:5411-8449 GCA_964638245.1 uncultured Rhodobacterales bacterium
GCTACACCGGCTATCTCTACGGCAACTTCCACTACAACCCGGCCCACATGCTGGCGGTGACGTTCTTCTTCACCACGGTGCTGGCACTGGCGCTGCACGGATCACTGATCCTCAGTGCCGCCAACCCTGCCGACAAGGAAAAAGAAGTCCGTTCTCCTGAGCACGAAGACACCTTCTTCCGTGACTTCATCGGCTATTCGATTGGGCCCCTGGGTATCCACCGGCTGGGACTTCTCCTGGCGCTGAACGCAGGCTTCTGGAGCGCGATCTGTATCGTGATCTCGGGCACGATCTGGTTCGATCAGTGGATCTTCTGGTGGGATTGGTATCTCGATCTGCCCTGGTGGGCGGACCTTTAAGGAGAGGATGAACAATGCCTGAATATCAAAACATCTTCTCGCAAGTGCAGGTCACCGGTCCGGCCGAAATGGGCATGGTCGAGGACGTGAAACTGCGGGATCGGACCGAAGGAACGCGGTTTTCCACGCTCCTTGGCTGGTTCGGCAACGCACAGCTTGGGCCCATCTATCTGGGTGGGTTCGGGCTGATCTCGCTGGCGACGGGCCTTGCATGGTTCTTCCTTGTGGGCATGAGCTTCTGGATCCAGGTCGATTTCAGTCCTGGCTTGTTCTTCCGCGAGCTTTTCTACCTTTCGCTCGAGCCGCCAGGGCCAGAATACGGTCTGGGCATGGCACCACTCATGGACGGCGGGCTTTGGATCATAGCGTCCTTCTTCCTGCTCATCTCGGTGATGAGCTGGTGGGTTCGCTCGTGGCTCCTGGCTGACGCTTTGGGCATGGGCAAGCACGTCTGCTACGCCTTTGCGAGCGCCATCTGGTTGTTCCTCGTGCTTGGCCTGATCCGCCCCATCCTGATGGGCAGCTGGTCTGAAGCGGTGCCCTACGGCATCTTCCCGCACCTGGACTGGACCAACACGTTCTCGCTGATCCACGGCAACCTGTTCTACAACCCGTTCCACGGCCTTTCTATCGCGTTCCTCTATGGCTCGACCCTGCTCTTTGCGATGCACGGTGCGACCATCCTTGCCGTCTCCCGCCTCGGTGGTGACCGCGAGTTGGAACAAATCTACGACCGCGGTACGGCGTCCGAACGCGCGGGCCTCTTCTGGCGCTGGACCATGGGCTTTAACGCCACGATGGAAGGGATCCACCGCTGGGCATGGTGGTTCGCGGTGCTCACCACTTTCACAGGAGGTATCGGTATCCTGCTTTCGGGCACGGTCGTCGATAACTGGTTCGTCTGGGCACAGGACCACGGGTACGGCGCGGCCGAAAACTATATCCCTGCCGACACGCCCGAGGACTTCCTTCCTTATCTTCCGCCAGAAGGAAACTAAGTCATGGCCAATCAAGACAAGTGGTATCTGAAGGATGAAAAGAAGCCGAGCATGGCCCGGTGGATCTTCGAACAGCAGGCATTGGGAGCGGTCTACGCCGCTCTCATCCTGGCGGCGATCATCTTTTTCATTCTGTTTTTCAAAGGGTTGTCGGGACTGCTCCCGGAAGATCCGTTTGCGGCCCTTGAGATTGGGTCAAGCGCACTAATTGCGCTGGGATGAGGAAAGGATGGCGCGCCCACCAGTCATGGACGCGCCCTCCTTTTCCCACGTGATCGGGCGTCTAGCCGCGCTCGATTTTCGGGGCCTCCACACCCCGGTTCCCTTCCTGTTGGCTACAGGGAACTGGCGTTGCTTAGGGCCCTCCCCAAAGCAACGCCTTTTTTTATCACAACTCGGGGGAGAATGCGATGCGACCGAATACACCGCTATTGGATAAGGTCTGCGGGCCGTCCGATCTGAAGGCTTTTTCGGATCGCGAGCTTGCGCAATTGGCCAACGAACTTCGCACCGAAGTGATTTCGGCGGTGTCGGAAACCGGCGGGCATCTGGGCTCATCGCTGGGCGTCGTGGAGCTTTCGGTTGCAATTCACGCTGTCTTCAACGCGCCCTTCGACAAGCTGATCTGGGACGTCGGCCACCAGTGCTATCCCCACAAGGTTCTGACCGAGCGGCGCGATCGCATTCGCACGTTACGCCAGAAAGACGGATTGAGCGGTTTCACGAAACGCTCGGAAAGCGAATACGACCCCTTTGGCGCGGCCCATTCGTCGACCTCAATTTCCGCGGCCCTTGGCTTCGCCGTTGGGCGGGACATGGGCCAGCCGACTGGCGAGGCGATCGCTGTCATCGGCGATGGCTCGATTTCGGCCGGGATGGCTTACGAGGCCATGAACAATGCCGGCTCCGAAGGGCGCCGCATGATCGTGATCCTCAACGACAATGAAATGTCCATTGCGCCGCCCGTCGGGGCGATGTCGCAATACCTGTCGGGGCTATACGCCCATACGCCGTTCCACGCGATGGCCGAAGGGTTCGAAGCCGCCTTGCCAGGGCCGTTCCGCGACGGTGCTCGGCGCGCGCGTCAACTGGTCACCGGTGCTGCGGGCGGGCAGGGGACGCTGTTTGAGGAACTGGGATTCAGCTACATCGGTCCGATCGACGGGCACGATATGGATCAGCTTTTGCCCGTCCTTCGTGCGGCCAAGGCGCGGGGCACCGGGCCGATTTTGATCCACGCTCTGACCGTAAAGGGTAAAGGATATCAGCCTGCGGAGTCGTCGGCCGACAAGTACCACGGCGTGGCCAAGTTTGACGTCGCCAGCGGTGCCCAGAAGAAATCCAAGAGCAACGCGCCCTCCTATACATCTGTCTTCGGCAACGCTCTGACCGCTGAAGCCGAGCGCGACAGTCGCGTGGTTGCTGTGACGGCGGCAATGCCCTCTGGAACGGGCGTCAATATTCTGGCGGATCGGTTTCCGTCACGCGTGTTTGATGTCGGCATTGCTGAGCAACACGGCGTGACCTTTGCTGCTGGTATGGCGGCGAGCGGGCTGAAGCCGTTCTGCGCGATTTATTCGACATTCCTGCAGCGGGGTTATGATCAGATCGTCCATGACGTGGCCCTGCAGAACTTGCCGGTGCGTTTTGCCATCGACCGGGCTGGTCTGGTGGGTGCGGA
>CAZWZG010000011.1:8549-26518 GCA_964638245.1 uncultured Rhodobacterales bacterium
GATCGTTTCATCGATCACGCGAGCCCGGCAGATATGTACGCGGACGCGGGACTTACCGTGGCCGATATCGAAGAAACCGTCTTGGAGGCGCTCGGCGCAATCACGGCCGACTTCGCAAACCTGCGGGCCTAAGAGGGGGCTCTGCCCCCGCCTCCGCATTTGGCGGAGGCCCCCCGGAGTATTTTAGACAAGAAGAAGGGCCGCTCAGGCGAAGATCGCGTCCATGTGCTCGGCCAGGTAGATGCGCAGCCAGGGCGTGAAGCGGTCGGGCCAGCGTTCGGCTTCTGCGGCGAGATCATATATCGAGACCCAGCGGGTCTCCATAACCTCATCGGGGTTAGGATCAATGGTCAGCGGACCATGCACATCCGCTAGAAACACCTCGACGGCTTCGTGTTCGATAAGGTCGTTACCCACGTCGGCGCGGTACTCGATATGCCCCTTATGTGCGGGAACGAGGCCCGTGATCCCCAGCTCTTCTTCCAGACGCCGGACGGCACAGGTTGCCGGATCTTCGTCCCAGAGGGGATGCGTGCAGCAGGTGTTCGCCCAGAGCCCGGGTGTGTGGTATTTCGACAGAGCGCGGCGTTGGATCAACACCTCTTTCCCGCGGACCACGAAAACGCTGACCGCCTTGTGACGCAGGCCGCGTTTGTGAACATCCAGCTTCTCGACGGGCGTCAGTTTGCCGTCGATCCATGCCGGGATCATGTCGCGGTTTTTGACGTCATCAAGCATAGGTTTCGGGCACCAAGCGGGTCAGGTGGGCGATATTTTTCAAGCCGATCTTGATATGCGCCATGGGGCGCGCGGCGACCAGCTTCTTGTTCATATACGCTTCGAACGTCAAACGCTGCACATCAACGTCGTGACATAGTGACACAAACCGTTCGCGGCGTTCGTCGGACTTGTAATAGGCGTCCTGCATGGAACGCAGGACCTTGAAGACGGTTTTGTGCTCTTTCATGAAGAGTTTGCGCGCGAGGGCCAGATCCTTGACCCGTCCAGACGCAAGACTGGCTTGCGCCGCAGTCGCGGCCACGCGACCGCCTATCATTGCGTAGTATATGCCCTCGCCGGACGAGGGTGCGACAACGCCGGCGGCGTCGCCGGCCAGGACCACATCCTGACCGTTGTCCCATTTGTCCAGCGGATGGAGCGGGATGGGCGCGCCTTCGCGGCGGATGGTTTCACATTCAGCTAGGCCAGAGGCGGCGCGCAGGTCTGCCGTGGCTTGTTTGAGGTTCACGCCATCGACGCCCGTGCCCATGCCGACCGAGGCCGATTTTCCGTGTGGGAAGACCCAGCCATAGAAATCCGGGCTGATCGCGCCGTCATAGATGACGTCGCAGCGGGAGGGGTCGTATGAGCCGACTTTGCCCGGCGCCTCGATAATCTCGTGATACGCGATCACGTAAGGGATGGTTTCGCCGCCGGGGACTTCCTGACGCGCCACGTCCGAGCGTGCGCCATCCGCGCCGATGACGATTTTCGTCTTCAGGCTGACCTCGTTGCCGCTGACCTTGTCGCGGAAAATGACATGGGTGCCATCGGCATCCCGTTCGATCCGCAGGAACGTCCCGGTGTTGCGATGGGCCCCTGCCTTGGCCGCGCGCTTGCGCAAGTACTCGTCGAAATGCTCGCGATCGACCATGCCGACAAAGCCGTTCTCAATCGGAATATCGACCGAGCGGCCCGTGGGTGAGATCATGCGCGCTGTTGAAATCTTGGCGACCAACTGGTCGTCGGGAATATCGAAATCCGCAATCAGGCGGGGGGGTATGGCGCCGCCGCACGGCTTGATGCGCCCGTCGCGGTCGATAAAGGCGACCTTTGCTCCGCTGCGGGCAAGGTCTTCGGCAGCGGTTGCGCCCGACGGGCCTCCGCCCACAACGACGACGTCATAGTCCATGTTCATTCTCCTGGAACGGCGGCTGCGTCCGCATGGGACGGCCGAAGGATTCGGATCGCGACAAGCGCCGCGAGAAGGAAGAGAGCGGCCTCGATGGCGAAGACCGTGCCGTAGGCGGGGCCGTCATCTAGGAAGCTGCGAAGGATATCGAGCGTGCCGGTTGCCACGAGGCCCGCAAGGCCAGCAGCGATAGCCTGGGCCGCGCCGAAAACACCCATGCGGGTGCCAGTTGCGGCGCGATGTTCGGCGGCCAGGCGCATCATCGAACCGATTGCGCCAACGACGAAAACGCCGTTGCCAAACCCCAGTAGGACGCTGGCGGGAATGACAGGCATCTGAGCGCCAAGCGCAAGAAGCCCGCCCGCACTCAGGATACACCCCGCGATGGCCCATCCGCGCAGCGAGCCGAAGCCGAACGTCGCAAATCCGCCCGCCAAGAGCATTCCCAGAAGCGCAGCGCCGTCTTTGCCGCCGGACAGCTTGGTCGAGTCTTCGGGCGTCAAACCGTGGACGTGGCCAGCGAAGGGTTCGAACACCAATTCGCTGAGGTAGAAAGCAAGGATTGACAGGAAAACGAAGCCGGTAAAGGCGCGGGCACGTGGGTCTGACCAAGTGACGGCCAATGCGTCGCGCAGGCTTTGGCGCTCTGGCGTGGGGGCGGTATCGAGGCGGGTTTTACGCTCGACGCCGACACAGCCGATTGTTGCGACAAGGATCGCGATCACGACCGCCGCGCCGACCACGATGGTCAGGCGATCGGGGGAATAGGGTTCAAGGGCGGTACCGACACCGATCGACGCAGCGATTGCGCCGATGATCAGCATCAGCCATGCCAGTGTGGCCGCTGCCCCTTCGCGATCCTTCGGGGCGATGGAGGCCAGCAAAGCAAGAAACGAGGTCCCTGCGGCGCCGACACCAAGGCCAATGGCGATATAGGCGAGGGTCCAAAGCAGTAACGCCATGACCGTCGAGGACCCCGCTACACCAACCGCCACCGCCGCAAGGAAGACCCCTGCGCCCAAAAGGATCATGCCACCGACAATGAAGGGTGCACGCGCGCCGCCAATATCAGAGCGGTGTCCCCAGACCGGGCGCGACACTTGAACCGCGTAATGCAACGCCACCAAGAGGCCGGGGAGCAACGCGGGCAGTGCTAGCTCGACCGTCATCAAGCGGTTGAACAGGTTCACCGGAAGGGCGGCCATGCCTCCGATGGCTGCGTTCACAAGGCAAAGCCGCGCGATGGTACCCCAGCCGGCGCTCATACAAGCCCCCGGATTGCGAAGGCCGTGACCATCATTCCGGCCACATAAAGCATGACCCCGGTTGCGTTGTACCAGGGCGCTTTGCCCTTTGGATCACGGAACAGAACCCGCATGGCGGCGAATTGAGCGATAAGAAGGACCGTGACGGCAAGCGCATGCCATGGGCGACCCCAGATCAAAAGAAGCGCGATGATGATCGATTGGGGCAGCGCCATCACCGTGCAGGCAATGCGGGCAGCAACTTCAGGGCCGACAACCACGGGCAAGGATCGAATACCGGTCTGGCGGTCACCCTCGAGCGCCTTGAAATCGTTCAGTGTCATGATGCCATGCGCGCCGATGGCATAGAAAAGGGCCGCAATGACCACCTCGAACCGAGGTGCGGCTGCCAAAACCACGGCGGCGCCTGTGAACCATGGCAAGCCTTCATAGCAAAGCCCAACAAGACCAGGCCCCCACCACGCCGAACGCTTCATCCGGATCGGAGGGGCTGAGTACGCCCAAGCCGCTGCAACGGCGGCGATGGTTGCTCCAAAGCCCCAAGGACCCAGTTGGTATCCAATGGCCAAGGACAGAACCGTCATGACAAGCGCCACGATCAGCCCCCATTGGCCGGGAACACGGCCTGACGGGATCGGGCGGTCTGGTTCGTTGATGGCATCGACATGGCGATCACACCAATCGTTGGCGGCCTGGCTCATGCCACAGGTCACGGGTCCGGCAAGGAAGATGCCAAGCACAACAAGGCCCCAGCTGTCGGGCCAAATGCCTGCAGAAACAACGCCGCACAGGTAAGCCCACATCGGTGGGAACCACGTCACGGGTTTGATCAGCTGGAGCAGTGCCAGCGGGTCAGGGAATCGTCGGGGCGCGTGAGTCTCTGTGACAGCCATGCTGTCAATTACACACTACATTAATGTGTCAATCAAGCCTGACAGTTTGGCCTGCGACTATTCGCCGTCGCGGCTCAAAAGGCCGAATTTACGCAGCTTCACGTAAAGGCTCTGACGGCTGAGGCCTAGCATCTCGGCAGCGGCAACACGGTTGTTGCTCGTCAGCTCGATTGCGGTCTCGATGCACATCTTTTCAACGACATCCGTGGTCTCGGCCACGATTTCCTTCAGCGTGGCAGAACCGACAAGTTCCATCGCAGACTTTGCACCGTCTTCCGAGCCTGTCGCATTGACCGAACGCATGGCGTCGGCGCGGCTGGAATCCCGGATGACGAAGGCAAGCCGTGGCGACGCGCTGTCACCCAGTTGGCTGATGGAAATCTCGACCGAGGTTTCCCCGCCATACGCCGTGGACAATTTGGTCGCGAAAAGCCGCATATGACCAGTCCGCAGCGCGTTCTCGATCATCACGCGTTGATCCAGTGCGCCGCGCACAAGGAAGTCTGCAAAGCTATGGCCGGTGACCTGCGATAGGTCGGCCGCGTCAATCAAGGCGAGGAATGCTTCGTTCGCGCCTTTGATCACCCCTTCACGGTCGGTGAAGACGATCCCGTCCACCCCGTCGAGATAAAGTTGCGCGCCCAGTTCCCCGATGTCGTTCGATGGTGCAGCGACGCCTGCTTCCGCGCCAAGGCGACACAGCATCATCCGTTCGCCACCTGCTCTGAAAGCAAAGGGCGACAGGACAATCGTTCGGCTTGACCGTTTGGATCGAAGCTCGAGCGGTTCGGACTCTTCGGCGGCCGCGGCGTTTCCAATCGCGCTCAGAAGCTCAGATTTCCGGCGCCCGTCGAAAACATCGGCGATGTGTTTGCCAACCAGGTCGCTTGTCGTATGCCCCAGTGCCCGGCAGGCTGCTGGATTTGCTTCGGAAATCGTTCCGCTGGATGCAGATAGGAACAGATACGCTTCGCCAGTTTTTTCCATCAAGACGCGGAAGCGTGTTTCAGATTCCCGCTGCGCCTCATAGTCGTGTTCCAGCGCCATTTGCGCTTTGACAAGCTGCTGTTGCATCTCGGCAATCGGCTGAAGGTCCCGGCCAAGCATCAGAATTGCACCGTCCGTTCCGATGTGGCGCAATGCATAGCGGGCGGGAAATTCCCATTCGCCGCCGTCGACATGGTTCAGTTCTGTCGGCGCCGGGGGCGGACCATCCACGGCCAGGGCGGCAATCTGCGCTTCGAGTTTCGGCACGCTTTCAATCGTGAGCGTTTCGCGAATGTCGCGACCGATCCAGTGATCCAGTGATCCAAAGCTGTGGTGTTTTGCGCTGACCGTGACCGACAACACCGTTCCGGTGTCCGAGATCACGATCGAAATATCTGCTGCCGCGCCAATGATATCGCCAAGCGCCTCGGCATCGATCAAAGGCAGGGCGCCGCTGCGCCAGTATTCCCCGCCACGCGACGTCATCGGCCAAGCCTCTGTCTGTTGCGTCGGGTGATAATCGGAGCGCTCATCAGTCAGCTCCGTCCGGCTTTTTCGGAATGGCGTGTCTTCAGGCCGCATAGTCTTACGACGTCTTCAACTTCGTTACTGGCAAAATCTGCTCCCGTTTGCCGTTTCACATCTTCTAACGCATCCAGAACCGCGCCGCCAACACCTACGGGCGTCTTGCGCTCGACTGCCGCACGTACGACGGTGACCAGCGATTTGATGCGCGCCAGCTTTTCGGTATGGGCAGCGGATATCAAAACGGCCTCGAATGGCTCGCGCTCTAGAATGCGTCTGATTTCGCTTCGGGATTTCCCGAGCACAAGACGGACCGCAATCCCGCGGCGCATCAGCATGCCCGACAGGACAACTGCGCCGAGCGTGTGATCTTCTTCAGCAGGCACGACGATCGCGACCGCAGGTGCATCATGGGGCGGTTCGCGCCGTTCGCTGGTCAGTTCGCGCAGGGCAAGCTGCAATCGGCTGGCGCCGATCGTGACATCCGAAAATCCAAGCGTGTCCTCACACCACTGCGCACCCAGGCGCCGCGCGACAACAGGAATGTAGCTTTCGCAGATACTTTCGTTGGAAATGCCCGCGTTCAGCATGTCAGCGACCACATAGCGCAGCGCGTCACGTTCTACGGAGGTTGCGGCGCGCTCCATGCGCTCAAGAAAACGGTCGGACAAAAGCCGACGGCCGGAGGTGCGCTGGTTCAAGAGGACGGACATGGCTTTCCCAGCGAGGTCCTCGACGGGGCCTGCGCTTGACGCCGACGATGGGCGTGCCTTGTTTTCGGGGCCGTCTGTCATTGGGCTTTCCTATCAGCCAGACAGAGCAACAGCCAGTAACGATGGTTGTTGATCTGGCGGATTATGGCGCTTCTGAATTCGGAATGTCAAAGAAAATTGACATCTGGCGTGCATTGAGCGCCCGCAACAAGCGGCAAAAGGCCGCGATTGGCTCCCAAATCAAGGCAATTTTGTCAGTTTTGGCAGTGATTTCGCAGGAAATTTCCACTGCGCAACTGTCAGATCCAAACTGTAAGTTCTAATTGACACTTTTCGGGTGGCGAGGATAAATTGGCGCATGAATTGCCGGCTGGGGAGGCCTGCTGATGCGCAATCCCGCTACGGTCCGAGAACCCCGAGAAGGGCTCTACACCGAAGCCGAGCGTGCTCGACGAGACGCTACCGTTTGGACGACCGTTCAGGCCGTTCTGGCGCCGTTGCAGTTTGTCGTTTTTCTGGTCTCGCTCGGGCTGGTCATCCGCTACATGGCGACCGGTTTGGGCTACGAAATCGCCACCATTTCGATCGTCATCAAGACCCTCATTCTTTACACGATCATGGTGACCGGCGCGATCTGGGAGAAGGTCGTTTTCGATCAGTGGCTTTTCGCCGAACCATTCTTCTGGGAGGACGTCTTCTCGTTCCTCGTCATCGCATTGCACACGGGGTATCTTGTCGCGTTGTCAGGGGGTTACCTGAGCCCATCGGCGCTGATGACCTTGGCGCTCGCTGCCTATCTGACCTATGTCGTGAACGCCGGGCAGTTCCTTTGGAAGCTGCGCCAGGCGCGCCTTCAGGCGGAGGCGATGGCATGAACAAACCGATCCTTCAGGCCCCGGAAAACGGATGCCGCAACACGCCCGTTTTGAAGGAGCGCGGACAGCACGAAGTGTTCTGCGGTTTGACCGGTATCATCTGGCTTCATCGCAAGATGCAAGACACGTTTTTCCTGGTCGTAGGATCGCGTACATGCGCGCATCTTTTGCAATCTGCGGCCGGGGTGATGATCTTTGCCGAACCCCGATTCGGGACAGCGATTCTCGAAGAGAAAGATTTGGCCGGCCTGGCGGACGCAAATGACGAGCTGGACCGCGAAGTTGCCCGCCTATTGTCACGTAGACCTGACATTAAGACCCTGTTTCTGGTCGGATCGTGCCCGTCCGAGGTCATAAAGCTGGACCTTGCGCGCGCCGCCGAGCGATTGTCCGCGACATATCTGCCCAATGTGCGTGTCCTGAACTATTCCGGTTCGGGAATCGAAACGACGTTCACCCAAGGCGAAGATGCCTGTCTGGCCTCGATGGTGCCGGAGTTGCCGGAGACGGACGAAGACGGCTTGCTCGTTGTCGGCGCCCTGCCGGACGTGGTCGAAGATCAGATGCTGGGCCTTCTGGACGACATCGGCGTTCCGAATGTCTCGGTCCTTCCTAGCCGAAAAAGCGGTGAATGGCCGGCCATCGGTCCGAATACCCGTGTCCTTCTTGCCCAGCCTTTCCTTGGTGACGCACTGGCGGCTTTGCAGCGGCGCGGCGTTCAAACCATCCACGCCCCGTTCCCATTTGGTGTCGAAGGCACGACGGCGTGGCTGACCGCTGCAGCGCAAGCTTTCGGGATATCGCCCGATCGCGTTCTGGACGTCACAGAAGCGCCGAGGCGGCGCGCGACCCAAGCCATTGCAGCCCGCGCGCGCGATCTTTCGGGTAAGTCGGTTTTCTTCTTTCCCGATAGCCAGCTTGAAATCCCGCTCGCCCGGTTCCTGACTCGCGAATGCGGAATGGATGCGGTCGAAATTGGCACACCGTTCTTGCACAAGGACATTCTGGGGCCAGAGCTGGATGCCCTGTCGGAAGGCCCGCAAATTTCGGAAGGACAGGACGTCGAGCGGCAACTGGATCGTGTCCGCGCCGCGCGCCCGGATCTGACGGTTTGCGGCCTGGGCCTTGCCAATCCGCTCGAGGCCGAAGGGCTTGCCACGAAATGGGCGATCGAATTGGTCTTCAGCCCGGTGCATTTCTACGAGCAGGCAGGTGATCTGGCCGAGCTTTTTGCCCGACCGCTGCGCCGCAAGGCGCGTCTTCATCTGGAGGCGGCGGAATGAAGCTGACGGTCTGGACATACGAGGGCCCGCCCCATGTCGGCGCGATGCGCGTCGCAACCGGGATGGAAGGGCTACACTATGTCCTGCATGCGCCGCAGGGTGATACTTATGCCGATCTTCTGTTCACGATGATCGAGCGGCGTGGGCACCGCCCACCGGTCACTTACACGACATTCCAGGCACGTGACCTGGGGTCCGATACCGCCACGTTGTTCAAGGACGCGGCGCGCGAAGCGTACGAGCGGTTCAAGCCAGAGGCGATGATCGTCGGTGCGTCCTGTACAGCTGAACTTATCCAGGACGATCCGGGCGGGTTGACCGAAGCGCTTGGCCTGCCGATCCCGGTGATCCCGCTTGAGCTTCCGAGCTATCAGCGCAAAGAAAACTTTGGCGCTGATGAGACGTTCTTCCAGCTGGTGCGCCATCTGGCCAAGCCGCAGGACAAGACGCCCGAGATCACGGCGAACCTTCTTGGGCCAACCGGTCTTGGGTTCCGTCATCGCGACGACGTCGAAGAAATCACACGTATTCTGAACGACGCAGGCATATCGGTGAATGTTGTTGCACCGATGGGGTCGCGCCCGTCCGACATCGCTCGGCTTGGCGCGGCCCATTTTAACGTGCTGATGTACCCCGAGACCGGCGAAAGTGCGGCGCGGTACCTCAAGCGCGAACTTGGACAACCGTACACGACAACGGTGCCGATTGGCGTGGGTGCGACGCGGGACTTCCTAGCCGAGGTCGAGGCGATCACCGGTATCCGCTCGGCGATGGCGCCCGAGCGCTTGCGCTTGCCCTGGTACTCGGCTTCGGTCGACAGCACCTATTTAACCGGCAAGCGCGTCTTTATCTTTGGCGATGCGACCCATGTGAAGGCCGCCGCGCGCGTGGCGCGCGACGAGATGGGCTTCGAGGTCGCCGGGCTTGGCTGTTACAACCGTGAGTTTGCGCGCGATGTTCGGGGTCTCGCCAAAGAGTACGGCGTCGAGGCCCTGATCACGGATGATTATCTGGAGGTCGAGGCGACCATCGAGGCGCTGCAGCCTGAAATGATCCTTGGCACCCAGATGGAACGGCACATCGGCAAGCGGCTGGGCATTCCCTGTGCCGTTATTTCAGCGCCTGTCCATGTGCAGGACTTCCCGGCGCGGTATTCGCCGCAGATGGGCTGGGAAGGGGCGAACGTCCTTTTCGACACTTGGGTCCATCCGCTTGTGATGGGGCTGGAAGAGCACCTGTTGCAAATGTTCCGCGAAGACTTCGAGTTCCATGACGGGGCCGGGGCATCCCACCATGGGGGCTCTGCCCCCGCTCGGGCCGAGCCCGAGCTCCCCCGGGATATTTCCGTCCAGATGAAGGAGCCAGGCAACGTGATCTGGCTGGCGGATGCAGAAAAAGAGTTGCGCAAGATCCCGTTCTTTGTGCGCGGCAAGGCCAAACGGAATACGGAGATTTTTGCGGCTGAGACCGGGGTGGACGAGATTTCGGTCGAAACGCTTTACGATGCGAAGGCCCACTATGCGCGATGAGGTGATGGATATCACTCCTTACCGCGTGGTGATTGTCACGCTGGACGCCCATGCGGCGGGTCCAGCGGCACGGGTGACAACGCGGTTGGCGGCGGATTATCCGGGGCTGGAAGTCTCGGTGATCGCGGCGGCCGAGTGGGCCGAGGCGCCCGAGGCTTTGGATGCGGCAAAGGTTCAGATCGAGACCGCCGATATTGTCATCGCGAACCTCCTGTTCCTTGAAGAGCATGTGCAGGCGGTGTTGCCATCGTTGGAGCGTGCGCGCGCCACTGCGGATGCGTTTGTGGGCATGGTCGCCGATCCGGCGGTCGTCAAACTGACGCGGATGGGCGATTTGGATATGTCCAAGCCTGCGAGCGGGGCGATGGCCTTGCTCAAGAAGCTGCGGGGGACAGCCAAGCCTTCTGCGGCTTCCGGCCAGAAGCAGATGAAGATGCTGCGGCGGTTGCCCAAGATCCTGAAGTACATTCCGGGCAAAGCGCAGGACCTGCGCGCTTGGTTTTTGTGCATGCAGTATTGGCTGGGCGGCTCGGACGACAATGTTGAGGGTCTCGTTCGGTTCCTGATCTCGCGATATGCGGATCGTACCGATTGGCGCGGGACGAAAACGGCGGCACCTGTCGATTACCCGGACGTGGGGCTCTATCACCCCGATTTGCCGGGGAAGATCGGGACAGACGTGAACGCCTTGCCGCGCCCGAAAGATGCGGTTGCGACGGTCGGGATCCTTATGATGCGGTCTTATGTGCTGGCCTCGGACCGGGCGCACTACGACGCGGTGATCCGTGCTTTCGAGGCGCGAGGTCTGGCCGTGGTGCCAGCCTTTGCAGGGGGGCTCGATGGGCGGCCTGCGATTGAAGCCTACATGGCGGGTCGCGTTGATGCGTTGGTCTCGCTGACCGGGTTCAGTCTAGTGGGCGGGCCTGCGTATAATGATAGCGATGCGGCAGTCGATGTGCTCAAAGCACTGGATGTGCCTTACATCGCCGCGCATCCGCTTGAGTTCCAGACGCTGAGCGAATGGCGCGTGTCCGGTGGCGGGCTTGGGCCAGTTGAGACGACGATGCTGGTGGCTCTACCCGAGATCGACGGTGCCACGAACCCGACCGTGTTTGCGGGCCGGGATGGCGGATCGGAACGCTCGATGTTGCCCGAACCCGAGCGTGTCGAGGCGTTGGCTGAGAAAGTGGCGCGGTTGGCGGCGCTTCGGCGCTCTGAGGTTCAAGAGCGCAAGCTGGCCATCGTTCTTTATGGGTTTCCGCCGAATGCCGGGGCCGTTGGCACGGCAGCGTATCTTTCGGTTTTCGAGAGCCTTTTCAATGTGATGACGGGTTTGAAGGCCGATGGCTATTCCTTCGAAATGCCTGAAAGCGTTGATGCCTTGCGCGAACTGGTGCTGAAGGGCAATGCCGACCAATTGGGACAAGAGGCGAATGTCGCCGCCCATGTTCCGGCAGATCAGCTGGTGGCGCGCACCCCCTGGCTTGATGAGATCGAAGCGGTTTGGGGCCCTGCTCCAGGGCGCATCCAGACAGATGGTCGTGGGGTCTATGTCCTGGGTGCGGATTTCGGGAATGTATTTGTCGGGGTGCAACCAGCGTTTGGATATGAGGGCGATCCGATGCGCCTTCTCTTCGAAAAAGGCTTTGCGCCGACCCACGCGTTTT
The DNA here is from genome assembly GCA_964638245.1 of uncultured Rhodobacterales bacterium. GTDB lineage: Bacteria > Pseudomonadota > Alphaproteobacteria > Rhodobacterales > Rhodobacteraceae > CAZWZG01. The sequence continues at coordinate 20,199 of CAZWZG010000011.1, forward strand.
CGGCCTTCTATCAGTGGATTAAGCAGGATTTCGAGGCGGATGCCGTGCTGCATTTCGGGATGCACGGTGCGCTGGAGTTCATGCCGGGCAAGCAGGCCGGGCCGAGCGGGGCATGCTGGCCGGATCGTCTGATCGGGGCGCTGCCCAACATCTATCTTTACGCGGCGAACAACCCGTCCGAGGCGACACTGGCCAAGCGGCGCGCGAATGCGATCACGGTCAGCCATCTGACGCCGCCTCTTGCGACGGCGGGGCTCTACAAGGGTCTGGCCGAGTTGAAAGACAGCGTCATGCGCTGGCGCGAGATGGCGCCAGAAGCCCCCGAGCGCGGCGATCTGGAAGAGCTGATCAGGGATCAGGCGGCTGCCGTTGATATGGACGGGGCCGAGCCAGGCAAACTGTGGCTCAAGCTTCTGGAGACCGAAGACGCGCTGATCACCGATGGTCTTCACGTCGTTGGGCGTCCGATTGGATCAGATGCGCGGACCGCGCATCTTGAGGCTGCCGGTGCCGAAGGTGAGGCGCGGGAGGCGCTGGATGCCGCGCTGGCCCAGACAAACGAGGTTCCGGCGATCCTTCATGCGCTGGGCGGACATTTCGTGCCGCCTGTGCCGGGCGGGGACCTGATCCGCTCGCCCGAGATCCTGCCTACGGGCCGCAATATCCATGCGTTCGACCCATTCCGTATGCCGACCGCCTTCGCGATGGTCGAAGGGGCCAAACAAGCGGAACTGCTGCTGGAGACCCACGCGACGTTGCCGCGCACCGTGGCGCTGGTCCTTTGGGGGTCGGACAACATCAAGTCTGACGGTTGCCCGATGGCGCAAGCCTTGGCGTTGATCGGTGCCAAGCCGCGCTTCGATGCTTTCGGACGCCTTTCGGGTGCGGACCTGATCCCGCTTGAAGAACTCGGACGTCCCCGCGTCGACGTGATCATGACGCTGTCGGGAATTTTCCGCGATCTTCTGCCCCTCCAGACGCGCATGCTGGCTGAGGCCGCGTTCAAGGCCGCAACCGCCGATGAACCGCTCGAAATGAACTTCATCAAGGCGCACGCCGAGGCTTATGCGACTGAAACCGGCTGCGACATCGAAGAGGCGGCATTGCGGGTCTTCTCGAATGCCGAAGGCGCCTATGGGTCGAACGTCAACCAGCTGGTCGATAGCTCGGCTTTCGCTGACGAGGACGAACTGGCCGATGCCTACGAGGCCCGCAAAAGCTTTGCTTATGGTCGCAATGGCAAGGCGGCGCAGAATGCGGATTTGCTTCAGAAGACGCTCAAGACCGTCGATCTGGCCTATCAGAACCTCGAATCTGTCGAACTCGGCGTAACAACCGTCGACCACTACTTCGACACGCTCGGTGGGATCAGCCGCGCGGTGAAGCGGGCCAAGGGTGAAGAAGCCGCCGTCTATATTTCGGACCAGACGCGCGGCGTCGGCAAAGTGCGCACGCTCAAAGAGCAAATCGCGCTCGAGACCCGCTCGCGGAGCCTGAACCCGAAATTCTTCGAGCCGCTCTTGGAGCATGGCCACGAGGGTGTCCGCGCGCTTGAGGCGCATGTCACGAACACGCTCGGCTGGTCGGCCACGACCGGTCAGGTCGATCCGTGGGTTTATCAAAGAATTTCAGAGACTTTCGTCCTTGATGACGAGATGCGGAAGCGGCTCTCAGAGCTCAATCCGCAGGCCAGCGTACGCATGGCCAACCGCCTGCTCGAAGCTTCAGAGCGGGCCTATTGGGAACCGGATGAAGAAACGCTCGCAGCGCTGCAAGGTGCAGCAGACGAGCTGGAAGACCGAATGGAAGGGATCGCTGCAGAATGAGCCCGAGAGACGAAATAGACGCCCCACGCCTTCGAGCCGCCGCCGGCATGAACAAAGGCCAGGATGGCGAAGGATCGGTACAGGTCCACATGGACCCGTCGATGAAGATCGAGGGTGCGAAAGTGTTTTCGGTTTACGGCAAGGGCGGGATTGGCAAGTCGACGACCAGCTCGAACTTGTCGGCGGCCTTCAGCACGCTCGGCAAGCGCGTGCTTCAGATCGGGTGCGATCCAAAGCATGACTCGACCTTCACCTTAACCGGAAGCCTTGTGCCCACGGTGATCGACATTCTCAAAGAGGTCGATTTCCACGCCGAGGAACTCCGCCCGGAGGACTTCATGTTCGAAGGCTTTGGCGGCGTGATGTGTGTCGAAGCCGGCGGTCCGCCCGCCGGGACCGGATGTGGCGGCTATGTCGTCGGTCAGACGGTGAAGCTTCTGAAGCAGCACCACATGCTCGAAGACACCGATGTCGTGATTTTCGACGTTCTTGGTGATGTGGTTTGCGGCGGGTTTGCCGCCCCGCTTCAGCATGCGGACCGAGCATTGATCGTCACGGCGAATGATTTCGACAGCATCTATGCCATGAACCGCATCATCGCGGCGGTCGAGGCCAAGTCGAAGAACTATGGCGTGCGGCTTGCGGGTTGTGTTGCCAACCGCTCGAAAGCCACCGACGAGGTGGACCGTTATTGCGACACCGTCGGCTTCAAGCGCGTGGCGCATATGCCCGACTACGACGCGATCCGCCGTTCACGCCTCAAGAAGAAGACGCTGTTCGAAATGCCCGAGGAGGAGGACATCCTTCTGGCCCGCTCCGAATACGTGTCGTTGGCCGAAAAGCTTTGGAATTCGGTTGGGGAAGACCCGCTGACACCATCACCGCTTCCGGATCGGGAGATCTTTGAATTGCTGGGCTTCGATTGATGTCGACTTACGAGCATACCCGCGCGCGGCTTGAAGATTACTTCGACCGCACCGCGTCCAAGACATGGGCGCGGCTGACCTCTGACGCGCCCGTCAGCCGGATCCGGCAGACCGTGCGCGAGGGGCGGGATGCGATGCGGGCAGTGCTTCTTGGGGCCTTGCCCAAGGATCTGACGGGGTGCCGTGTGCTTGATGCGGGGTGTGGCCCTGGGGCGGCATCGATCGAGTTGGCCGAGCGCGGAGCGCAAGTTTTGGCCGTCGACATTTCGGCGTCGCTGCTCGAAGTCGCGGCGCATCGTACACCAGATCACCTCAAGGACCGCATTACCTATCACGCAGGTGACATGGGCAGCCCGGAGTTGGGTGGATTTGACCATGTGCTCGCCATGGACAGCCTGATCCACTATCGGACGGGTGACATTGCCCAAGCGCTCAAAGGCCTTGCGGATCGGACCAGGGGCAGCATCGTTTTTACCGTTGCGCCCAAGACGCCGATGCTGATGGCGATGTGGTATGCCGGGCAGGCCTTCCCGAAATCTGACCGTTCTCCGGCGATCCAGCCCCAAGGCACCGCAACGCTTGCAAGCGCATTGCGCGATGCCGGGATGCGGCGCCCGCTGAAAGAGCACGCTCGTATTTCACGCGGCTTCTACATCAGTCAGGCTCTGGAGGTGGCTCCATGATCGTCACCAAGGGCACCATCAAGTCGCTGTCGCTGCGCCTGCTCCCGTTTTCGGATGCGGCGTCTGACGACCTGCCACTTGGGCAGCTCTTGCGACTCTCGCTCTTCCAGGTGTCGGTCGGCATGACGGCAGTGATGCTTCTGGGCACACTGAACCGAGTGATGATCGTTGAGCTGGGTGTTCCAGCCATGGTCGTGGCGATCATGATCGCGCTGCCGGTATTGATCGCCCCGTTCCGCGCGCTTCTCGGGTTCCGGTCCGACACCTATCGCTCAGCAATCGGTTGGAAGCGGATCCCCTACCTCTGGTTTGGATCGCTCTGGCAGATGGGCGGTTTGGCCGTGATGCCGATGGCGCTTTTGGTGCTCAGCGGGGATCAAGCGGTCGGTCCGACTTGGGCTGGCGAGGTTCTTGCCGCGCTGTCGTTCCTGATGGCAGGGCTCGGGATGCACATGACGCAAACCGCAGGTCTTGCGCTGGCCTCTGACCGGGCGACGGATGAGACGCGGCCACGTGTTGTTGCGCTTCTTTACGTCATGTTCCTTGTGGGCATGGGGGTTTCGGCGGTGATCGTCGGCGCTCTTCTACGTGACTTCTCGGACCTGCGATTGGTGCAGGTCGTACAAGGCGCAGCACTGGTCACGATCCTTCTGAACCTCGTAGCGCTCTGGAAACAGGAACGTGTGCGCCCGATGTCCAAGGAAGAGCGCGCCGCGCCGAAGCCGACGTTCAAGGACGCCTGGGCGGACTACGCCAGCGGTGGCGATGCGGGCCGTCTTCTGGTCGTCGTCTTCATGGGCACGATGGCGTTCAACATGCAGGACGTTCTTTTGGAACCCTATGGTGGGGAGGTTCTTGGCCTCAGCGTGTCCGCGACGACCGTCCTGACCGCCCTTTGGGCGCTGGGCGCGCTGGTCGGGTTCGGATTTGCGGCACGTTGGCTGAAAGCTGGCCTCAGCCCTTACCGGATGTGTTCGCGTGGTATTCTCTGGGGCATCACGGCGTTTTCGTTCGTGATCTTCTCCGCGCCGCTCGACATGCCGAGCCTTTTCTTTGCTGGTGCGACCGGCATCGGCTTTGGCGGCGGGCTGTTTGCGGTGGCGACGCTGACCGCCGCCATGACCATGCCCAAGGGCGACCGAGCGGGGCAGGGCCTTGCGCTTGGGGCATGGGGCGCGGCGCAGGCTACGGCCGCAGGCCTTGCTATCGCGCTTGGCGGCACGATCCGTGACGGGGTCAATGCCTTGTCAGACGCCGGGCTTCTTTCCGAAGCCCTTTCCAACGCCGCGACCGGCTACTCGGTGGTCTATCACCTCGAGATCGGCCTCTTGTTCGCGACGCTTATCGCTGTCGGACCCTTGGTCCGGCTCTCGTTCTTTCAACCTCAACCAAATCAGGGAGCCAGCAAGATCGGGCTTGCTGACTTCCCAACCTAAGACCGGAGGACTTTATCATGGTCGGAGTTACTTTCTTTGGGGGCGTGGATCTCGCCAGTATCGCCATCTGGGCGTTCTGGATCTTCTTCGCGCTTCTGATTTTCTACATCCAGACGGAAAACATGCGTGAGGGCTTCCCGCTCGAAGACGATGACGGGAACGCGTACAAGAGCCTTTCGGGCCTGCCTTTGCCGGACGACAAGACGTTCCATCTGCGCGACGGTCGGGGCACGTTGACGGTGCCTTCAGGCGCACGCGGTGATCGCGATGACATTGCTGTTGCACGCGCCGCTGGCAGCGAAGGCTTTCCGATGGTGCCGACCGGGGATGCCATGGTTGATGGCGTTGGTCCCGCATCTTGGGCGCCTCGTAAGGATGAGGCCGAGCTTGATGCACACGGCCATCCAAAGATCACGCCAATGAGCGGTCATGCTGATTTCAGCGTCTCCGCCGGTCGAGACCCACGTGGTCTTCCGGTGCTGAGCCGTGACGATCAGGTCGTCGGCCACGTGACCGACATGTGGATCGACGCGTCGGAACACGAAGTGCGCTACCTCGAGTACAGCCTTGAAGCCGAACACGGCACAGGCACGCGTCTGGTTCCGATCACGATGGCCAAGATCAAAGAGCGTTGGGTCAAGGTCCGTTCGCTCAACAGCGGCCATTTCGACGGCGTTCCAAAAACCGCATCCAACCAGCAGGTCACAAAGCTCGAAGAAGAGAAGATCTGTGGCTGGTACGCGGGCGGCACGCTCTACAGCTAAGCCAACCGGCGGGCCGGCCAGCCACCGGCCCGTCATCGACCTTGTGGAGAGGAGGGCATGTCATGCCCGATGACAGCGACATCACGGCGGAACCCGTAAGAGGTTTGCCAGAAAAACTGCCCGCAGGAGAAGATATCCTGTGGCAAGGACGACCCGGCGTTTGGGCGCTGGCGCGGAGCGCATTGGCGGTCCATTGGGTGGCGGCATACTTTGTGCTGCTCGCCGCCTGGCGGGTTGGCGTTTCTGCAAATACGCTTGGGTTTGTTGGTGCACTGCCTTACGCGATCCCGTTCTTGCTGATGGGGGCGCTTGCCGTCTTGGTCCTTTGGGCCTGTGCATTCGCAATGGCGCGCGCCACCGTCTACACCCTGACGACGGATCGCATTGCGATGCGCATCGGCGCGGCTTTGACGATCACGTTGAACCTGCCTTACCAGAAACTCGACAGTGCTGATCTGGACCTGCGCCGCAATGGGTCAGGAACCATTGCCCTGACCCCGAAGAAGGGTGTGCGTTTGTCTTACTGGGTCCTCTGGCCTCACATCCGGCCATGGTCGATGCGCAAGGTTCAACCGGCTTTGCGCGCGATCCCGGATGCCGAACGCGTGGCCTCGATCCTTGCTGAGGCGGCCGAAACGCGGATCAGCAAACCAGAGATCGGTCTGGTTCACGACCAAATGACAGC
>CAZWZG010000011.1:26618-28490 GCA_964638245.1 uncultured Rhodobacterales bacterium
GTGAACGATGGGCTGGAACGCGCGCGTGTGGTGGCGCGTGTTCAAGGCAACCCGCCGGTTGTCATCACACAATACGAAAACGGTCGCATGCAGCTCTTCGATCCAGCGTCAGACTGGAAGATCGAGCTCGGGTCATTCGGAGCCGGAAACCTCCGTCTCTTCACCCCGATCTTTGCGGAATAAACAAAAAAGGGAACCAAACCATGGGATTACTGACGAAAGACTTTGAACGAGACGTGCCCTGCACCGTCGAGGTGTCGCACACCTTCGACGCGCTCCATGCGCATGTGAAATTCGACAATGGCGCCGTGATCAATCCAGGCGATGAAGTGCTGGTGCACGGCGACCCGGTGATGGCGCCTTACGGTCAAGTTGTCCGCGAAGAGCGCACGGCAACGATCACCCGCGCCAGCTGGATCGAGCGGCAATGGACCCGCTTGACCGGCGATTTCGAATTCATGGAACTTTGCGAATTTTCATTCTCTGAGGAGGTGAAGCTATGAACGTCCATTCCGCAGACACCCTGAACGTGGAAGACGGCCTTGAGGCAATCCAGAAGGCCGCTGACGCCTTCGACAGCAAGGCCGCAACAGATCTGGCGATGCAGAACACGCTTCTGACGCCGCGCTTTTACACCACCGATTTTGACGAGATGGACGCCATCGACGTCACGCCGGTGCGGGAGGACTGGGACAAGCTTCTGGACCAGATGCGCTCGGACCCCAACAAGGGCCACTTCAAGAAGAACGAAGACTGGGACCAGATCGACTGGGAGGGGATGGACCCCGAGCTGAAGCTCGAGTTCGTCGATTTCCTCGTTTCGTCCTGCACGGCCGAGTTTTCGGGCTGCGTCCTTTACAAGGAAATGAAGCGGCGCGGGAACAACAAGGACATTTGCGAGCTGTTCAGCTTCATGTCCCGCGACGAAGCACGCCATGCAGGCTTTATCAACGATGCGCTCCGCGAAGCAGGCATTCAGGTGAACCTCGGCTTTTTGACGAAAAAGAAAAAGTACACCTACTTCCGGCCCAAATTCATCTACTACGCGACCTATCTGTCCGAGAAAATCGGCTACGCCCGTTACATCACCATTTTCCGCCATCTTGAGGCGAACCCCGACAAGCGGTTCCATCCGATTTTCAAGTGGTTCAAGGAATGGTGCAACGACGAGTTCAGCCACGGTGAGGCCTTCGCTCTTTTGATGAAGACCGACCCCAAGCTGACGGAAAGCTTCACCAACAAGCTTTGGATCAAGTTCTTTCTCACAGCGGTCTACTCGACCATGTGGGTGCGTGATCACGCTCGGCCCAAGTTCCATGAAGCGCTGGGCGTCGACATCCAGTGGTACGACCAAGAGGTGTTCCGCAAGACATCGGAAATCTCCAAGCAGATCTTTCCGATGGAGCTCGACATCGACCACCCGCGGTGGATCCCGATGCTGGAGCGTTTGCGCAAAGCCTACGCTGACATGGACGCGGCCACGGCGCAGGGCGGACCGATCGGGTTTCTGAAAAAAGTCGGCGCCGGGACACGTGCCGGGCTGTCCTTCATCAGCCTGATCACGATCCCTGCAAAGACCAACGCGGTGCCCGTCAACCCACGCCTCGAACCGGCCTACTAAGGAACGCAGATGTTCGCCAACCCTTGGATCGCAGTGCTGATCGCACTTTTCACCTGGTGGTTCTCCACCGGGGCGATCCTTTGGTTGGTGCGACAGGCCGAACACCGAGGGGTCTGGGGGCCGCAGCGCGCTGCGCTCTGGACGCTGCCTTTGTTGGGTCTTGGGTTCCACGCGATTTCGCGGTCGTTGGACGGGGGCGCCTATCTTGCGTTCTTCGGCGCGCTTGCCGTTTGGGGCTGGATCGAACTGGC
>CAZWZG010000011.1:28590-35310 GCA_964638245.1 uncultured Rhodobacterales bacterium
CGCCACCACATCGAATTCCTGCCGCAAGGCATCGCCCACATGGGCACGTATTTCCGCAAGACCGGTCCGGGCTGGTTCTATGCATTTTCCAACATGGCGCTGACATTTGCCGTGTTCTGCTGGATCGACCGCTTTCTGGTCACCGGCGACATTGGGTTTGCCCTTTTGGGCACGCTGACCGCCCTGGCGCTACTGGAGCACTGGTTGATGGTGCTGCCTTTGCCGGACGAAAAACTATGGCGCTGGATGATCCCGGCGCCACCGACACCAACGATCAAAAGAAGACTAAGCGAGGATGCCAATGGACTTTGACCGTGAATTCGAAGCCCAACTCGAAAGCCTGCGGGACGAGGGGAATTACAGAATTTTTGCAGACTTGGAGCGCACCTGCGGCGCGTTTCCCAGAGCGCGAAATTATACCGATGATGGTGAGCGTGAGGTCACCGTTTGGTGCTCCAACGACTACCTCGGAATGGGAACGCATCCAGACGTGGTGGCCCGGATGGTCGAGGTGACGGAGTCTTGCGGAACCGGCGCAGGGGGAACTCGCAATATCTCGGGGACAAACCACCACCACGTCCTTCTCGAGGAAGAACTGGCTGACCTTCATGGCAAGGAAGCCGCTCTGGTCTTCTCGTCCGGCTACGTCTCGAACTGGGCCACGCTGTCGACACTTGGCTCTCGAATCCCGAACGCTGTGATCCTGTCCGACGCTTTGAACCACGCAAGCATGATCGAAGGCATCCGTCATGCGCGCTGCGACAAGGTGATCTGGAACCACAACGACCCTGAGGATCTGGACCGTAAGCTCGCCGCCTGTGGTGACCGTCCCAAGATCGTTGCGTTTGAAAGCGTCTATTCGATGGACGGCGACATCGCCCCGATTGCCGAGATCGTAGAGGTGGCCGAGAAACACGGCGCGATGACCTATATCGACGAGGTCCACGCGGTGGGCATGTACGGCCCGCGCGGTGGCGGCGTGACCGAAGAACTGGGCCTGGCCGACCGGATCACACTGATCGAAGGCACGCTTGGCAAAGCTTATGGCTGCTTTGGCGGCTATATCACCGGCTCTGCAGCCTTGATCGATTTTGTGCGCTCGTTCTCGAGCGGTTTTATCTTCACGACCGCGATTCCGCCTGCGGTTGCTGCTGCGGCCAAGACGTCGATTGCGCATCTCAAGGAAAGCCAGGGCGAGCGGGCGCGGCAGCGACGCCAGGTCAAGCGGCTTCGCGACATGCTCGAAGCGCGCGGGATTCCGCATCTACCGAACCCCAGCCATATCATCCCGGTGATGATCAAGGACCCGGTCAAATGCCGGATGATCTCGGACATGCTGATGGACGACTGGGGCATTTACGTGCAGCCGATCAACTATCCAACCGTGCCAAAAGGCACCGAACGTCTGCGCATCACGCCCGGTCCGCTTCATACGGATGAGGATATCGATCATCTGGTGGAAGCGCTGAGCGAGCTTTGGAGCCATTGCGCGCTGGCGCGACAAGTCGCCTGATCGAAATTTCTGGTTGAACGTGTTGGAACCTCCACGAGCGGAGGGTTTGGAATGACGCGTTGGTTCGCATTGGTCTTGTCGGGATTGGCGGTGATCGCTGTGATCGCCGGGGCCTTTGTCCTTGCGCCTGCGCGCCAAGTCTCGGACGACCGCGTGGCTGAAGGACCCCCGCAGTCCTTTCGCGGATGCGTTGCGTGCCATGTCATTCGTTCTCCGGATGGCGTCTTGATCGCGGGCAACAACGGGCGCACGGGTCCCAACCTTTACGGGATCTTCGGCGCGCCCGCCGCATCGGTTGCCGGGTTCCGCTATCGGTCGGGGCTCGAAAAGGTCGGGGAAGAGGGCCTTGTTTGGGACCAAGAGACGCTGGTGGCTTACTTGCAGGACCCAACCGGCTTTCTGCGAGAGCAGCTTGATGACCCCAACGTGCGGTCCGCGATGGTTTTCCGGGTCCGCGACCCCGGCGAGGCCGAAGAGTTGGCGGCGTATCTGGCAGAGTTCCCCGCGCGCTAGGCGGGCTTGTGACCGTCGCGGTAGCGGATTTCGCGCTGTGGGAAGGGGATCTCGATGTCGTGGTCTTTCAGGGCGTTCCAGATCAGGAACCGGACGTCGGACGTGAACTTGTTCTTGCCATCATCGATGCCCTCGCACCAGAATTCGACCCCAAAATCCACGCCGCTGTCGCCAAACCCGCGCAATTCGCAATCGGGCTCTTCGGGATCCAGTAGGACGGCTGGGTGCTTCTTGACCGCTTCGACAATGATGTCCGGGACAAGGTTGATGTCGGTGTCATAGCTGACCGAAAAGTCGACTTCATATCGGTTCGCTGACCCACCGTCCGACCAGTTGACAATGCGCGAGACGATGAAGTCTTCGTTCGGGACAACGATCCATTTGCCGTCGAAGGTCTCAAGAATTGTTGCCCGGGCGAGCATTTTGACGATCGTGCCGCTTTCACCGCCATCCAGTTCCACGAAATCGCCGATGGTGGCCTGACCTTCAAGCAAAAGGATGATGCCCGAAATGAAGTTGGACGCGATTTTTTGAAGGCCAAAGCCCAGCCCGAGGCCGACCGCGCCGCCTAGGATGGCAAGGGCCGACAGGTCCAGACCCATCACATTCAAAAGGATCAGGCCAACGCCTGCGAAGATCGCCAGTTCAAACGCCTTGGCCGCAAGCTCTCGGGTTGGCGGGCGAATGTCTTCTTGGGCGCGGATATAGGTTGTCCCGGTATCTGCAGACCAACGGCCAAGCCAGAATAGAAAGGCTGCGGCAATCGCTGTCCTCAAGATCGCCAACAGCGAAATAGAGATCGTGCCAAGATTTACGCGGGACGCATCCAGTGCTGTCATCACGGGATCCAAAACGCCGATAACGTAGATCGCAGCGATTGGAAGCGCGACGTAGCGCCCAAGGGCCTTGAGGAACGGATCGGTGACGATATCGCGCACCATGCGCCGCACGGCGATGAAGACGAAGATCCGCTTGCCAAGCGCGATCACCTCGCCCGAACCAAAGATTGATCGGGTCAGTTGCTCGCCACCCGCCGTGAACCCATACGCCAACAAAGGCAAAAGGAGCGGTAGGAACAGAAGGCCAAAGCGTCGGATCTTGGCCAGGATCGACTGGTTCTCTTCAGCGGGTTGAAGCAATCGCTCCAGACGCGGGCGCGTCCAGGCAGAGACGAAGACTGCCAAAAGGTAAGCGCCAACCAATAGGCCGAACTGGGCATAAGCTGCGGGCGAGGTGATCCACTCCAGCAGAACGTCCTGGCCCTGCATTGCATAGGCCTCGATGGTCTCAAGCACAGCGATCACCCTCTATTTCAGATGCGCCAAGGAATGCATTGTGACGCGTTTTGTCGTTTTTTCCCATTATCTGTGAAATGCCCAGCCCCTAAATCTATTCACGTCGGGTGGGAAGGGTTAACCCCAATGCTCGACCCCATCGGCCGTCAGACGGCACATCCTGGCGGTCGATGTGGACCCTTCGTGTAGTAAAAGTGACCTTCATGGGTGGGGAAGGGCGCGGGTATGGCGCTCAACGTAACGAGTAGGGGTCGCTGAAATTGGGGGCTGGACGGGTGGTGTCCGGCCCCATTTTTCACGTCTGGTTGGTCTGCAGGTGGATCTTCATATCCATGAGAACCTGCTGAAGCGCATTGGTTTCGTCCAGAAGGCGTTTCGCCTCGTTGAGCGAAATCACACCGTCCGCAATCGAATGGTTGTATTCACCCATCAGCGTGGCAAACCGCTGGGACAGCTTGATGACATCGCTGTTGAGCTCGCCGGATTTGTCGCGTTCTTCGTCAAGGTCCAGACGCATGTTCTGAAGTTCTGCCAGTGCCTTGGTGACGAAAGGCACGCTTGCCTCACGTTCCAGATCCAACAGGACGTTTACAGGAATATATCGATCGGCATTCTCAGGCGCGGTCGATGCATACCGCCCAAGCGTGGCTTTTGACTTTCCCGAAACCTCACAGGCCTTGAGGTAGCCAAGGTCCTTGATCAATGCCTCGGTATGCCATTTCAGGTAGTCACCCGGCGCTTCGGTCTTTGTGTCATTGCCCATGGCAAAAGCCTTCCCCCGTTGGACGATCTGCCCCTTTAGCCGCAAACAGTCCGATCGCGCAAGCTGGCTCAAAACCCGCCAAGCCAGATCCATTGTGACGCTTTTCGGGATTTTTTCCCATTATTGGTGCTTTGCGCAGTCTCTAGACCTTTGTCCCAAGCGTGGGAGAGCCGCGCAGCAATGAAGACACATGGGACAGTGCAATGCTGCAAGAATTCAAAGATTTCATCGCCAAGGGCAATGTCATGGACATGGCCGTTGGTATCATCATCGGTGCGGCCTTTACGGCCATTGTGACGTCGCTGGTCGGCGATTTGATCAACCCGATCATCAGCCTTTTCACTGGCGGAATTGACTTTTCGAGCCTTGGTTATCGATTGACGGATGGCGAAGAAGGCGCGGTGTTTGCCTACGGCAACTTCATCATGGCGATCATCAATTTCCTTATCATCGCCTTTGTCGTCTTCCTGCTCGTCAAGATGGTGAACCGGGTCAAGGACGCCTCTGAGGCTGAAAAAGAAGAAGCGCCTGCCGAGGATCCTGGTCCGTCCGAAAAGGACCTCCTGATGGAGATCCGCGACGCGTTGCGCAAAACCTAATTCATGGAAGGAAAAGATATGTCTGTAGCAAAAGTCACTGAAATCATCGCCTCGTCCAGCAAGTCGTTCGACGATGCCGTTGAAGAAGGCGTCAAGCGCGCCGCCAAGACGCTGAACAACGTCACCGGCGCTTGGGTTCAGGATCACAAAGTCACCGTTACCGACGGCAAGATTTCGGAATACCGCGTCAATCTGAAGGTCACGTTCGTCCTCAAGGACTGAAGCGGCTGAAAAAGGAGCGATAGAATGGAACAACTGATTGGACAGATCATCGGTGGCGCAGTCGGCGGAAGCGCGGGCGGTAAGGCCATCAAGGGCGGCGACATGGGCGCCATCGGAAATGCATTGGCGGGCGCTGTCGGCGGTGTTGGTGGGGGCCAGTTGCTTGGCGGGCTCCTAGGCTCGATGGGCGGTGATGCGGGCGCCGGAATGGACATCGGCGCGCTTGCCGCAAACCTGGTGGGTGGCGGTGTCGCCGGCCTTGTCGTTCAGACCGTCGTTGGAATGGTTGTGAAGAAACTGCGCGGATAGGTCCCCTTCCTGCGCAGCCTAGAAAGCCCCGGATGCCTCCCCCGCATCCGGGGCTTTTGTATGCGACCAAGCGTCCGTTGAACTGATCTGGCTGAAGCGCGAACTATGTTGATCGCTGCGGCAGTCGGAGGCGCCAGTGAACATCGTCTGGTTCAAAAGAGATCTCAGGGTCGAAGACCATCGTGCCTTGGCGCGTGCGGCAGAGGCGGGCCCGGTCCTACCCCTATACGTTGCCGAGCCAGCAATCTGGGCGGAGCCGGACATGGCCGGGCGGCATTGGGCGTTCGTTGCAGAGTGTCTTGAAGAACTGCGAGAGGACCTGGGGCGTCTCGGTCAACCCCTGATCATCCGCGTGGGCGACGTCACCGAGGTTCTTTCGGAATTCAAACAGCTTTTTGGTGACATCGCACTTTGGTCCCATGAGGAAACGGGCAACGCGTGGACATTTGAGCGTGACAAGGCCGTGGCCGCCTGGTGCCGCGCAAATCAAGTGGACTGGCATGAGGTTCAGAACCACGGCGTTCAGCGCCGCCTCGCGTCACGCGACGGATGGGCCGGAGCATGGGACGCTTTCATGGCGCAACCGATCACGCAACCGCCTCATCTTGCGCCCTTGGAAATCGAACTTGGCCAGATCCCCAGTTCCAAGGTCCTTGGGCTTGCACCCGATTTTGTGGCGCAGCGACAGAAGGGCGGACGAAGCGCAGGGCTGGAATGCCTGCAGTCCTTCCTTACGACCCGTGGAGGCCCATATCGCAAGGCGATGTCATCGCCGCTGGCAGGCGAGCAAGCATGTTCGCGGGTGTCGCCCTATTTGGCATGGGGCGCTCTTTCTGTGCGAGAGGTGGCGCAATCCACGTGGGCCCGCCAACGCGAGTTGAAAGCAGCACCGCGGCAGGGGCAAGGGACATGGCGTGGGTCGATGACGTCATTCTCTGCGCGGCTGCATTGGCATTGCCACTTTATCCAAAAGCTAGAAGACGACCCGCGCATCGAGTTCGAAAATTTTCATCGCGGCTACGACGGCATCCGACCCTCTGAACCGGACGCGGCGCGACTGGACGCTTGGGGAAAAGGTGAAACCGGATTGCCCTTCGTTGACGCTTGTATGCGGTACCTCAACGCCACGGGTTGGCTCAATTTCCGAATGCGGGCGATGGTCATGGCGACGGCCAGCTACCATCTTTGGCTGGACTGGCGCGCCCCGGGTGAGCGTTTGGCACAGATGTTCACCGACTACGAACCGGGCATTCACTGGAGCCAGGTCCAGATGCAATCGGGCACGACTGGTATAAATACGGTCCGCATTTACAACCCGGTCAAACAAGGCCTCGATCAGGATCCCGACGGGGTTTTCACGCGACGCTGGCTGCCTGAATTGCGCGATATCCCAGATCAGCACCTGCAAGAGCCTTGGAAGGCAGAAAACGCGTCGGCGGTCCTAGGGCGCAGCTATCCCGAGCCGATTGTCGATCACCTTCAGGCGGCAAAGCAGGCGCGAGAGCG
>CAZWZG010000012.1:0-33882 GCA_964638245.1 uncultured Rhodobacterales bacterium
CTCCTCGTCGCCATCCATGATGGTCTGTATTTCGTCAAACTGCGCTTCGTCCACTTGCCCGGCATCTTTTTGGGCACGCAGAACCGCGCGAATAAGGTCGTCTGTCAGGACCAGCTTTGCGTCTGAAAGCCAGTCGAATTTCAGTCCAATCGTTACCGGTTCGCCGTGATCCTCGATCTCGACCAGAACCTCGTCGCCTTCGGTGCCTTGCAAAGCGCCTTTGAACCGGCGACGGCCATCGATCAGCTCAAGCGTCTCGATCTTGGCCTCGTACCCATTCCACGCCTCAAAATCCTTCAAGCGCGTCAGCGGACGGTCGATGCCCGGGCTCGACACCTCGAGCGTATAGTTGTCCTCAATCGGATCCTCGACATCCAGCGTCGCCGACACGGCCGTCGAAATCGCCGCGCAATCATCAACCTCGATCCCACCGGCAGGTTTGTCCGCCATGATCTGCAGCGTCTTGGTCTGCCCGCCCATCAGGCGAATCCGCACCAGTTCGAACCCCAGATCCTCGATCACAGGGGTCACAACCTCGGCAAGGCGCTGATCCATGGCGGTTTTGGCAATAAGATCCGACATCAGTCTTTCAGGCATAAAAAAAGGACCCAGCGGGTCCCGAGCGTGTTCCGGTGGAGTTTCGGGGGTGGAGGCCGAAACGCCGCTGTTGCGAGCCATATACGGAGTGACGCAGAGAACTGCAAGGCCCGATTGGAGGCCTGCACCATTGACAGATCACCGGTCGGCAATCTCAAGTAAGAGGGTACTTGCTCGAATTTCTTTGTTTTCTAATTTCTTCCCATCTCATTTCCGACGCTCAGAATGACCGACACTTCGATCAACACAGCTAACATCTCGCTCCTACGTGCCCTTACGCTTGTTCTTGGACCCGGTTTTATTGCCGTACTTTTTGCTGTGGGCGTAAATATGGAGCAGTCCCTTGAGGTTATCTTCAACAGTTATCAACGCTTTCTGGCGATCGAAGATGGCTTTTGGCCACGCACGATGAACATTCTAAGCGTGGTGCCACGAGTGCTCCTCCTTGCCGCGGTCCCCGGGGCTGTGTTCGCGTCCAGCCGATGGATTTACAGAAGTGTCGGAATGAGTGCGCACCGCATAGACATTGTCCTGTGGCCTGTGATCTTTGGTACGATTGCATGGGGGGGGTATATCGTTGCCCTCGTGCGTGGACTTGATTTCCGCCCGGTCTGCGCCTTCGTCGCGGAAAATTCCCTGATCGAGAACTTTCTTGAACTCTGGAATGGGGAATGCGGGACGCGGACATGGTTGTTCCTGCTTACAAGCGCAACCTTCACCGTCTTTCTGCGAATGTACATGATCATTGACGATCGGCAGCAAGAACGTCTGGACGCAAGAACGGGCCAGAAGTGGGTAATTCCAAGTCTCGTTGGATTGGCGGCCGTACTTTTCTTTTTGTCTGCGGGCATGCGTCCGGACCTGTTCGTTGACCTTGGGCCGCTCGGAATCTCTGGTGGCATGTTCGCAATTTTTGCCTATGCTTTGGCCGCGCTCACGGTTTGGAGCGGGCGGTACAGCCCACTCGGCCTCCCTTTGCCTCTCTACGTCCTGATCCTGATCATCTTGTGGTCCAGCCCAACCGCAGCCTTTGCACCCGCCGTTATTGTTCTTTTGATCGGTATTGCGGCCTTCGTTGCACAAGGCTTCGTCAAAGTTCGACAATCCTTTGGAAAACCTGACTACGAAAACATAGTCGTAAGGTTGCTGTTATTCTTGCCACGCATCGTTCGTGACTTGTGGCGTTTGTTTCGGGGATCGGCAAGCGCGGCCCGCCAGTTCCTTGGGCGTTTTGTCACCTACAAGTTGACCCAGATTGAAAAAGGCTTGATCGCGGTTGCGGCTCTGTCGCTGAGCGTGACCGTAGTTCATGGCCTGGTGCTTACTTGTCAGAGCCTCTCGGGCTGTAACATTACCAAGGCCCAAGCTGCGTGGGGTGGAAAAATCGAACGCGCGCCCCTCCCGATCGACGCCTACGAAGTCTGGGTCAAAAGGCTTCGGGGGTCCGAAGGTCGCCTGGCAACCGATGTGCAGAACGTTGAGGTCTTGGACGCGCCTGAACCTATAACAGTTGTCGCGGCACAGGGCGGCGGGCTTTATGCCGCTTACCACGCAGCATTTTATCTGGCCGCGGTTGCAGACGAAGATCCCGAAGAGGCCAAACGACTGTTTGCAGTGAGCGGTATCTCAGGAGGCTCGGTGGGTGCAGGTGTGTTCTGGGCGATCCGGCAATCTGGGCTTTGTTCTCTTGGTCCTTTCGGACAGTCGGACGGCAGCATTGTCGAAAACCGATGCCATCGCGATGCTGTCGACGAAATCCTAGGTGGAGATTTCCTGACACCGGTTCTTACAGCATTCTACACGCGTGACTTGCTCGACAGCGTCGCGCCCATCACCTTGCTCACCCGCCATCCCATGGACCGTGGGGCAGTGATGGAAAGCGAGCTGAACCGCAGAACCGATGACTGGGTCGAAGGCCATTGCGCCGCCTATAGTGAGGACAAAGATGCCCAGCGTCTTCATCCTGAAAAAGCGCGTGTTTGCACTCCAGCGAACATGAAGAAGCGCCTCGGACTGCTTCGCATGCCAATCACCCAGAGCTGGACTGGACCTGTCCCAGTTGGAGAAAATACGCCTCTAGATCCTGAGCCGGGAACACCTCTCTTGCTCCTAAGTGCTGTTGATGTACAGCGCGGCGCCTTGGTGACCAACTCGGCGCT
This sequence comes from uncultured Rhodobacterales bacterium, assembly GCA_964638245.1. Taxonomy (GTDB): domain Bacteria; phylum Pseudomonadota; class Alphaproteobacteria; order Rhodobacterales; family Rhodobacteraceae; genus CAZWZG01. The sequence goes on from CAZWZG010000012.1 coordinate 2,757, forward strand.
TCGTTGGATTAATCCAAGTCGTTGCCATCGCGGATACATACGCCACGCCGCTGAGTCCGACGAGCCAAGTGACATGCGTCTGAACACTGCCATGGTTGCTTCGGCCAGGTACCCCTTCGTGACACCTCCATTACGCATCAATGAGACCCGCCAGCTTGAAGATGACGAACTAAGACCAAACGACCTTGGGTCGGAATCTCTAAACCCGAACTTGCCCCCCAATGTTTCCTTGGAATGTGAAGCAACGTTGTCGCGCGCACCTGTTCCGCTGGAAAATCCGACAGAACTTACTGTTGTCGATCTTCTTCCGGGACTTAGTACCGATCCGGGTAAGCCGCATGTTCAACTTGCTGATGGCGGGTTTTTTGACAGTTCGGGGATTGAGGCGCTCTGGGATCTAGTAGACGGACTCGACGGGCTACACAGCTATGACAAGGCGATTGATATTCGCGTCGTCGTCCTGACGGTTGAGGCCGCGCAAAGCCTCGATCGCTCGCCCAAAGGTACAATCGGATCGCCTGTTTCGGCCTTTCTTGGGTCTTGGCGCGAGCGGCAGGTCCTTGCTCTTCAGAGATTTTCGGATCGTACGAAACAGGCGGTATCGGACCTTAACAGGGCTGGAGTGGATATCGAAATCTGTACGGTTCCAATCAAAGTCACCGACGGTGAAGGGTTGGAGGCCAATTTCACGTTGAGCTGGTTCCTTTCAAAGGAGACGCGAGACTTTATTCGCGACAAGATTGAGACGGCAGATGCGCGAACGCCGCAAGGCCGAAAATGTGAGGATGCGTCGAACACTGTTCCACCACGGGAAACCGGAAACGAAAAAAAGTAGCTCTATCGGGGTGCTAGGGTCTCGGTGAAATGAGTGAAAACGTTCTGGTGACGATCAGGCTGAGGCCGGCAAATGCCAAAAGCCCATTAATCAACCGCCGAAAAACCGCTTCCGAAACTACGCGATGCAACGTTAGCCCGAGCCCGATACCTTTCAATTGAAACGAGAGAAGCGCGGCGGAGTCGAGCAAACCCTCAAAGCAGAAAAGGCCAAGCGAAGCGTCGCCTCCGGCTTTCGCCAAGTTCAACGCAAAGAAGAAAAGCGCGTTTGTTGCTACGAAAGTGGTTTTGTCAAAGCCCATTCCGAGAAGAGCGCTCTATATAGGTGGTCCGCCAGAATGCGCCATGAAACATGCGTAACCGGATGCAGCGCTGGCAAGAAATAAGAAAATCGCCTCACGAGCAAACAATCCTTCTTTGTGTTTGACACATCGGCTCGTGACTAAGGCAAGCGCCAGCTGACCGACTCCAACGCGCAGCACAATTGGCTCGAACACGGAGAAGGTCATTCTCCCAAGAGCAATTCCAATTGCAGCACCGGGCACAAGAGAACGGAGTGTTCGCGCCTGCCAAGACGCCCGGTAAACCCACACCGAGAAAAGGTCTATGGATAGCAAGCATGAGAGCAGCAAGACGACCGCCGACTGGGGCGGCATAGCAAACGCAACCAGCGGGCCACCAAGGAGTCCAAGCACGCCGGCAAAACCGGTTTTGGAAAGTCCAGTAAAAAACAGCAACCCCGGCCAGAAGACAGGCTTCATTTGTCATGTTCAAGGTCTAAGAAATCACAAATAATCTGATATATAGTTTTATCATATCATAAAAATCTCTATTTTGAATTTATGTCCTTTGACCTAAAACATCTCGAAAGCTTCGTGGCCGTGGCAGAAACGCATAGCTTTTCGGGCGCAGCGCAACGCTTGCACACCGTGCAGTCGGCCGTCAGCACCCATCTCAAAGAGCTTGAACATAAGGTTGGCCGCAGACTTGTTGAACGTGGGCGTGGACGGCCTGTTTCGCTCACCCTTGAGGGCTCCGCATTTCTTGTCCAGGCTAGGCGTCTTCTGATGTTGGCCGATGAAATGGTCCGACACTCCAGTGTTGAGGAGCCAACCCTTCGGCTTGGAACAACCGTCACCTTCGCGCTTTCAACTGTCGCAAAGGCACTGACAAATCTGCCCGGATCGACCAAAGTCCACACGGCGCGCAGCCACGACTTGATCGCTATGCTGGAATGCAACCAAGTCGATGCTGTCCTCGTATTTGATCAAGGACCGCATCCTTTGCGATGCGCTACTGTCGAGACAACGCTAGCATGGGTGGGCGCTCGATCATTTCAAAAAGATGACCAAGGGCGTTTGCCACTGGCTTTCATGGAGGATGCAAGAGACCTTCGGCGACACGCCTTTGCAGCCTTGGACAAAAACGGGGGCTTCGAACCGGTCGTTACAATCCATCCTGATCCAATTGGATTGCGCGCGGTCGTCTTGGCCGGGCACGCGGCGTGCCTCCTACCAAAACCTGCTATCACCCCGCCATTGGAAGATGTCACTCGTCGCCTTTCTTTGCCGGAATTGAGGAGTCTGCCGGTCTCGGTTTATTCAAGAAATCAAGGCCTCGCGATGGTCTTGGCGCAGGGTCTCCTGTGAATTCGGATCACGCGGCTTGGTATTGCTTGGCGAAGCGCAAGACCATTTGACGCTCGCCACGTCCGATATCGGCCAAGGTGCACGTAGGAATATCCATCTCAAAGGCACCGTTTTCGTCAAAAAGAAACGCAATCACCTTCAGCCGAGGGCGACGAGGGTTTTCTAGAAGCCCGGTTGGAACGGCGACACGATTTATCCCTCGGACGAGATCACTGTCGATTATGTACGTTAGTTCGCGACCCTTCTTGAGAACGCTGGTTGCAACATGATCCGTAATTGGTGCGCCCGGCAGCTGCGCCAGAAGCCCATCGAGCGAAACCACTGCGGGGTGCGCAACCCCGGGTGCCAGAGTTTCATCCAGAAGGTCAACGCAAGCAGCGATTACCTGATCCGAGAACGTGACAACACGTGCCGTCGCTGTTGGGCGCGCGCGCCGGGCGTCTTCGGGCTCGGGTTCAGGTGCAACGGTCGACGGTTCTTCAACGAAGTCTTCGAAATCGCCGCTACCGTTCAAAAACTCGTAGGCACGTTTTGCCTTGATGAATGCAGAAAGATCTCCACCTGCGTGATCGGGATGTGACGAGAAGGCCGCGCGCTTCCATGCGGTGCGGATTTCCTGAGCATCTGCGCTGGGGCTGACACCTAGCGATTGCAAAGCCTGCGCACGAGCCTGCGCGCGATCAATAGGTTCCATTGGGGGCACTCTTAACACTGGTAAAATTACGAACACCTGCACCTTACCGGCGGTACGCGGTATGTCCAAAATTTGGCGCAAAACACATAAAATTCGAAACGAAGTCTCGGAATTAGGTCGGTTTGGACCCGGTTTGAGAAACGATCAGAAAATCTTGAAGCGACGAAACAACCAGATCTGTAGCAGGACCAACAACGCGAGAAGACCGCAAACCACCCAGAAAGCAGAGGGAGAGTCGGTCCCTGGGACACCTGCAACATTAATCCCCAGAAGGCCTGTAAGAAGACCAAGAGGCAGGAAAATTGCCGCTACAATCGAGAGCAAAAACATGTTGCGGTTCATGGTTTCCGATCGATGGTCGAGGATCTGATCCTGTACGATCTGTGCCCGATCACGCACGGCGTCCAGATCTTCACCAAGCCTCGCAACCCTGTCAGCCGCTTCGCGCAAGCGCGATTTATCGGCCTCGTCGAGCCATGAGCGATCCTCGATCTCCAGTGTTGTCAGCGCATCCCGTTGCGGAAGCATATAGCGGCGAAGGACAATTGCTGAATGTCGGATCGGCGCGATATCAGATCGAGACAATTCTGCCTTCTCAGTCATCATAGATACTTCAAAGCCATCGATGCGCTCACCGAGTGCAGCAACCACGGGCTCTGCCCGATCGGCAAGACGCAATGCAAGCTTTGCGACTAGACCACCAGGCGTTTTTAGCCCCTGACCCCGTTCTGCCGCATCAATTATGTCTTTGACTGCCATCAATGGGCGCAGCCAAACCCCGATCACGCGCCTATCGTCGATCCAAAGCCGAACCGAGATCATGTCCTCGGGCTCAGCGCCAGGATTGAGGTTGACGCCGCGTAGGACAAGGATGACTCCGCCTGCATGGGCCGTAACGCGCGGGCGCGTCTCCTCCGCGGTCAATGCGTCAATGACAATCCGATCCAAACCGCTTCTTTCGAGCCACTCCCGCGTTCCTTCGGCATCGCGTCTAAGATGCGTCCACACGAAGCCGCCATTAGAAACACCTGAAGAATTAACTGCAGCGCCGGCGCCATCGAAGGCAATTGTGACCCGATCAGGCAAATTATCCATAACTGAATGGAATCACGATCGCACATCCTGGGTCAAGTCGACGGTGGTTTGCGGGAATCATATGGCGCTGTATCATCACCCCAGAGAGACAGGGAAGACGATAATGAAGCGGCTCGTCATACCAATGATATTAGGGCTTTTCATAGCCTTCCCGGCGCTAGCCGATCGCGTTGCTCTGGTGCTTGGAAATGGCAACTATGAGCATTCAACGCCATTGAGAAACGCGGCTAACGACGCAAACGACATGGCAGATAAGCTTCGTGGCCTTGGGTTTCGCGTGTTCCAGGGCATCGATCTCGAACGGCGTGAGACACTGCTCCTCGTGCAGGATTTCGTTGATAGTCTCAAGAAAACGGACACAGCCCTATTTTTCTACGCAGGCCATGCTAGCCAGATCGGCGCTGAAAACTACGTGATGCCTGTGGACGTTCAACCCGCCAATGAGAACGACCTCGTCGAGAGTTCTATAAAGATGCAGTCGATCCTTGCATCGATGGAGCACCGTGCGGGGACATGGATCGTTATCCTCGATGCCTGTCGAAACAACCCGTTCGTTCGTTCTGGCGCGTCCCGATCCGCCGATGCCAGCCGTGGGCTTTTCAGGATGGATGCCGGAGTCGGGTCCTACATTGCGTATTCGACTGAACCGGGCAACGTTGCAGCGGATGGAACTGGTCGCAACAGCCCGTTCACGTCCGCACTCTTGAAACACATCACAGACCCGACCAAAGACATTCATTCGATGATGCGAAGTGTTCGGGCTGATGTCGTGAACGCGTCAAATAGGCGGCAGACGCCATGGGAGAATTCGGCTCTTATCGATGCTGTTTTTCTCGCTGGAACCAAGCCCAGTGTTCAGCAAAATTCACAAAGCGGACCAAACGGGAACCAGATTGCCGCTCTGCAAGCGCCTTTGGCTGCCGTTCCGCCGCCACCTGCATTTACTCGTACGCGTAGCGCGAATGAAGTTTGTACTGCGATCGACGCCTTTGGAACGGGCGCGGCGTTTTGCACGTCTTCGGTTCTGAAGTCTCAATCAGGGAACACGTATGGCGGAATGAACCTTTTTGACAACGACTTGCGCACAGCGTGGGTAGAAGGAAAGGAAGATGAAGGACTCGGTGAATACATTGACATCGAGTTCGACGATGCGCGCGACGTTCGGGCCGTTTCCCTTATCAACGGCTATACGAAATCCGAGCGAACCTTTAGCCGGAATGCCAGAGTGAAGACGGTTCGAATCCTCGCGTCAAATGGCAAAGAGGCTGGAGGCATTCTTCAAGACAGCGGTACGGATTGGCAGCAGATACACCTTGTCGGGTTCAACGATATCTCTTGGATCAGGATCGAGATCACCAACGTCTTTTCTGGAACCCACTACAAAGACACAGCAATATCAGAACTGCGCCTACAGTAGTCCGCTCTACTGACAATTGAATTGAGCGACCGCGCCGTTTTCGTCGCGAGTTACAAAACCTCCTTGCACCAGTCTCAACTCAACGATCTTTGCTCTATGCGACATACCGTTGAACCAATACTGGCCCGTTCCAAACGTACCACCGGTAAGCATCACGTCCAGATCTAGGCGAGCGCCTGCGTAGTTAAAAACACCAATGACGTTGAGTGTGCCGGGTATCTCGTGGGCGCGCCCGTTTAAAAGCATAGCCTTGATTTGCTGACGTTCCGCTGCACCACCTATAGCACCAGCACTTCCGTAGGTAAAAAGGCTCACCTGAACGAAGCCGTCTGTCTTGATGCCACCGGCATCGGCATTACACCTTAGTTCAGCAACCGGAAGTCCTTGCGCTGCAAGGCTTGTGGCTGCTGTGATCACGAAAGCTGCCGCAGCCGAAAGAGTCCTAGTGCTGTTCATCCGACGACTCCTCGCCTCGACCATGGACAAGTGATCATACCACAATTCATTCCAAAACACCCGAGCCAAGAAAAACAAGGGGACGCAAGATGTTGCGTCCCCTTTTCAAACAGCTTCATTTCTTGGCTTGTTTCAGCCGATGAAGTTCTGGGTCAGCCAGAACCGGCCGCAATACTGGGCCTTGGGGTCGAAGGCGACGGCCGTCGACACCGCTTTGACGCGTTTGTCGAGAATATTCTTGCGGTGGCCCGGCGAGTTCATCCAGAGGTTTACGGAATGCCGCGCGAGCGTCGCGTAGCTGTGGGCGTCCAACGACTGACCGTCATAGGTGGCGAACTGACAGGCGCTGGAATTCAGAATCCGGAAGCGCTTGTTGTCGATCTGGTAACGATGCACGAAACCGATGTTTTCCGATCCGGTGCGGAAGCGCACGCCGGTCGCCTTCACGCGTTGTGACAGCGATGCGCGCCCGGGAACCGTTGATTTATGGGACAAAATCTGAGTTTTCGCCATCCACTTGGAATGCCCCTGCGCGACTTTGACCAAGTTGGACCCACCATCAGCAAGGCTCGAACGACCCGCACGGCAGCGGTGGTAATTCACTTCGGCGCGAATGGCAGCGTCCAGAAGGTTTTGATTGATGCGTTTTGTCGGGACCAGAGTGGTCTCTGCCTTGGCAGGCATTTTACGACTACAGGCCTCGGCGACCGTACCAGACAAAACAAGCGCCACACCGAATACAACAGCAGCTAAACGAAATTTCATTCCCCAGGCGTCCCTACTACGGGCCCCCACATCTCGGAGGTTTACGAATTTTTAGGGCGAAATAACGGCATTGCACAGGCAAGGTCTGGGTAACCCTAGGGCACCGGCGGGAAACCGCGGATATCAGGCGTTTCGCAGCCCATCGGTGATGCGCACCAGCTCGGCTGAGATCCCCGGTTCGCTCAATGCATGGCCCGCACGCGGCACCATAAAGAGCTGAGATCCCTTCCACTTTTCGTGCAGACCATAGGCCGAATTCGGCGGGCAGATCATGTCGTAGCGGCCTTGAACAATGAAGCCTGGAACATCCGCCAACCTGTGGATGTTTTCCAAAATCCAGCCGTCATATTCCAAAAAGCCGCCATTGATGAAGTAGTGGTTCTCAAGACGAGCGAAGGCACGGGCGTATTCTGCCGGGCTTTCGCCACCTGCCCCGTCATTGTCGATCGAGGCCAACGTGTTTTCCCACTTTGCCCAAGCCCGCGCAAAGCGGGTCTCTCGCGTCAGGTCGCCGCTAAACAGCCGCCTGTTGTAGGCTGCGATCAAATCATCCTGTTCGTTGGACGGGATCATCTCGCGGAAGCGCGACCAGATTTCCGGCCAGAATCTGCCCGCCCCACCCGCATAGAACCAGTCAAGCTCCGCCTTCGTCATCGTGAAGACCCCACGCAGGATCAGCGACGCTGCCCGATCCGGGTGTCGAATGCCGTAAATCAGCGCCAGCGTGGCACCCCAGCTTCCGCCAAAGACGGCCCAACGCTCGATGCTGAGCATCTTGCGGATATGCTCGATGTCGCGCACCAAGTGCCACGTGGTGTTGTTTTCCACGCTGGCGTGGGGCCGCGATCGCCCGCATCCACGCTGATCAAAAAGCACAACGCGATAATAGGCTGGATCAAAATAACGGCGCATTGCCGGGCTGCATCCGCCACCGGGTCCACCGTGCAAAACGACCACAGGCGTCCCCTCTGGGTTGCCGCATTGCTCGACATAAACGCGGTGCCCGTCGCCCATATCGACCATCCGCTGATCGAATGGTTCGATCGGCGGATAGAGAAATTGCGCTGCGCGCTTTCGTCCTGCGGCCTTATCCATATACGACCTATATAGCGTGTCATACGCGCCGACCATGGGTAAGGATGAACTCGATATGACGAACGCGACAACGACGATCGATGACGCCGAAATAGCCAAGTTTCAGGCCATGGCCGAGGCGTGGTGGGACCCCGATGGCATGTTCAAGCCCTTGCACATGCTCAATCCCTGCCGGTTGGAGTACATAACGACCCAGATTGCCGCCGAGTTCGACCGTGATCTGACGGCGGACAAGCCCTTTGCGGGCCTTCGACTGCTGGATATCGGTTGTGGCGGCGGTTTGCTGTCCGAACCCATGACGCGGCTTGGGGCAACGGTAGTCGGAGCGGACGCGGCCGAGCGGAACATTCCGGTCGCGCGATTGCACGCCGAGCAGATGGGGCTGGACATCGACTACCGGCATACGACGGCCGAAGACCTCGCTGCGGCGGGCGAAGTCTTTGACGTCGTGCTGAACATGGAAGTGGTCGAGCATGTTGCTTCGCCACCTGCCTACCTCAAGGCGTGCCACGACCTGCTGAAACCCGGCGGTTTGATGATCTGTTCCACGCTGAACCGAAACCCCAAGAGCTTCCTTTTCGGAATCATCGGCGCGGAATATGTGATGCGCTGGCTGCCCAAGGGCACGCACGAATGGTCAAAATTCATCACACCCGATGAGCTTTACGAGCTGCTGCGTGGCGCTGGCATGGACCCGGTCGACAAGAAGGGCTTCGTCTTCAACCCGATCCGCTGGGACTGGAGCATTTCAAGCCGCGACCTCAGCGTGAACTACGTCACGGCCTCGGTGCGACCTGAAAGCTGAGCGCTAGTCTTCGAACGCTTCTCGCAGCGACCGGATCGACGGCAGCGCTGTCCTGATCCGGTCCTCGCCCAGCGCTTCGACCGCATCATTGACCACCGGAGAGATTGCGGAAACGGCGGCTTCAACCACGGCCCGCCCGGCCGGGCTGATCGAAATGAACTTGCGCCGCGCATCGTCCCAATCGGGCCGGATATGCACATGACCGGCCCATTCCAGCCGGTTGACGGTGTTAGTGATTGCCCCGCGCGTGACGTGGAACAAGGCCGCCAACTGCGCGGGCGTGCGTTCGTCCACACCACTAAGGTGGTAAAGCACCGAAAACTGGTTGAGCGACATACCCTTGGGCAACGCCCGCGTCAGCCGCGTGCGCACCAATTGCTCCGCCATCAGGATTTCGCCAAACAGGGCGATGGCAAGGGCTTCGGACGTCTTAGTCATCAGGGCTGTTTATAAGGAACTTCCTGCGAAAGCGAAGGGATACGGCGTCGCGCCTTGGCCACTTCGGCCAGATCAATGTCCGCAAACACAATGCCGGTTTCCGTCCCGCCATCCGCGACGACCTGACCCCATGGATCCACAACCATCGAATGGCCGTGCGTTTGCCGTTCCCGACCGCGCGACGCGCTATGGCGACCCGTCTGCGCAGGCGCGAGCACGTAGCAGCCCGTTTCAATGGCACGGGCGCGCAAAAGCGGCTCCCAATGGGCCGGACCCGTTTCGTGGGAAAACGCTGCCGGGACCGTCAGGATATCCGCTCCAGCCTGAGCGAGATCACGGAACAGCCCTGGAAAGCGCAGATCATAACAGACTGCCATTCCGACTTTAGCGCCCGGTCCGTCTGCAAGAACGGCCCGATCGCCCGCCGCATAGCCATCGCTTTCGCGATATGTCTCGGTCGCCGACACGTCGACATCGAACATATGGATCTTGTCGTAGCGCGCCGTGATGTCCCCGTCCGGGCCAATGAGGATCGAGCGGTTGGCGAACTTTTCCTGTCCCGAAATCTTGAGCGCGAGCGAGCCGATCAAAAGCCAGATCCCATGAGATCGCGCCGTCTCCCGAAGGCCGCTCAGAACGATGTCTTCGTCCTCGGTCGTCAGAACATCGCGCTGGTGGTCACGGCTGGACGAAAGGCAATTCGTCACTTCAGGGGTCAGAACGAACGTGGCGCCCTCTTTAACGGCGCGGTCAATCATCGCCCGCGCAGTTGATAGGTTGTGCCCCGGATCATCGCTTGATGTCAGCTGAACCAGAGCGACCTTCATGACGCGTTACGCCGCGAGAAGGGGATCCAGTTTGCCTGCCCGTTCCAAAGCCGCCAAATCGTCAAAACCGCCCACATGGGTCTCACCGATGAAAATCTGTGGCACTGTATGGCGACCATTGGCACGTTCCATCATCTCTTGGCGAACGCCCGGCTTCATCATGACGTTGAACTCGGTATATCCGACGCCCTTCTGATCCAAAAGGCGCTTGGCCGCGTGACAGTATCCGCAAAGCGGTGAGGTGTAGATTTCTACGTTTTGCATCAGTTCGCTCCTAACCGATAATCGGCGTGTTGCGTCTGATGTAGGGAGCCTCGGGCGTCCGCGCCAGTACAAGAATGGACACCTCCCGTGCGCCAGATGCATAGGCCGCGCGCGTCGTCTCGGTCAGCGTGCCGCCCGATGTCAGCACATCGTCAATCAGAACGACCGACTTTCCATCCAGTGCAAAGGGTCGGCGCGGATGGGGCGCCATGGACATGGCCACATTGTCAGAGCGGGTTTCAGGATCATCCCCGGACTGTGGCTCGGTCACGCGGTGACGCACCAGCGCATCCGGCATGTGCGGCAGACCTGTGATCCGTGAAAGCTCTTTGGCCAAAAGCGCCGCCTGATTGTAGCGCCGCCGCACCGTGCGCGTCCAATGGGCGGGTACGGGCACCAGAACCCGGCCCGGTGTCAGGATATCGCCGGCAGACGCTCTCATCCAGCGCGCCATGGCCGGCACAAGGTCAGTTCGATCCCCGTGCTTGAGCGACAGAACAAGCCGCCGACCCCTCTCCTTGTAAAGGATTGCAGCACGACCTTTGTCCCAAACCCGCGGCGCAACGAGGCAGGTGTCGCATAGCGCGCGCGCATCCTCGCCCGGCAGGGGTATGCCGCACGCATCACAGGACAGATCCTGAATGAACCCGGTTTCAGACCAACACTGCCCGCATAGGCCATGGTGCCCTTCGACCATGGCCCCACACCCGATACAGCGATTCGGAAAAATCTGTCGCAGAACGTTTTGCATCTTTCGCCCCCGCGCCCTAGGTCAGGCGCATGAGTGCGCCCTTGACCGACCATGCCGCCCGTTCGCGGGCTCAGGCCCGTGCCGACCGGATCGGCGACGACAGTGCATGGTTCGTCCACCGCCATGCCGCCGACGAGGTTAAGGAAAGGCTCAAAGAGGTTAACAGGGCGTTTACCAACCCGCTGATCATCGGCGCGCGCCCACATTTTCTCGATGATATCGCTGAAACCACAGGCACGCATCCCGAGGCAGATCGCCTGACACCTCCAAACCCGCCCCATGATCTGGCCGTCCATTTCATGGCCTTGCACTGGGCCGACGATCCGGTCGGTCAACTCGTGCAATCGCGCCTTTGCCTTGCACCCGACGGCCTTTTTCTTGGCATTTCGCCAGGCGGACAGACCCTGTCCGAACTGCGTAGTGTTCTGGCCCAGGCGGAAACAGAAGTCGCCGGGGGGTTGTCACCCAGGGTCCTTCCCATGGGGGAGCTTCGGGACCTCGGTGCTCTGCTCATGCGCGCCGGTTTTGCGCTTCCGGTGGCGGACACGGTCTCACTCGACCTGCGGTATTCCAGCTTCCGATCCCTGATTTCAGACTTGCGCGCCATGGGTGAAACCAACGCACTGGCCGCCCGATTGCGCACTGCCAGCAATCGAAACCTCTTCAAAAGGGCCGAAGCGCTTTATCACGAACACTTCGCTGACGAGAACGGCCACCTTCGTGTGACAGTCGAACTGATCTTCCTCACCGGTTGGGCCCCGGCAGATAGCCAACCCCAACCCTTGCGTCCGGGCTCAGCAACGTCCCGTCTTGCCGATGCTTTGGGCACAACAGAGACCCCGCTTGATGACCCCGCCGGACCCAAAGGCAAGTAACCTTTGATCCAAACCATCGCCTTCGCCGTAGTTTATGTGTATCCCGGCTAGGACCTGCCCCATGTTCGACCTCAAAGACCCGTCCTCGCAAAGCGCCATCGCTCCCATGGATCACATGCCCAAAGACCACCCGCGCATGCCCAAAGAGCGGATCGGTGTCCTTGTGGGCAACCTCGGCACCCCGGACAACTACGACTACTGGTCGATGCGTCGCTACCTGAACGAGTTTCTCTCGGACCGCCGCGTCATCGATTACTCCCCCTGGATCTGGCAGCCACTTCTGCAACTGGTGATCCTGTCCAAGCGCCCGTTTTCGAGCGGCGAGGCTTATAAGTCGATCTGGAACGAAGAACTGGGTGAGAGCCCGTTGATGACGATCACCAAGGCACAAACGGCCAAGATCAAGGACGAGATGGCCAAGCGCTATGGCGAAGAGGTCATCGTCGATTTCTGCATGCGCTACGGCAACCCTTCCACGAAATCCAAGGTCGACGCGCTGATTGAACAGGGCTGCCGCCGCATCCTGTTTTTCCCGCTTTACCCGCAATATGCTGGCGCGACGACCGCCACGGCAAATGACCAGTTCTTCCGCTCATTGCTGGACGTCAAATGGCAGCCCATGGTGCGCACCGTTCCCGCCTACTACAGCCGCCCGAGCTATATCGATGCTTTGGCCCAGTCAGTCGAGCGCGCCTATGGCGCACTGGAAACCAAACCGGACATCCTTGTCTGCTCTTACCACGGTGTGCCGCAGCGCTATCTGATGGAAGGCGATCCGTATCACTGCCAATGCCAGAAAACGACGCGGCTTTTGAAAGAGCGTCTTGGCTGGCAAGACACGGAAATCACCACAACGTTCCAGTCCCGTTTCGGTCCGGAAGAATGGCTGAAGCCCTACACCGTCGAAGAAGTCGCCCGCCTCGCTGAAACCGGCAAAAAGAACATCGCGGTAATTGCACCGGCGTTTTCAGCCGACTGCATCGAAACGCTCGAAGAGATCAACGAAGAGATCAAGGAAAGCTTCGAAGACGCCGGTGGCGAGCACTTCCACTACATCCCCTGCCTCAATGACGACGATGCCCATATCGCCGCATTGAGCGAAGTGATCACAGACAATCTGAAAGGGTGGATCGACTAAACGACCCACCCCTTCTTATTGTCTTAGATACTCGCTGGGGGCTCCAAAGGAGCGGGGGCAGCGGCCCCAACACCGTCAGATCAACAGAACCTGTGTGCCGCTGCGCGCCAACGCGTAAAGCTCGGCGATATGCTCGTTGTAAAGCCCGATACACCCGTTCGACGAACGACGCCCGATCTTGCGCGTGTCGTGGGTGCCGTGGATGCGGTAGTAGGTCCAGCTGAGATACAGCGCATGGCTGCCAAGTGGGTTGTCTGGACCCGGGCCCACGAAATCCGGCCACTCCGGATTGCGCTTTTTCATCGCGGGCGTCGGTGCCCATGACGGACCCTCGACCTTGCGCGTCACCCGCGTACGGCCACGCCGCGTCAGGTCTTCGCTCAAAGGCACGCTTGTCGGGTAGAGCTTGTAAACGCTCTGGTCAGCAGACCAGTAGTGCAAAGCACGGCTGTCCAGGTCGACCAGAATCGCGCCGTTTCGCAGGTCACTGAAATACGGTTGCCAATCCAACGCCCGGAAACTGGACGCATTGCGGCGCACATTCGTGCTGATCTCATCGCGAAACTCGGTGGTGTCACCGGGAATCTGAGCCATTGCCGGGCTTGCCGCAGCCATTGCAGCGGCCGACCCCAAAAAGTGGCGGCGGGTCAAAGGTGTCTTCATCATCGGACCTTCCTTCGTCAAAAGTCTGTTGCCTTCTAAGGTAGCAAAACCACAGTCGCAAATCAAACCGATGTCATCGTGGCATTTCGCCGCCGAGTGATTTGATCATCACACTTTCTGCAGGTAAGGCTGTGCGAAACAGTCGTACAAAGGTTGGACCCGTGATCAAACCGTTCGGAATTCTTGCAGCGCTGGCCGTTCTGACCCTTGGGGCGTGTTCTGCGCCCAGTCCTGGGCTCGGACCCGATGGACGCCAGCTGCCACAGGTCTATCGAATCACGAACGCCATGACCGACGACATCCAGTTCCGTATGCTCGACAGCGTGAATGCGCTTCGTGCTGCTTCCGGCGTCGGACAACTGTCCCTGAATGCGGAGTTGCGCGCCGCTGCGGCCACCCATGCCCGTGACATGGCGCTGCAAAACCGGCCGTGGCATTTCGGTTCTGACGGATCCTCGCCGCTCGATCGCGTCGCTCGCGTGGGCTACAACGGCCAACTTGTCGGCGAGAATATCTCGGAAACCTACGAGACCGAGTTGCAGACCCTCGCGGCATGGATGGAGGCCCCGGCCACGCGCACCGTCATTCTCGACCCGCGCGCCCGTGAAATGGGCTTCGACTGGTTCCAGGAAGACAATGGCAAGATCTGGTGGACGATGGTTCTGGGCACTGGACCGCAGGCTGCGCAGATCGCGTCGAACTAGACCCTATTCATAGATCGAGATGGCAGCACCTGTGGGCACCATCGCCCAGATTTCTGCCATCTCCTTGTCCGAGACCGAGATACACCCCCACGTCCAATCCGTGCCGCGGCGCCCGAAGATGCTGCTTTCGCCGTGGATGAAGATGTCGCCACCCGGATCGACCCCGGCGGCCTCAGCTTCGGCGATATCAGCTTCGTTTGGATAGGATATCCCAAGCGACAGGAAGAACTGCGAATTCGGGTTGCGGCGATCAATGATGTAGTCGCCAGTTGGTGTCTTTCCGTCCCCGCGCTCGGTCTTGTCGCCAATAGGCGCAAAGCCAAGGTCGATATCATAGCTCTTCAGGACCGCATCGTCATGCATCAAGTACATCCGGCGGCTTTCCTTGTAGACAAGGATGCGCGTCACTTCCGGACCTGAATAGCTCGGGATGCGCGGGCTGCAGCCTGCGACGGCAACAATGATGAACAGGGCCAGAACCGCCCAAACTGCTCGCATTAATTCGCCTCGACACGCCGCTTTTCTGCGGCTTTGCGTTTTGCCTATGCGACAGCCTTAGGGCGCAAAAGTCAATTCACGGTGAAGGGGTATCGCACTGGGATCACGTGTCAGAGAAGCCGCAATTTCGATATGCGGCGACCAGCGGAACTGATCGATCACATCGACCCAGTTCAGCGCGTATCCCGCACCCGTCAACGTCGCAACGTCCCGGGCAAACGTGATCGGATTGCAGGACACCATCGCAACTACGGGAGGACCAGCAGCGGCAATTTCGGCCACCTGCGCTTCGGCCCCCGCCCTGGGCGGATCAATGACAACGCCGTCAAATCCTTTGAGTTCATCTCCCAGAAACGGGCGGCGAAAAAGGTCACGCACCTCGGTTGAAACCGGCTTCAGGCCGCTTGTACGATCCGCAGCCTCCTGAAGCGCCGCCGTCATCGCCTTGTCACCCTCCACGGCATGAACCCGTGCCCGGCGCGCCAAGGGCAACGCAAACGTGCCGCAGCCTGCAAAGAGGTCAAGCACATGACCCGCATCGCCCAGCGCTTCGGCGACGGCAACGCGCAGGGCCGTCTCGCCTTGTGGCGTGGCTTGCAAAAACGCGCCTTCGGGCAATGTGACGGAGATACCGTCAAAGGCGACAACAGGCGGTTCCAGAAGAGCGATCAGGGCGTCATCGATCACGAGGCGCGACAGGCCAATCTTGCCCGCCAAGGCCGCCAAACTTTGACCGTCCTGCGCATCAACCGGTTTCGCGCCCGAGATCGCCACATCCGGCCCGGTTTGCGTTAGCGTGATCGAAACCCGCAGATCGCTTTTACGTGACGCCAACTGCATCACCATGGTCTTGAGAGCCTCAATGACGGATTTGAGCGCTGGATCCAGCACCAGACAGTCCGGAACATCCGTGACAATACTGCTGGCTGCCGCGTGAAACCCAAGCATCGCGCCGGACTTGGTGCGTCGACCTGTCAGCGTTGCCCGCCGCCGCGAGCCGGGAGGCGACGTCGCGATACGGCGCGGCTTGGCATCGATCCCCCGCGCCGCCAGCGCTGCAGACACCTGACCGGCCTTCCATTCCGCAACGAAAGCGTCGCAGGCATGCAAAAGCGCGCAACCTCCGCAGGCGTTGTAGTGACGGCAGGGCGCTTTCACCCTGTTTTCAACCGGTTCCAGAATGCGCGGCTTGGCAATACGGCCATCCTCAACATCACCGTCGATCACTTCACCGGGCAGCACACGTCGCGCGAAAATTCCGTCGTCGGTCACCCCGTCCCCAAGGTGGCCGAGCCGCGCAACCCGGTGGCTCATTCCGCGGCCTCAGTCCGCAAGAACCCGCCCGATTGGCGATCCCAGAACCGCGCGTACAATCCACCGCGTGCCAGCAGCGTGTCATGCGTGCCTTCTTCGACGATCCGTCCTTCGTCCAGAACAACGATCCGGTCCATTGCGGACAAGGTGGACAGCCGATGGGCGATCGCCAACACGGTTTTGCCGTCCATGACCCGAGACAGCGCAGCCTGAATCGAAGCTTCAACCTCACTATCCAGCGCGCTTGTGGCCTCATCCAGAATAAGGATCGGCGCGTCTTTCAGGATCGCTCGAGCCAATGCAATCCGCTGGCGCTGACCACCCGACAGCTTCACCCCGCGCTCTCCCAGATGCGCGTCATACCCGGTCCGACCCGCAAAATCCTTGAGCCCCAGAATGAACGCATGTGCCTCGGCCCGCTCGGCGGCGTCGATCAGTTCGCCTTCGTCTGCATCCGGGCGACCATAAAGGATGTTTTCGCGCGCAGAGCGATTGAACATCGCCGTTTCCTGCGTGACCATCCCGATCTTGCGGCGCAGGCTTTCCTGCGTGACGTCGCGCACGTCCTGACCACCCACCAGCACGCGTCCGCTTTCAACGTCATAAAGGCGCAGGATCGTTGAGACCAAAGTCGATTTCCCAGCCCCCGACGCCCCGACGATCCCGATCTTTTCCCCCGCCTTGATGTCGAGCGAAATGCCGTCCACGCCACCAGCCTGTCGACCATAAGCAAAGCTTACGTTCTCAAGCCGGATCGAAGCGTCATCCGGTTCTGCGTCGACCGCACCTTCGGCATCCACCAGCCCGTGCGCAGGCGTCAGGGTGTTCATGCCATCCTCGACCTCGCCAAGGTTCGCATAAAGCGCCATCAGCGCGTTCGACACCCATCCCGTCATCTGCGCGATGCGGATCGCCACGGTACCGGCCGCCGCAATATCACCGGGTGTCGCCCCTCCGGTCGACCAAAGATAAAGCGTCCCGCCAATCAGTGCGACCGGCAGGATCCCCGCCATCGTCATCAACGTCAGCCGGAAGAACGCCGTCAGAACCCCGAAATCCAAGGCCCGTTCGCGGAAGGTAGCGACCGAATTCAGCGCTGCCTTGTCCTCATGCTCGGCATGGGCAAACAGCTTGACGGTCCGCATGTTCGTGATCGTGTCGACGATCTGTCCAGTCACAGCCGCCCGCGCCGCTGCCCGTCCTTTGGACACCTTTCGGATGCGCGGCATGAAAAACCGGATCATCCCGAGATAGGCCAGCAGCCAAAGCCCAAGTCCGACCGCGATCCAACCATTGATCGTGCCAAGAAGGAGCGCGGCGCCAATCAGCGACGCCAAAGCGAAGAAGACCACGTTGATGACCTCGGACACCACATCGGTCAGCGCCCGCGATGTCTGCATCTGCTTTTGCGCGATACGCCCCGCGAAATCATCGTCAAAGAACGTGATCGCCTGCCCCAAGGTCCAGCGATGCAACCGGCTCAGCACCAGTGGATTCACGTTTGGCCCGATCAGGATGCCGCCTGCCGCCGAGTTGATCGCAAACAAAAGCGGGCGCACGATCAAAAAGAACGCACAGACCGCCAAAAGCATCGGCCAGGTTTCAGCGAAAAATCCATCCGCTCCGGTCTGAAGCGCCGTGTCGATCACGAGACCCAGAAGAAGCGCCGAAACAACCTCAAGCGTTCCAGCCAGAGCCGCCGTGCCCGCAGCCACGCCCAGCCACGGGAAAGCGCCCGAGAGCGCCCATTTGAAGAACGCACCAATCGTGCGCGGCGGGGGACCGTCCGCGGGCTGGAAGGCATCGATCAGATCGCCAACGCGGCGGATCATGGTCCGGTTTCCTTATTCAGCAGCTTCGCTTGTTCCAATGAACCCACCCGACTGGCGGGCCCAGAACATGGCATATAGTCCGTTCTGCGCCAGAAGCGCGTCATGGCTGCCCTCTTCGACGATCCGGCCTTCGTCCATGACCAGAATGCGGTCCATGGCAGCGATGGTGGACAGGCGGTGCGCGATGGCGATCACGGTCTTGCCGTCCATCATCTTGTAAAGCGTATCCTGAATGGCCGCCTCGACCTCGCTGTCGAGCGCGCTGGTCGCTTCGTCCAAAAGAAGGATCGGGGCGTTCTTCAGGATCACGCGCGCCAACACGATCCGCTGCCGCTGACCGCCCGAAAGTTTCACGCCACGCTCACCGACATGTGCATCAAAGCCCTTGCGACCGTTCTGATCCTCAAGCGTGTCGATGAAATCGAGCGCTTCGGCCATGCGCGCGGCTTCAACCATTTCCGCCTCGGTCGCGTCGGGGCGACCATAAAGGATGTTTTCGCGCAGCGAACGATGAAGGAGCGAGCTGTCCTGCTGCACCATCCCGATCTGCTGGCGAAGGCTGTCCTGGGTGACGTGGCTGATGTTTTGGTCGTCGACCTCGATCCGCCCGGATTCGACGTCGTAGAAACGAAGAAGCAGTTTGACGAGTGTCGATTTACCCGCGCCAGACCGGCCCACAAGGCCGACCTTTTCGCCCGGATTGATCGTCATCGAAATGCGATCCAGGCCGCCGGTCGTGCGTCCATAGTGGTGCGAGACGTCGCTCAGCTTGATCTCACCCGCCTTAAAATCGAGCGGCTTGGCGTCGGGGACATCGGTGAGCGAGATCGGCTGGGCAATGGTCTCCATCCCCTCGGCCACGATGCCGAGCGAGCGGAAGAATGTCGTCAACGCCCACATGATCCACCCTGTCATCGCGTTCAGACGCAGCGTCAGCGCGGTGGCGGCAGCGACGATACCAACGGACGCCGTACCACCAATCCAAAGCCAGATCGCCCAGCCAACGACGGCGACGATGAGAAGGCCGTTCAGAACCACCAACGCAATATCCATCGTCGTGAAGATGCGCATTTCCTTCTGGAAGGTAGTGCGCGTTTTCTCGATAGCCTCGCGGGCATACTCGATCTCGCGGTCATGGTGCGCGAACATCTTGACCGAGTGGATGTTGGTATAGCTATCCACGACGCGCCCCGTAACTTCGGACCGAGCGTCCGACGAAGCCTTCGACGCCGGGCCAACGCGGATGATCGTCCAGCGCACAAGGACCGCGTAAAGGGCCAGCCAGCCAAGAAGAGGTAGCGCCAGGCGAATATCGGCTGTCGAAAGCAGAACGATGGCGCCAATGACGTAGGCCAACGCAAAAGCGATCGCATCGAATATCTGGAAGATCGCGTCGCCTGCTGCTGGCGGCGTTTGCATGATGCGATTGGCGATGCGGCCGGCAAAATCATTCTCGAACCAGCCAACGGACTGGCGCAAAACGTGGCGGTGGCCGCGCCAGCGGATAAGGGTTCCAAAGTTTGGCAGGACACCGTTGTTTAGAAGTCCGACATCGACCGTCTGGATCAATGGGCGCCCTATCAGGATGAAAGCGGCGACAAGCAAAAGCTCGGTACCGTAAAGATCCCACGCCTCGGACGGTTCGGCGGTGCCAAGGATATCGACCACGCGGCCAAGGTAGTAGAGCAGCCAGATTTCGACCGCTGCGACGAGCACAGAGAAGATCGCAGTGACGACAAACACCTTCCGAAACGGGCGGGCATATTCCATGAGGAACGGGCCGAGCCGCGTTGGAGGACGATCATCCTCCCGGTAGTCGACATAAGGGTCGACCAGGTTTTCGAAGAAGCGGAACATGGGAGCTCACCTGACGGTATGTCCGGTGCATATCGCGATTCCGAAATTGACGAAAGGTCAATCCTTGCGGAGTTCATCGCCGGTAAGAGTAAACCCCGACGCCACCCAGCGCGCCTCAACCTCTCGCAGTTTTGCGCCCAGCGCCGGGCCTTCGAAACGGTCCATGAAATCAGCCGCAGACACGGGGAATTCCGCCCGCTCCCCTTTTGCGATCTGATCGCCGACGTTCATCCGCCCCTGCAAAAGCGCCCCAGCCCAAGCCGCGCGGGCGCCGCGGTAGTAGGCGGTCGCGGCGGCATCGGTTTCGCCCATCGCCGCGCGCATCTCGGCGACTAGATTGGCCTCCTTGCGCGAAAGGCGGAGGCGTTCGTCAACCTCTGCTCCCCCGAGTGATACAAGGCGCAACAGCGCGTCCGGGGCGCGCCCCGCCGCTCGCTCCGCTTCAACCAACGGCCCAACCGGAGCCGCATCGGCCCCCGGCAAAATCCGTGTCAGTACGCCGATCCGGGCCATTGTCGCCAAAGCAGGTGCCGGATCCGGAGCAGCAAGAATCTTGAGCATCTCTGCGCCAATCCGTTCGCGCGACAGGCTCTCCAACCCGTCCAGTCCACCCGCAATCGCCCCAAGCGCATCGGCGTCAAACCCCGGTGCAGCAAACCACGCGTGGAAACGAAAGAACCGCAGAATGCGCAGGTGGTCTTCCGCGATGCGATCGGCCGCTTCACCGATAAACACCACCCGGCGCGCTTCAAGATCCGGCAGAGCCCCAAGGGGATCCATCACGAGACCTTTTCGATCGGCATAGAGCGCGTTCATCGTGAAATCACGTCGGGCAGCATCCTCTTCCATGTGATCAGAAAATGCGACCACCGCCCGACGACCGTCGGTTTCGACATCCCGCCGAAACGTCGTGACCTCGTGGGGCACACCGTCCGAAACGACTGTAATCGTCCCGTGATCAAGACCCGTTGGAACTGCGTTCAACCCCGCCGCTTCAGCCGCCGCGATGACAACGTCGGGCACCAATGCCGTCGCCAGATCAATGTCCCCGACGTCGCGCCCCATAAGCGCATCGCGCACGCACCCACCAACGAAGAATGCGGACCCGTCCTGCGCTTCCAAAGCATCAAAAACCGCTTGGGTCGCGGGACGCGTCACCCAGTCTCCGTCAAGACGCCTCACGCTTCCCACGCCTCAGCAAAGGCACGCAACATCCGAGCCGTAGCGCCCCAGATGTAATAGGGCCCATACGGAACGGCGTAGTATCGCCGCATCTGACCCTGCCAGCGCCGCCCTTCGATGACATAGTTTTCCGGCCGCAAGAGATGCGCGAGCGGTACATCAAAAACCTCAGCCACTTCGCCGGGCTCGGGAACGGGCTGAAAGGGCCGCTCAAGCATTGCCACGACCGGCTCAACAGAAAACGACGTCACTGTTCGATGCGGGCGCAAGTGCCCAATGATGTCCGCGCCATCGAGCGGCAATCCAATCTCTTCATTGGCTTCTCGAAGAGCAGCAGCATCGACATCCGCGTCCCGTTGATCAACCTTGCCCCCGGGAAAAGCGATCTGACCCGGATGGTGCTTTAGGGCCGCCGAGCGTTTGGTGAGCGTGACGACCGGTTCGGGCCCAAGGTCAGAAATCAGGATCAGAACCGCCGCCTGTCGAAGCGTCCCTGACCCACCCTTGATACCAGGGTTCAGGTCGAAATCCGACGTGGCTTGCGCCGTTCGGGCGCAAGCCATTCTTATCTGGTCAACCAGCGCTGTCATTGTCCGGCTGCACCTCGGCCTCGAACCCCAGGGTCTTTGGGTCAAACTCGTAATGCGCCCCACAGAACTGACAGTCCGCCGTGACGATACCTTCGTCCGTGGTCATGTGCCCAATGTCGCGTGCCGAATAGATCGACAAGGACTGCCGCACACGATCCGACGAACAAGTACATCCGAACGTCACCGGTTGAGCATCAAATACTCGCGGTGCTTCCTCGTGGAACAGACGCACCAGAAGATCGGTTGGCTGCACTGTCAGTCCAATCAACTCCAACTCTTCAACCGTCTCCAAAAGGATCGTCGCACGGTTCCAGTTTTCGCCGTCTTCGGCATCCAGCATGTCTTCTGCTGCCAACAAACCGCCATCACCACTACCGCCGCCTTCAACCGAAGGCGATGATTTAGGCATCTGCTGCAACATTACGCCACCGGCGCGCCAGTGCGTGCTCTCGCCGGGAAGCTGCGATTGACCAAAGCTCAGCGCAAAGCGTGTCGGAAGCTGCTCGGACTGGGCGAAATACGTCTCCGCACAACTGGCCAGTGAACCGCCTGCGATCGGCGTGATCCCTTGATACGGCTCGGTCCCGGGTCCTTGGTCGATCAGCACAGCGAAATAGCCCTTTCCGATATTCTCGAAAGGGGTATTTGACGCGTCCAGCCGGTCCGCGTCATAGCTGGCATAGGCCCGAATACGGGCAGGTTCGCCATCCTCGGTCGGCCTATAGTAATCGGTCGCAATCATGCGGGCCGGTCCGTCGCCGCGTACTTGCAGCGACAGTTTCCAGCGCAGCTTGATCGTCTGTCCGATCAACGCCGTTAAAAGCGTGGCTTCGGCGACAAGCGCTTCGATCATAGGCGGATAGTCATGTTGGGACAGGACATCCTGCAGCACCCCGTCCAGTCGTGCGACGCGGCCGCGCGTATCCGTCCGGTCAAGTTGGAACGGCAGGACTGTATCGTCCCAAGCGATTTGGCTTCCAAGTGTCATGGGGTTTCCTTAGCGGCTGCCTCTTGGCATACCGCGTCCATATAGGCACGACAAGCCAAGGGCCAACCCCATGATCCCCCGCTACGGCGAACCCGTCAAAGCAGCTATGCGCTACACGCCGCGCCCCGGCGCATACGCAATCCTTGAACGCGAAGGAAAATTCCTTCTGACGTTTCAGGAACAGCCTCATTGCGAGTTCCAGCTGCCGGGCGGCGGCATTGACCCCGGCGAAAGCCCCGTACAAGCGCTCCACCGCGAGGTTTGCGAAGAAACAGGGTGGCGCATCGCCATCACGCGACGCCTAGGAGCATTCCGACGCTTTGCCTACATGCCTGACTACGATCTTTGGGCTGAAAAGATCGCCCACATCTATCTGGCACGCCCCGTGCGACGCCACGGGCCACCGACCGAACCCGGCCACCATGCTGTTTGGGCCAGCGGCACCGCCGCTTTGGAGCTGATCCAGAACGAGGGGGATCGGGTCATGTTGGAGCGTTTACTGAGCCGCTGAAATATCCAGAAGAACGGTTGAAATATCGTCCCCGAACGGACGCCCGTCTGCAAACTCAGCCAGTTCCCAGATCAGCTTTTCGTTGAAATCACTGCCCGTCGCCGTTGGATGCTTCTTCAGGATGCGCGCGAGGCCGTCTTCGTCTAACATCCCGCCACCGGGGTTTTCACATTCTGTCACACCGTCGGAGTAGACCAGAAGGCGGTCGCCAGAATTCAACACCGCGCAATCATCGTCATAGGCAGCATCGTGGATCAGTCCGATCGGCATGCCGCCATGACCAAAGAAGCGGACACCACCCGAACGGTCCTGAACCACCGGGTTCGGGTGGCCCGCTTGACCAAACTGCAATGACCCATCCACAGGATCAAAGATCCCCAGAAACATGGTCAGGTAGTGGTCCGTCTCAAGCTCTGAACACAGGACCCTGTTCAAACGCTCAAAGACGTCGCGCGGGCGCGTGACCCTGAACGAACCGTCATCCAAGAGTTCTCCGAGAAGGCTCTGATCACCATGACGTTCCCGCAAAAGGCTTGAAACGCGGATCGTGATAAGGGCCGATGCGATCCCGTGCCCGGAAACATCCACCGACCAGAACGCAATTTTGCCCTCTGGCAAAGGTTGGTACCCGACAAGATCGCCACCCACGTGCCCGCTTGGCCGGAACAGGGACGTGATCGAATACGCCTCTTCTTCAAGAAGGGTGGGCGGCATTAGGGCCTTTTGCAGGATGCAGGCCTGTTCGAGATCACGCTCGACCGCTTTGTTCAGCGTCCGCAACTCATCAAGCGTCGCTTCCAGCATCCGGTTCTTGGCTGCAATCTGTCGCTGCATGACCAGAATGCGTTGACCTGCCTCAATCCGCGCACGAAGCTCGGTAACGTCTACGGGCTTAGACAAGAAGTCATCGGCCCCCGTGTCGAGCCCTTCGGTTACCGCGGTTTTTTCGGTCTTTGAGGTTAGAAGAATGAAATAGCCGTAGTTATCGTCCGGCAGCGCGCGATATGCCTTACAGAATTCAGGCCCTGACATGCCCGGCATCATCCAATCGCTCAGGATCACATCCACACTGTTAGCTTGAACAAGGTCCAGCGCCTCTTGTCCTGACTCCGCCTCAAGAACCGTAAACCCCCATTTCTTGAGCGACACGGACAGAATCCGTCGCTGCAGACGACTGTCGTCCACAACGAGAGCAACCGGCTGAACCGCCGGCGAGGCAGCCTCCGCTGCGGTGGTGTCGATGGGTGTCACGTCAGGTACACTGGCCATTTCACACGTTCCGTTTCTTGCTTTTGAGCAAGCCCCGTTAACGGGACATGAAGCTGAGAATTCTCTGCAAATTGGAACCAGCAACACATGTTTAAGGAGGTCGTCCTAGACTAGCTTAATGGTGTCGGAGGAAGGCGATGATCAACTGGGACCGCGTCAACGAATTGAAAGATGAAATCGGGGCCGAGGATTTTCCCGAGGTCGTCGAAATTTTCCTTGAGGAGGTCGATGGAACCTTCGACCGTTTGAAGGCCGCTGGCGCCGCGCCGGGGCAGGACGATTTTCACTTTCTGAAGGGTTCGGCATTGAACCTGGGGTTCGAAGAACTTGGAACCTTGTGCCAGGACAACGAATTGCGCGCGGCAAGCGGTCAGGACGTTGTTGCGCTCGAACCGGTCCTGGACGTCTACGAGAAATCCAAGGCAGCGTTTCTGGCACAGCTCTAGCGCACAACGCGGCCTTGCTCCGCGTCCGAAAACCCAATAAACGCGCCGCCGGAACTGGAAAAACAGGCGGCCAAGATGTCAGCACCCAAAAAAGTCGTTCTTGCCTACTCCGGCGGTCTGGACACGTCGATCATCCTGAAATGGCTGCAGACCGAGTATAACTGCGAGGTCGTGACGTTCACTGCCGATCTCGGGCAGGGCGAAGAGCTGGAACCAGCGCGCAAGAAGGCCGAGATCATGGGTGCCTCGGACATCTATATCGAGGATCTCCGGGAAGAGTTCGTTCGCGACTTCGTGTTCCCGATGTTCCGTGCCAATGCTGTCTATGAGGGCCTCTACCTTCTGGGCACTTCCATTGCCCGCCCCCTTATCTCCAAGCGCCTCGTTGAGATCGCTGCGGAAACCGGCGCTGATGCGGTGGCGCATGGCGCGACCGGCAAGGGCAACGACCAGGTTCGGTTCGAACTGTCGGCGTACGCGCTGAACCCCGACATCAAGGTCATTGCCCCATGGCGCGAATGGGACCTGTCGAGCCGGACCAAGCTGATCGAATTCGCCGAAGCCCATCAGATTCCGATCGCCAAGGACAAGCGCGGCGAAGCGCCGTTTTCGGTCGATGCGAACCTTTTGCACACATCGTCCGAAGGAAAGGTCCTCGAAGACCCTGCCGAAGCCGCGCCCGACTACGTTTACCAGCGCACGACCGACCCGATGAAGGCCCCTGATGAGCCGGAGTACATCGAGATCGGGTTTGAAAAGGGCGATGCGGTTTCGATCAATGGCAAGGCGATGTCGCCTGCGACGGTCCTGACCGAGCTTAACGAAATTGGTGGGCGCCACGGCGTTGGACGGCTCGATCTGGTTGAAGGCCGGTTCGTGGGCATGAAATCCCGCGGCATCTATGAGACGCCAGGTGGCACGATCCTTCTCGAAGCCCATCGGGGCATCGAACAGATCACGCTCGACCGTGGGGCCGCGCACCTGAAAGACGAACTGATGCCCCGCTACGCCGAATTGATCTACAACGGCTTCTGGTTCAGCCCCGAGCGCGACATGCTTCAAGCCGCCATCGACAAGAGCCAGGAACACGTGACGGGGACCGTCCGCCTGATGCTGTTCAAGGGTTCCGTGCGGACCGTCGGGCGTTGGTCTGATGCCAGCCTTTACTCCGAAGCGCATGTGACGTTTGAGGATGATGCCGGCGCCTATGATCAGGCCGATGCAGCAGGCTTTATCAAGCTGAACGCGCTGCGCCTGCGCCTTCTAGCGGCTCGAAACCAGCGCCTGAAATAAGGCGTCTGTTTCAAAATCTTCCCGAATTAGCCGTTTTTACACCCAGATCGGCTGGTATCCAGCGTTTGAATCCCCCCGCATGTCGCGGGCCTGGAGTGGTGTTTTGCCGGTCACGACGGTCAAAATCTACGAGGTGAACAACAGCTACGTCAGCAATGGCGGCAGCACGCCGATCCTTGGCGAGTTCACGATGACCATCGACGACAACGACAACCGCCTGCACGCCGACGAAGGCGACGATCCGGGCGCGCCGCAAACCCTTACGACAACCGCCGGAACGGTCACGGATTACGACTTCATCTATGACGACACCAGCACGATCAACGGCGAGTCCGTTACGATCAAGACCTTCCAGCTTACCATTGGCGGGGTCACGCGATCCTTCGTGATGAGCGACGACAGTCGGGCACTCGACGGGGTTGAGGCGGGCGATACGCTGACGCTGGGGACCTTCGCCAACTATTCGACCATCCCGTATTCCTCGATTGCCTGCTTTACTGCAGGGACGCTGATCGAAACGGTAAACGGCCTTTTGCCCGTTGAAGACGTCACGCCAGGAACACTTGTCGTCACCCGTGATAACGGCGCGCAACCCGTGCGCTGGGCCGGAACCACCCACGTTTCGGGCCGTCACCTGTCACAGGACACATCACTGCGTCCTGTGCAGTTTGACATCGGAGCCTTGGGTCCAAACTCCCCTTCCGTCCCGCTGACGCTGTCGCCTCAGCATCGAGTGCTCCTTGAAGGGTGGTCGGTGGAACTGACGACAGGCCACACCGAAGTCCTCGTGGCTGCAAAGCATCTCAAAGGACAGCCTGGCATTCGCGCCGGTGACTGGAAAGGCGGCGTCACCTATGTGCACATCATGTTTGATGACCACGAAGTGATCACGGCAAACGGCGCGCCTTGCGAAAGCTTCCTTTTTGGGGATGCGATCCAGTCGGACTTGCCCAGCGCCCAAGAAGACGAGATCCGCGCGTTGTTCCCAGAACTGACCGAGCAACCGTTGCTCCCCGCGCGACCCGTCCTCAAACGGCGCGAGACCAAAGCGCTTCTCAGGGCCTAAGCGCGCGCGTCTTGAAGCGCTCGTATTCTGGCAACCCCGCTTCGACCAAAGACCTGTAATCCTCCGGTATCTCAGGCATGGGCCCCTCAGGCCCATCAAACCCGGTCGAGCGGTGGATGGCACCGTACCAATGGGGTGCCCAAGGCCCGTCCTCGGCGCGCCCGCCCGCCGGCCATGCCAGCATCGCTGGGTCCCACGGTATCTCCAACGCGCGGCAAAGCTGCTGCAACATGCCGGCGGGATCGTTACGGATATCAGCACTATCGATCACAACCGGTCTTTGCCCGAAACCGGCAGCCCGCTGATACAGCGCTTCGGTCGCCCCAAACCCAAGATCTTCAAGAACCGGCGCCTCGCGTTTTTTTAAATAGCTGGCGACAACCCGTGCTGGATGTCGGATCAGGAAAACGTTCCTGACCTCTTTCATCCAATCGAGCGGCATCTGCTCTACCATATGATGGACCATGTGTTTCTGGTAAAAATAGTCTCTATCGTTGGGGATTTTGCCGATCAGGTGCTGCGCAACGGCATTTGCATCGGTGATCCCTTGCGCGATTGTCTCGTCACGCATGGGGTGATCCGCTTTTGTGATCACAAGATAGGCCGCATAAAATGGCTCGTCCCAGATCGCGCAATCCGCACGGCTGCCAAACGCATACATCATCGCCGTCGACAGGTTCCGCGGGCCTGACCACATCGCGATTTTCATCCGCCCCCTCCTTGAAACACGTGTCACCTTGGCGTGACCTCACAGCGCGGTGAATTGCCCAAGGGCCGTGGCCGCACCATTGTCCGGCTCAAAGGAGACCAAAGTCATGGCAAACGCAATATTTCCCAAGGTCAAACCGACCGTCCTTGCGCTTCTGATCGGATTCGGGCTGTTCCTGCAATGCGCTGGACAGGCCCAGGCTGCCGACCGAGCAACCGCCGTTTTGGCAGGCGGGTGTTTCTGGTGCATCGAAAGCGACTTTGAAAAGGTCCGTGGTGTGAAGGACGTTGTATCCGGGTACACCGGTGGCTCAACAGAAAACCCGACATACCGCACGCTCAAGGGTAGCGGTCACTACGAAGCCGTGGAAATCACCTACGACCCCGACGTGATCAGCTATGAGCAGATCCTCCACGCCTTCTTCCGCTCGGTCGATCCCACCGATCCCGGCGGTCAGTTCTGCGACCGCGGTGACGTTTACCGCACGGCCATTTTTGTGGCGAATGAAGAAGAACGCGCCGCTGCAGAAGCCGCAAAGGCGCGCGCAGGACGCGATCTAGGCCAGCGGATTGTCACGCCGATCCTAAATGCATCGACCTTTTATGACGCCGAGGACTACCATCAGGATTACTACAAAGGGACAAGCATCGTTCTGACCCGTCGCGGTCCGAAGGCGCAATCGGAAGCCTATCAGTTCTACCGCACCGCATGTGGTCGCGACAAACGCGTCCTGGAACTCTGGGGCGACGCCGCACCCTTCGCGAAAAAGGGTCAGTCGTAAGCCTGAAGAACCTCTTCAACGCCCGGGATCGCATCCGC
Source organism: uncultured Rhodobacterales bacterium (assembly GCA_964638245.1). Classification (GTDB taxonomy): domain Bacteria; phylum Pseudomonadota; class Alphaproteobacteria; order Rhodobacterales; family Rhodobacteraceae; genus CAZWZG01. Next base: position 31,601 of record CAZWZG010000012.1, read on the forward strand.
CGTTCCCGGGCGTGTTACTTTCAAGGCCGCCGCTGACGTCGCCAGCCGCATCGCCTCTTCCACTGACATCCCCTGATCGATCCCCGCCGCAAAGTAACCGGCAAACGTGTCGCCCGCCCCAGTCGTATCAACGGCAGTCACTTTGGGCGCAGAAACCGACGCCTCTGATCCATCCGCGGATGCCCAGCGCGCGCCATCAGCTCCGAGAGTGACCAAGCGTTCCGGAACCGTGAGATCGGGCAGGTTTGCCATCAGCTGCTGCTCTTCGATTTCGTTCATGATCAGCAGATCGATGTAGGGTGCAACAGCGTCCACCGCTGCGACGTCAAACGGCGCCGCAGAATAGAAAACCCGCACGCCGCGCGCCTTGGCGGCCTTGGCTGCTTCGACCTGAGCGTTCGTCTCGTTCTGCAACAACAGAATGTCGCCTTCGCTCGCCTCGCCCAAAAAGGTTGCGACTGAAGCCTCGTCCAGCGAGCGGTTCGCTGCCGAATAGATGATGATCGCGTTCTCACCGTCGTCGGCGACCGCAATGATGGCATGAGCCGTTTTTGGTTTGGTCTGATCCACACGGCTTATGTCGACGCCATAGCTTTCAAGACGTTCAACCACCCAGGCACCATCGGCTCCAGTTGCCCCAATATGGTGCACCTTTGAACCTGCACGCGCCGCCGCAACCGACTGGTTCGCGCCCTTGCCGCCTAACCCGGACCGAATTCCCGTCGCCGCCAGCGTTTCACCCGGGGCCACGATATGAGTGACGGCATAGAAATGGTCGATGTTGATCGACCCCACGCACCAGATCGCCATCAGCCTACCTTGCAGGCCGCAAGCACGGCCATGTTCAGAATATCGCTTACACTCGAAACGGTTGGGCAAATCTGGATCTGCGCATTCACGCCTGTCAGGATCGGACCAATGATCGTGGCCCCCGCCATTTCCTGCATCAACTTGACCGAGATCGAGGCCGAGTGTCGCGCAGGGACCACGAGGATGTTCGCCGGGCCCGTCAGGCGCGAAAACGGATACTCCGCCATCGCCCGCTCGTTCAGCGCCACATCGACGGTCATCTCGCCTTCGTACTCGAAATCCGCACCTTCGGCGTCCAACACATGCGTAGCCTGATACATCTTCTCGGCGCGCTCGCTGACCGGATAGCCAAAAGTCGAAAACGATACGAAGGCCACCCGCGGCTCCATGCCCAAGTTACGTGCCACGGTCGCCGCTGCCCGCGCCTCCATCGCAAGATCTTCTGCAGAAGGCCATTCATGGACCAGGGTGTCAGTGATCAGGATTATGCGACCCTTGACCAGCACGGCGGTCACGCCGACCGCACCGTCGGCCGCCTTGGCATCAAAGACGTGGTTGATCCGCTCGAGCACCTGTGCCGATTTGCGCGTGGCGCCGGTGACCATGCCGTCGCCATGACCATGGGCCAGCATCAGCGCGGCAAAGACGTGTCGGTCCCGTGCGGCCAGACGGTGAATGTCGGTCTTGTCAAACCCCTGCCGCTGAAGCCGCTGATAAAGAAAATCCTTGTAGGTCTCCAGATGCATGGTTTTGGCGGCGTTGACGATTTCAAGCTCGTGGAACGCATCGCCCAGCCCTTCGGCATCCAGCTTTGCTTTCACATCCTCGTCCCGGCCAACGACCAGTGACTTGCCAAGACCCGAGCGTTGATACTGCACAGCGGCGCGCAGTACGCGCGCGCTGTCGCCCTCTGCGAAAACCATGCGCGCTTGCGCCATCTTGGCCCGGGCGTTGATCGACTGGATGATCGTCGCCGTCGGGTCCATCCGGGCCTTCAGGCGCAGTTCGTATTCATCCAGATCGACGATGGGCCGGCGCGCCGCGCCGGTGTCCATCCCGGCTTTCGCTACCGCAGGCGGAATGCGGTAGATCAGACGCGGGTCGAACGGGGTCGGGATGATGTATTCCCGCCCGAACGACAGCTTCTGTCCGTAGGCCATGGCCACCTCGTCTGGAACATCCTCTCGCGCGAGATCTGCCAGCGCCTTGGCACAGGCGATCTTCATCTCGTCATTGATTGCGCGGGCGTGGATATCGAGCGCGCCGCGAAACAGGTAGGGGAACCCGAGCACGTTGTTGACCTGATTGGGGTAGTCCGACCGCCCCGTCGCAACGATGGCGTCGGGCCGCACAGCGCGTGCTTCTTCGGGCGTAATTTCCGGATCGGGGTTGGCCATGGCGAAGATAACCGGGGTTTCGGCCATCGCCTCCAACATTGCGGATGTCAGAGCGCCTGTGACAGACACACCGAT